>JAXDGY010000137.1:0-3865 GCA_034664785.1 Solirubrobacteraceae bacterium
TCATCAACCTCGGCTCCTGGGTGGCCCGATTGGGAATCCCCGTAGGCGCGCTGTACGCATCAACGAAAGGGGCGATGGAGACCCTGACCCGGGCCTGGGCCGCGGAGTTCGGGTCGCCGGGCGTGCGTGTCAACGCGATCTCCCCCGGCGTCGTGCGGGCCCCGATCGAGAACGATCCCGCCGCCGCAATGATGAACGGCACCCCGTACGGGGCGTTCGGCACGCCGGAGGCGATCGCACACGCAGCGGTATACCTCGCCTCCGACGAATCGCAGTTCGTCAACGGCACGGTCATCGACGTCGACGGCGGCCGCGTCAGCGTCGCCGTCATCGCCGCCTGACAACCCGCGATCCGCGACCCGTCGACGAGTGGGCAAGCAGTTACGCGCGGCAAGCGTGCCAGGACCCAGCCCTTCGATGGATGAACGAGGCCGGCCGGCGCACCCGCGAAGGCCAGAGCCAGGCGAAGATCGCGAACGAGCTGAATCCAATGGTCGAAAACGTCCTCGACGAGCTCGACCGCCGGCTCAGCATCTCAGCGCCAATTTGGCCGTGACAAGCCAGTTGGTCCTGGCCCAGTTTGGCTTAGACACTCCAAGTTACGGCGCTGGCGTCGTAAGCGACTGGGCGCGCTTCAAGAGGGACACGCAATGGCTACCGAGACGGGACGCGCCACGCGCGCGCGGATCGTCCAAGTCGCCGCCGGCGCGGTCGCGGAGCGCGGGGTTGTGCGCGAGACTGAACCGCCGGGGATCTTGACCGCGGGTCGCCGTGCGCGACTTCCAGCCCCGGCTCAGGTCAAGCTTGTTGCTGGAGGGTGGCGATCAGTTTGAGCATCGCGTCAAGCGCGGCGGCGAGCGGTTCGGGGTCGCGCTGAATCTGAGCGAGCAGGAGACCGCCCTGGAGCGCGGCGAGCGTGGCGAGTGCGAGCTCGTGTGGGTCGGCATCGGGCGCGAGCCGGCCGAGCGCGTGCATCTTCAGCAGGCCGGCCCTGATGCTGGCCTCCCAGCGGTTGAAGGACGCGGCGAGGACCGTCCTGGCTTCAGGCTCGGTCTCGGCGACCTCGGCGCCGAGTGAGCCGATCGGGCAGCCACCGCGGCAGTCCGTTTCGCGCGCATGCTCGACGACGAAGTCGCGCCACTCCCGCAGGCCGTCGAGGGTGCTGAGGTCGAACCGCTCCTGGTTGCCGATGATCGTGTCGGCCTGACGCTCGATCACTGCGCGGACGAGCGCCGGCTTGTCGTCGAAGTAGTGGTAGAGCTGCGAGCTGCTCGCGTTGGCGGCGTCCCGCACCTCCTCGACCGTCGTGTGCGCGACGCCCTTCTCGTGGATCAGCTCCGCGGCGGCGTCGACGATCCGCCGGCGTGTCGCCTCTCCCTTGCGCGTCAGGCGCGGCCGGACGGGAGCCATGTCAGAAGACATGGTCCGACTATAACGACCAAATTGGCCTTGACAAGCCAGTTTCGCGCTACCAAGATGGATCATGTAATCCAGAAACCTACGGCCGAACTCGACCCAGAGAGAGCAGGGCCCCGATGACACCTGAAGGCAAGACGGCGCTGGTCACAGGCAGTACGTCGGGCATCGGCAGCGCAGTCGCGGGGCGCCTGGCACGCAATGACGAGGTGATCGTGACCGGCCGCGACGCGCAGCGGTGAAGCGCCGTCTGTTTCCTCGCCTCCGACGAGGCGCGCTTCATCTACGGGGCGGTCCTACCGACCGACGGTGGGCGCGTCGCGGCCTGACGCCCCCAAGCACCGCCACACCATTCCGATCCGGCCCGTTGAACGACCACAAAGGGAACTCATGACCACTCGCAGCATCCTGACACGCGTTCGCGAGCCCAACCGTTGGTCCCTCCTGGCGCTGCTGGGCGTCGCCCAGCTGATGGTGACGCTCGACGTCACGATCGTGAACATCGCCCTGCCAACCGCGCAGAAGGTGCTGCACTTCAACACCGACATGCGCCAGTGGGCGATCACCGCGTACGCGCTGTCGTTCGGCAGCCTGCTCTTGCTCGGCGGCAAGCTCGGCGATCTGTTCGGCCGCAAATGGACGTTCATCGGCGGGCTGATCGGGTTCTCCGTCGCCTCCGCGATCGGCGGGCTCTCCGGATCCTTCGGCGAGCTGATCGCAGCACGCGCCCTGCAAGGCGTATTCGCCGCCCTGCTCGCCCCCGCAGCCCTCGGACTTCTCGCCGTCACCTTCCACGACTCACCCGATCGCGCCAAAGCGCTCGGCATCTTCGGCGCGATCACCGCCTCCGGCGCATCAGCCGGACTGCTGCTGGGCGGAATCATCACCCAGGAGCTCGGCTGGCGCTGGTGCCTCTACGTGAACCTCGTCATCGCCATCCCGACCGCGACCATCGCGCTGGGGATGCTCCGAAACACGCGCCCCCCGGCCCGACCCCCGATCGACCTCCCCGGAGTGCTCCTCGCGTCCGCCGGCCTGTTCGCGCTCGTGTACGGGTTCTCGAACGCCGAGACGCACTCCTGGTCTGCCACGGTCACGATCGTCGCGCTGGCCGCAAGCGCCGTGCTCCTGGCCACGTTCGTGCTGGTGGAGAGTCGTGTGCCCAACCCGCTCGTGCCGCTCCACATCGTGTGGGACCGCGCGCGCGGCGGCTCGTACGCCGTCCTGATCCTGCTCGCCTCGGGCATCTTCGCGCAGTACCTGTTCCTCAGCTTCTACATGCAGGGGAACCTCGGCTTCACCCCGATCGAGACCGGGCTTGGCTTCCTGCCCTTCACCGTGACCGTGGCGTTGACGACGATCACGGCGCAGAACAGGATCCTGCCCCGCATCGGCGGCAAGTGGCTGGTCATGGCCGGAGCGGCACTGGCGGTCGTCGGGCAAGTTCTGCTCACGCGCCTCAGTCCGCACGGGACCTACGCCGGCGAGATCCTCCCCGGCCTGATCATCACCGGACTCGGCGTCGGGAGCCTGTTCTCGGCGGCGATCTCCGGCGGCACCCTTGGCGTCAAGCCGAGCGAGGCCGGGATCGCCGGGGCGCTCGTCAACACCTCGATCCAGATCGGTGGGTCGGTCGGACCAACCGTGCTCAGCACCGTCTTCGCCTCCGCCGTCACCAGCTACGCCGCCGGCCACACCGGAACTGCCGGCCTGGCCCACGCAGCTGCGCTCCACGGCTACACGACCGCGTTCTGGTGGGCAGCCGGGATCTTCGCGCTCGGGCTCCTCGTCGCGACGTTCATCTTCCCCCGGCGGGCCACAAGCCCGGCAAGCCGCCCGGCAACAACCGATGCGCCCTCCCCGCGCGAAGTCGCCGTCCAGCTTGAACAGGGCGCCTGACCTGCCCCAGCACTGCCGACGAGCGCTCAGGATCGTCGAAGCGCTGCAGGCCATCCGCGAATTGGCAATCGCCGGTTTGCAGCCGAGTTCCGATGGCGAGACCCGGACTCGAACCGGGGACACCACGATTTTCAGGGGTGCCTGAGGGGTTCGCGGTGGTTCGGGTGAGTAGGTGAAACGCCTGCACAGCGACTACTTCTGCTCTCGCACCCGATCGGCCGTTTCGGCTCGTTTCGGTCGGGTGTGTTTGCCAGATGTTTGCACCGCGGGCGGTCGCTCGGCGCCTGGCCGCGCCGATGCAGCGCGGGCCCCAAAACCAGATCCGACTCGAGAACCGCGCGACCTGGAAGGGCCGTGACTCATGACGACCCCGACCGTCACCGAAACGCGCCGCGCCGGGCAGACCAACGAGCGCACACGCATCCGGCCGAGCTGGTCGCCGCCCTGTTCTGCGCACGGAAGCCAGAACAATTTCGGTTGCAGCCCGGAGGTCGCGGTGGTCGTGCGCCTGTTCACGTAGGTGATGTCGTGGCCGCGTCGCAGAGGCCGG
>JAXDGY010000138.1:0-5102 GCA_034664785.1 Solirubrobacteraceae bacterium
GCCGACGCACGTGCCCTCGGGCACGGCAAGGTCGAGCCCGTCCACGGCGCGCAGGCCGCCGTAGGCCTTGACCACGCCCCGCAGGTCGACGGCGAGTGCTCCCACCCGACCGAGGATGCCAGAGCCCGCCGGCGCGGGCTCCTCCCCCGGTTGTGCCCGCGCGCCGCGCGCGGATAGGTTCGAACCGTGCGCCCCCGCCCCCGGCCCTCCGCCCTCTGCGTCGCCGTGCTCGCAGGAGGCCTGCTGACGGGCTGCGCCGCCGAGCGGCCCGAGGACCCCGTCGTCCTCACCGGCGCCGCCACGCCGCGCCTGGTCGGTGCCGACCCCGGTCAGGTCGTCGCATTCCGCTGGCTCAGCAACGCCTGGGCCCAGGTCCCGGTGCAGGTCGACGAGCGCGCGCAGATCGACCTCGGCAAGGTCTACAACCAGCCGGCGAAGGGGCTCACCAGCCTCACCTACACCGACCCGGGCACCTTCGCCGGCACCGATCCCGACCCGAAGGTCGACGCGGACGACGAGATCGCCTTCATGGGCTTCGACGGTGGCGCGCAGGCGCCGGCGGGCGCCGCGCCGCCCGGCGTCGTGGCCGGCTCGGGCGAGGAGATCCGCATCGGCGACAGCCTCGGCAACCCGTTGCCCGCCTTCATCTACCTCTTCCGCCAGACCGGCGCCCTGGATCCCGGGGCCGGGCGCAGCTACGTCTCCTACAGCTTCGGGCTGAAGTCCGGGCCCTACAGGACGACCTACAAGCTCGCGGCCGGCCCGAACCCCGAGGACTCCACGGTGACCACGGCGGCCTACACGCGGCACTTCTCCGACCGCTGGGTCGACGACGGCCTGCAGCTCAGGACCCAGGGGTCCTCCGGGGTCGACATCCTCGACCGCCACAAGGCGCTGTTCGCCCCGGGCACCTGCGGCCGCAGCGAGGACACCTTCTCGGCCGGCGAAGGCGCGTTCATCGTCAACAAGAGCGGCCCGGTGCGGGCGCTGCGGGCGTACATCGGCGCCAACAGCGGGCCGTACACCGAGCGCCTGCACGTCTTCTACCAGCGCCGCGAGGACATCACGACCACCCTGCGCGTCCACGCGATCCCAGGGATCATGGACTTCTTCGACTTCAGCCCCGCGGCCTCCGGGATGACCTACCGCAACAACCTCAACCCCGACGGCGTGAAGGTCGACGGCGCTCCCGACTCCCCGGCGCTCGGGGCGCTGAGCTGGGAGTCGGTCGACGGCGACCAGGGCGGCCTGGCCCAGGTGCAGGAGACGACGACGAACGTCGCGGGCTTCACCTCGTCGGCCTACTACCTCGATCAGAAGACCCCGGCGACCCCGGCCGAGACGCAGTGCACGGGCGACGGCGCGGCCTACGGCGCGAGCGGCCCGCGCATCACGCAGGCGATCCCGAACACCGATCCGACGATCGGCGCCGCCAGCAGCCTGAGGACGACGCGCCATCTGTTCTTCGAGCCCCCGGGCGCCTCCGACGGGCCCCGCCGCGCACAGCAGATCCAGAGCCCGCTGCAGGTCGCGGTCACGCCCCGCGGCTGACGCCGCTGCGCTTCAGCGTGCCGCGACGAACAGCGTCTGCTGGGCGAAGCCGATCGGCCCGCGCCGGTCGTACAGCGTCGACGCCGCCCACCCCACCCCGGTCGGCTCCAGCCGCGTGACGGCGTCCAGCAGGACCCACCCGCCTTCGGGCTCACGCAGCAGCGAGACCGTGAGGTCGGTGTTCACGAACAGGTGCGTGTCGAAGTCCAGGACGCGCGAGATGCCGTTGCCGAAGTCGGCGGCGGCGCAGGCCAGCGCGAGCGGCGAGGCGGGCTCGTCGTCCACCAGCGGGCGGTGCAGAGCGAACCAGGCCCGCGCCGCGCCGGCCTCGGTGATCGACCCGCTTGCGTAGCGGATGGCCATCCCCGTCTGGTGGAAGCCCTCGTCGCCCTCGGCCGTCCCGGGGAACGACCTGGGCACGCTCGCCTCGGGGCCGACGGGCGGCGCCCCCTCCCACGCCGCGCCCGCGGGCAGCGCGACCTCGCCGCCGCCCAGCGCGACCGCCCGGGCCAGGACCGCGGGACGTCCCCCGGTGACGAGGCGCCCCTCGAGCAGCTGGAAGCGCCGCCCCGGGCGCACGATCTCCGCCTCGACGGTGAGCGGCGCGAGCGGCACGGGCCCGAGCAGCTCGTAGGTGATCCGCGCCAGGCGCATGCCCGGCGCGGCCTGCTGCAGCGCCGTGGCCAGGAGCGCGGCCGGCGCGCCGCCGTGCTGCGCCCCGGCGTCCCACGGGCCGCGGGCGTGGCCCGTCGGGACGTACGCGCCGCCCTCCCGCCGGAAGATCGGCTCGCGCGCCGCCGCGCCGCTCACGCGCCGGAGCCCCGCAGCTCGCGGCGGACGACGAGCTTGAGGCCCGACCACGTGGCGTCGATCGCGCAGACCTTCACGTCCACCAGCCCGGTCGGCAGCGCGAGCTCGCGGACGACGTCCTCGGTGACGTCGGTCGCCACCCCGGAGCTGCGCTTGGGCCAGGCGACCCACGCGGCGCCGTCCGGAGCGACCACGCGCCGCAGCACGCCGACGCGCCGCGCCAGCACGGCGCGCTCGGTGACGAAGCAGACGACGAGGTCCGCGTGGCCGCGCAGCGACTCGCGGACGCGCACGCTCTCGGGCAGCGGGCCGAGCAGGGCCTCCGGCGCGACCGGGGCGTCCACCCAGGCCAGGGTCGTCCCGGGCTGCAGGCCGAGCTTGCGCGGCAGCGGCGTGCCGCTGTAGGCGGTGGAGCTCGTCGACCGGGCGCTCATCGGGGCGGAAGGCTACGGCTCCGGGCCCGGGCCGCCACGTCTCCCCCGCCCACCGGGCGTGTCACGCGCCGCACAGGAGCGCGCTTCCCCGGCCCAGCAGCCCGAGGCGCCAAGGGACCTGCGGCGCGCGGTCGGACGGCGTGGAGAGCCGGGCCGTCGCCCCAGGCGCCAGGACGCCGACCGGGATCGCCGCCTGCGCGTCGCCGAACCGTCGGACGGTGACGACGAGCGGCGTGCGGCCCGCGTTGCCGAGCACCGCGGGGCGCGGCGCGACAGCGGCCGGCCGGCCGGGCCGGACCCGGCGCGGCGACCGGCAGCCACCGGCGCTCCGCCCCCCGCCGACCGGACGGAGCGCGACCGACTCGGCGCGCACCAGCACGCGGTCGGCGGCGCGACGCTGGGCCACGCTCCCGCGCACGAGCTCACGCGGTGACGCGGCATCGGGGGCTCCGTGCGCGTCGCTCTCGACGAACAGCGGCCCCGCGGTCACGCCCGACAGGAACGCGTCGCCCGCGACCGCGGGCGTCAGGGAGAACCGTGGATCGACATGGTCGCGAGCGATCATCAGCGCGCCCACGTCGGCGCGGGCGTAGTCGGAGTGCGTGCGCATCACCGAGTAGCCGTAGCTGATGATGTCCGCGTTGGAGGCCAGCGAGGCGACCCCGAGCGCGCCGACCGCCGCAACGGCAGCCCGGGGCGGTCGCACGGCACGCAGCAGCTCGGCCGCCACCGCAAGGATCAGCACGGCGTCGATGAGCTGATAGCGGCTCGCCTCGGGTCCGCGCCCGGTCTGGAAGCCGGCCCCGCCCAGGAGCCAGAAGCCCGCCAGCGCGACGACCGGCACGAGCACCCTCAGGCTTGGGCGCCCGCCGCGGAGGAGCCATACGACGATGAGCAGGATCGCCAGCAGCAGGACGACGCGCCCACGCGCGAACGACGCGCCCGCACTGCCGCGATTGAGACCCGTCAGCGTCGCGAGTCCGATGGAAGCCGAATCCAGGACGTAGCGCGGCAGATGCTCGAGGTTCGCCCGGGTGACGTGCGAGGGATCGTCGTGACCGTAGGACGCCCACCAGACGACGAACAGGGCGGCCGGGACGGCGACGGTCCACCACGCCTCGGGCCGCCGGTCGATGAGCAGCATGACGGCCGCGGCCGCCACGAAGACCACGCCGAGATCGGAGAACCCGATCGAGCAGGTGAGCAGGACGCAGGCCGTGAGCGCCCGCCCGGTCCCTGGGCGGTCGAGCGCGCAGAGCGCGCCCAAGCCGGTCGCCAGCGCCGCCACCAGGCTGATCGACGCGAAGAACAGCAGGTCCTCCCAGGCGGTGCCCAGGAAGAGGACCAGGACCGTCGCCGCCAGCGCGGGCAGCGGCCCCACCCGGCCTGCGATCCAGACGTACACGGCGACGCCGAGCGACGCCATCGACAAGCCGAGCACCAGCCGGAAGGGCCACTGGTGACCGAGGCCGAAGCCCGCGGTGAGCGCCTTGTAGAGGATCACGTCGAGCACGCTCAGGTGCCCGTTGCTCGGGGCGAGCAGCGTGTCGGCCGACCATCCCGGGCGATGCAGCAGGAAGTACCAGTCGTCGTTGAAGAACGTCAGCCGCGTTCCGAGGACGACGATCGTGATGACGGACGCCGAGCACGCGACGGCGAGCAGCGCGATCCACAGCGGGCCGCCCATCCGCGCCGACGCAGGATTCGCACGGTCGGCGCCGGCGACCGCTGTGCCTGCCGGCGACGTGCCGGTCGGACGAGGCCACTCGGCGGTGCTCCCCATCGCCGGCAGGCTAGGCGATCGGAGCGAGCGGCCACAAGCCACCGCCTACTCCTTCCGGCTGTGGTCGCGCCGGCCTGTGCGCCCGCAAGCGCATGCGCGAACCACGCCGCCGGGCCGACGACGCGGACGCGGCGATCGGCCACCCTGGAAGGCAAGCCGCGCTCGGCTCCCCCGGGCCCGGGCGGGAGCCACCGAAGGAGATCCAGACCGATGGCGACGCTGTCGCGCACGCTGCCCCGGGGGCGGGACCTGCTGAGGGACCCGCGCTTCAACCGCGGCACCGCGTTCACCGCGCAGGAGCGCGCCGCCCTCGGCCTCGAGGGACTCCTGCCGGCCGCCGTCCTGACCTTGGAGGACCAGGCGCTGCGCTCGTACGAGCAGTTCAGCGCCCTGCCCGACGATCTGGCCCGCAACACGTTCCTGGCGGCCGTGCGCCGGCGCAACGAGGTCCTGTTCTACAAGCTGCTCGAGGATCACCTGCAGGAGATGCTGCCGGTCGTCTACACGCCGGTCGTGGCGCAGGC
>JAXDGY010000139.1:0-5633 GCA_034664785.1 Solirubrobacteraceae bacterium
CGCCGGACGTCCGCCTCGGTGATCGCCGCGAACGGGACAAGCGCGATGTCGTCGACCTCGATCAGACCGAAGCCGACTTGGTAGCGGCCGCCCTGCTTGACCTGTGGTCGCTTCCAGAGCCGGACCGACAGCGTGATGTCACCGGCCAGGACGTCATCGCGCAGCTCGCGGCTGAACTCCACACCCCCGGACGCTAGCTGGTCGCCGCGCGGCACCCGCTCTCGCTTCCGCGCGACAGGGAGGTCGAAGCGCATGGTTCTCGAGGCCATCAACAGCTGAAGTCTCCGAGGGGCGATGAGATCTGGACAGAAGCCGGTGCCTGTGCGCCTGGCCGGGTAGCACACGTGCATGCGAGGGGACCCGCCCGCCGACGTGCAGGAGGAGCATCAGGCCGGCGTGCTCGACCTGGTCGCACGACGGGGGAGCTCCTGCGCATCGTCGGCGAGGCGCTGACGAACGTCCGCCGCCATGCCGGCGCCGGCCACGTCACCGTCCGTGTGTGGACGAGCGTCGGCGACCTGTGGTGCGACGTCGCCGACGATGGGCGTGGCGTCGGCGCGGTCGCGACGTCGGGCCACGGGATCGCCGGCATGCGCGAGCGTGCGGCGCGGCTCGGCGGCGAGGTCGACATCCGGACGCCCGAGGCAGGCGGCACCATCGTGCGTGTCCGGCTGACGCTGTCTCCGTCGCGCGAGACAGGCGCGCCGATCCGCGTCTTCCTCGTCGAGGACCACGCCGCGGTGCGGGAGGCGATGGCGGCCGGTTCCGGCGCGCGCCCGACTTCGAGGTGGTCGGCGAGGCCGAGACGCTCGCCGAGGCGCGCGGCATGCTGGACGAGGTGACGTCGCCCTGGTCGACCTCGGGCTGCCCGACGGTGACGGCAGCGACCTCATCGCCGGGCTCCGCGATGCCGACCCGAACGCGTACGCCGTCGTGCTGAGCGCCGGTCTGGACCGGTCGGTGCTAGCGCGCGCCGTCGAGCGCGGTGCGGCCTGCGCACTTTCGAAGGCCAACCGCCTGCCCGACGTCATCGACGCGGTCGGACGCGTTCGCGCCGGCGAGACGCTGCTCCCGCTCGACGAGGTCGTCGAGCTGCTGCGCTTCGCTGGCCGCGAGCGCGAGCGCGAGCGCCTCGACCGCCAGGCGATCGGGAGCCTGACGAGCCGGGAGCTCGAGATCCTTCAGCTCATCGCCGACGGTTGCGACAGCCGGCACGCCGCGTCCCGGCTGCACATCGCGGTCCGCACCCAGCGCAACCACGTCGCCAACATCCTCGGCAAGCTGGGCCTGCACTCGCAGCTCCAGGGGCTCATCTTCGCGCTGCGTTACCAGCTCGTCGAGCTCCGTCCCACGGAGTGCTGACCACGTCGGGTCCCGAGCCGATGCCCTGGACGTCCGGCGTCGCCGCCGCCTCCACGTCGGCGTCGTCGTCGAAGTCCCGCACGACGGCGGCCTCGAGCAGCCGGAGTTGGCGCTCGAGCGGCGGGCGTCGCTCCTCCGACGCGGTGTCGAGCAGGTCGAGCAGGGCGGCGCGCAGCCGCCGCGCGGTCTGCGGGTTCCGCGCCGCGACGAGGCGAACCTCGTCGAACGCCAGACGGACGTAACCGGGCCATTGCAGCTCGCGCACGAGCAGGCGCGGCACGCCGGCCGCGTCGGTGTAGCGGCCGGACGGGAGCCGGAGGCGCGCGAGCAGGCGCAAGCAGTCGTGCAGGCGATCGAGGGCCTGGACGGTCGTCGTCGGGTCGTCGAACGGGTCGGAGCTGGCCCGCTCGGCGATGTCGACGAGCTTGCGGATCCCGTACGCGGGATCATGCTCGTGCGTGCGCTCGCGGTCGAGCCGGACGTGCCGCAGCACCGCGTCCTCGGGCACGACGCCGTGGCTTATCCGGGCCAGCGGGCCGCGTGTCGGCACGAAGTCGCCCATCGTGGGGACGAGCTCGATGCACGCGCCGGCCGCGCATGCGGCCCCGATGAGCGCGTCGCGGTCGATTCGCACGACGACGCCGGACGCACATGCGTACACCACCTGGACGCCGGGGGCGCCATCGTCGGGTGGCGGGGCGTCGGGGTCGGGCGGGAAGTGTCGCTCGAGCTGCGCGCACGTCTCGTCCCCGACGAGATCGATGATCCCGGCGACACGCAGCGACTGGGACACCTGGTGGATGTAGACGAGCAGCCCGACGAGGCATGCCAGGCCGAGCAGGTAGGCAACGAGGACGGTGAGCCCGGGCACCTGGTCGTGCGCGTCGTTGACCTCGCGCATCGCGAGCATCGCGTACGCGAACGTGCCGAGGAAGACGCCGATCGCCGCCTGATTGCGCCGGTCGGCCTGCAGCGCGCGCACGATGCGCGGCGAGAACTGGCCCATGGCGAGCTGGACGGCGACGAGGGTCAGGCTCAGCACGACGGTCGCGAGGTTCAGGACGGCCTGCGCGAGCAGCGACAGGACCTCCCGGGCGGTCGCCGCCGTGCCGACGACGGACGCCGGGACGAGGTCGTAGCCCGCCGCCTTGTCGATCTCCGACAGCCCCAGCGCGGCGACCACACCAGCAACGACGAGCAGCGCCGGCAGGACCCACATGCGGTTCACGGCTGCACCTCCAGGTCGGCGCTCGAGTCCGCCCGCAGCAGCACCGTGTCGAAGGCGAGCCACCGCGATCCGCCAGACGGCCATCCCGCCGCGGGATCGCGGCGCACAGCGCCGGATCGACGCGCAGCAGCAGCACGCAGCGCGTGCGTGCGCCGTGCGGCCGGCGCACGGCGGTGAGGCGGACGGGTCCGGGCACGCGGCTCAGGGCCGGCGTCCCGCGGCGCCGGGTAGAACGTCACCCGCCCGTCGATCTCGTCGAGAACCCGGAATGCAAGGCGCCGTCCTCCCCGAGGCGGTGCACCTCGTCGCGACGACGCAGCGGCGTGATGGCGGCGTGGAGCTTCATTCGGGCCGGGCCTCCTTCGTCGGGGGTTCGCGTCGGGTGTTGCCCTTCGCGGGACCCGCGAAACTGGGCCAGGCCCGCCATCTGCGCGTGGGGCATCTGCCCCACCCGGCGGGCGGCCAGGCATGAGAAGGCCCCGCGGTGCCGGGGCCTTCTCACGGGGGACGAGCGCCCGAGGTCGACTACGCGCCGGCGCTGGCCCCGTTGCTTCCGGGCTTGAGCACGACCTTCGTCCAACCGTCGTCGCGGCGGTCGAAGTGGTCGTAGGCGTCGGGCGCCGCGTCGAGGCCGAGGCGATGCGAGACGATGAACGACGGCTGCGCCCGGCCGGCGTGGATGAGGTTCCGCAGGTGGCGGTTGTACCGCTTGACCGGGCACTGGCCCGTGCCCATCTTCTGGCCCTTGAACCACATCATCCCGAAGTCGAAGACGATCTTGCCGTCCTTCTCGAAGTCGTCCGGCCCGCCGGGGTCCTGAGGGACGTAGACCCCGACGACGCCCATCCCGCCGGTGAACCGCACCGACTGGACGAGCTTGTTGAGCGTGTCGTTCGGGTGCTCGTGGCCCTGCGGGTCGTGCGCCTGGTAGCCGACGCACTCGCAGCCGCGGTGCGCGCCGAGGCCGTCGGTCTCCTCGAGCACGCGGTCGACGGGCGACTCCTTCGAGTCGTCGATCGCCACTGCGCCGATCGACTCGGCCAGCCGGAGCCGGTCGGGGTGCCGGTCGACGACCATGACCTTGCAGGCGCCCTTGATCGTCGCCGAGTAGGCCGCCATCAGGCCGACCGGCCCGCCACCGTAGATCACGATCGTCTCCCCGGACTCGAGGCCGGCCATCTCGGTGGCATGCCAGCCCGTCGGGAAGATGTCGGCGACCATGACGTAGTCGTCCTGCTTCTCCTCGGCGTCCTCCGGCAGCCGGAGCGCGTTGAAGTCGGCCCACGGCACCCGCAGCATCTCGGCCTGGCCGCCCTGCCAGGGCCCCATGTCGGCGAACCCGTAGGCGGCGCCGGCCGCGTTCTCCATCGGTTGCGCGGTCAGGCAGTAGTTCGTCAGCCCGCGGTTGCAGTTCGCGCAGAACCCACAGGCCACGTTGAACGGCAGGCACACCCAGTCGCCGACCTGCAGCCGCTGGACGCCCTCGCCGACCTCAACGACCTGCCCGAGGTTCTCGTGGCCGAAGACCCGTCCCTGCTCGAAGTCGGTGCGGCCCTCGTACATGTGCAGGTCCGACCCGCAGATGTTCGTGGTGGTGATCTTGACCAGCGCGTCGGTGGGCTGTTCGATCTGCGGGTCGTCGACCTGCCGGACCGTCACGTCGCGCGGGCCGTTGTAGACGACGGCCTTCATGACGCGGTCGCTCCGACGGTGCGGGCTGCGTGGCGCCCCGCGGCGAACTCCTCGACGATCTTCCCGCAGAACGCCGGCAGGTCGTCCGGGCTGCGGCTCGACACGAGCCCGTCGTCGACGACGACCTCCTGATCCAGGACGGTGGCGCCCGCGTTGCGCAGGTCGGTCCGCACGCTCGGCCACGACGTGATCTGCCGCCCCGCCACCACGCCGGCCTCGACGAGCGTCCACGGCCCGTGGCAGATCGCCCCGATCGGCTTGCCGCTCTCGAAGAACTCGCGGACGAAGGCGACGGCATCCTGGTCCATGCGCAGCTTGTCGGGATTCACCGTGCCGCCGGGCAGCATCAGCGCGTCGTAGTCACTGACCGACGCGTTCGACACCAGACCGTTCACGGCGAACGTGCCGGCATCCTCGAGGTCGTGGTTGCGCGCCGCGATCTCGCCGTCGTGGATCGACAGCAGCTCGACGTCCGCGCCGGCGTCGGTCACCGCGCTGCGTGGCTGCTCGCGCTCCACGCCGTCCGTCGCCGGGATCGCGACCTTCCTGCCGCTGAGTTCGTCGGCCATGGCCTCTGCTCCCTTCGTCGTCGGAGTGTGACCCGTGCGCGGGCCACAAGGTCGAATGCAGTGTTGGGACTACGGGCGGCCGTCGTCATGGGGCATGCGCTCCATCTTGTCGTGAGCGATGGGCCCCACGGCTGGACGGCGCCGGATCCCGTCGGGCGCGCCGACCGCGTCCAGCACGCATCTGCGAGTGGGTCGGGCGACAGCCGGCGGCGGCTACGCCAACGCCGCGGGGTCGGAGCTCGCGGTCAGCACTCGGCCGAGCTGGTTGCGCGAAGCGATGTCGAGCTTGGTGAAGACCTTGCGCAGGTGGTAGGCGACGGTGTGCTGGCTGATGAACAGCCGTTCGCCGATGGCGGCGTTCGAAAGGCCGCCGCCGGCCATCCGTGCAACCTCAGCTTCCTGAGTGGTGAGCTCTTCGCGCGTTTCGACGGTGCGCTTGCGGACGCGCTCGCCGGTGGCCAGCAGCTCGCGCTCGGCGCGCGCGGCGAACGCCTCCGCGCCCATGCCCGTCAACAGCTCGAGCGCGGTGCGCAGCTGCTCACGGCCGTCGAGGCGGCGCCGCTCGCGCCGCAACCACTCGCCGTAGAGCAGGTGGGTGCGCGCGAGCTGCACGCCTACGCGGGTGCGTCGCAGCCGCTCGATCGCCTCGTGATACAGGCGCTCGGCGGCGTCGCCGTCGCTGAGCAGCGCCCGCGAGCGGGCCTCGACCCCGAGCGCCCAGTCGCTGCCGCTGGGCCGGGTGGTGAGCGTGAGCCGCTCGAGCGCCCGTTCCGCGATGCGGT
>JAXDGY010000140.1:0-6745 GCA_034664785.1 Solirubrobacteraceae bacterium
CCCACCAGATCGCCCAGGCCATCTGGGGCAACGTGGCGGTCACCCAGGCCTACCTCACCCTCTCCGAGGTCCTCGGGCACGTCGACCTGCTGCTCGACGAGGGCCGCATCGTGGAGGTCGAGCACGACGGCGTCGTGACCTTCCGCCCCGCGGGCTGACGCAGGCGGTCAGCCGAGCTCGCGCCGCAGCACGGCGTCCACGCCGCGCGCGGTCGCCTCCCAGGTCCGTCCGCGCGCCCGGGCCAGGCCCGCGGCGCGCTGCGGCTCCGGGTCGTCCAGCGTCGCCTCCAGCGCGTCGGCGAAGCCCTCCGGGTCGTCGGGATCGGCGTAGCGCGCCGCGTCGCCGCCCGCCTCGGGCAGCGCCGCGGCGCGCGCGGCGACCACCGGCGTCCCCGACGCCATCGCCTCCAGCACGGGCAGGCCGTAGCCCTCATAGCGCGAGGGCAGCACGAACGCCGCGGCGCCCGCATACAGGCCGGGCAGCTCGGCGTCGTCGACCCGGCCGAGGTGGCGCAGGCCCGGGACCTCGTCCTCCGCCCGGAACTGCGGGCGCCCGCCGCCGACGGCGACGAGGTCGACCCCCCGGGCGGCCAGCCGCGGGCCCGCGACCCGCAGGGCGGCGAGGTTCTTGCGCGCCGTGCGGCTGCCGACCGTCAGGACGTAGGGACGCTCCTGGAGGCCGTGGGCGGCGCGGGCCCCGGTGGCGTCGGCGTGGGGCCCGAAGGCGGGCCCGACGCCGCCGTGGACGACCTGCGCCTCGACGCCGAGCAGGTCGCGCAGCTCGCCGGCGGAGAACTCCGAGACGGTCAGGACGAGGCGCGCGCGGCGCGCCAGCAGCGGCACGATCGCCCGCTGGTAGCGGACGTAGGCCGGCGCGTACCAGCCGGGCTCGCGCAGCGGGGCGACGTCGTGGAGGATCAGCGCGACGTTGCGCGCCGCCACGGGCGCGAGGTTCGCCGGGCACAGCAGCACGTCGGCACGGCGGGCGCGGAACGGCAGGACGCCCTGCTCCCACGCGTGGCCGGCACGGTGCACGAGCCGGGCCCTCGGGACGGCGAGCGCGTAGCGGTCCGGGTGCAGGGCGGGCAGCCGGGCGGCGAGCTCGCGCGCCCAGCGCTCCACCCCGCCGAGCTCGGGGCGCGCGGCGGCCCGGGCGTCGATGAGGACGCGCGTCACCCGTGCCGGTCCGCCGGCGGGCCGCCGTCGAGGTCGGCGAGGTGCGCGACGTTGGCCGCGTCGTCGGCGTCGGGGCTGGCCGGCGTCGCCAGCCAGGCGTCGAGGATCTCCCCCAGCAGCGGAGCCGAGGTCGCCCGCAGGCTGAGGGCCAGGACGTTGGCGTCGTTCCAGCGGCGCGCGCCCGCGGCCGTCGCGGCGTCGGCGCACAGCGCCGCGCGGACCCCGGCGACCTTGTTGGCGGCGATCGAGGCGCCCGTGCCGGTCCAGCAGCAGACGACGGCCTGCTCGGCGCGGCCGTCGGCGACGTCGCGCGCGGCGGCCTCCGCGCTCCACGCCCAGTCGGCCCGGTCGCCGGGGCGCAGCGCCCCGTGGAGCACAGGCTCGTGCCCGCGGGCGCGGAGCTCGTCGACGACGGCCTCCGCGACGCCCACCCGCTCGTCCGCCGCGACCGCGATCCGCATGGTCGGCATGATGCCCGACGCCGCGCGCCCGCGGCCCCCCGTGCGGGCGCTTCCGGCCGGGGCGGCCTCTAGCCTTGCCCGTATGACCGACGGTGACGACGCCACGGTGACGCCCTCCGGCGTGCGCGACGGGGACCCCGAGGCGCTGGAGGCGGTCGTCGCGCGGCGCGGCCCCGCGGTGCTCGCCTTCTGCCAGGCGGCCTGCGGTCCCGAGACGGCCGTGCGGGTCGCCGCGGAGGCCTTCGCCCGCTTCCGGGCCGCGGTGGTCGCCGCGCCCGACGCCGCCACGCTCGTTCCCGACGAGCTGCTGCTCGGCGCGACGCGCCATGCGGCGGCCTCGTTCGCGCAGGTCACCCCCGCAGGCGGCGGCGTCCGGCGCGTGCTCGGCCGGCCGGTGGGCCCCAACCCGTGCGCCGACGTGCCCGCGATGCTCGCGGCGCGGGCGGAGGCGAGCCTGACCCCGGCGGACCTTCAGCGCCTCGCCCGCCACCTGGACCGTTGCGCGGGCTGCAAGTGGCTGGAGTCCGCGTTCTCCGGGGCCGAGGCGGCGTTCCGCTCGCCGCCGGAGGGCCCGCCGCCCGAGCAGGCCGCCGCCACGATCCTGGCCGCGATGCGCGCCGCCGCGCCCGTGGGCCCCGGCGCCGCGGTCGCCGGCCTGGAGCAGTTCTCGCTGCCGGGACACGTGCCGGAGCCCGCGCTCGCGGGCGCAGCGGCAGGCCCCGCCGCGGCTGGGATCCGGCCCGCCGGGGCCGGCCCGACGCCGGTGGCCGCCCCCGAGGCCGGCGGCGGCCGACACATCGTCGCCCCGCAGGGGCACGAGCTCCCGCGCCCCGCGCGGCCCGAGCCCGACCTGGGCGGCGTCGGCCCGTTCCTGCGCTGGATCCTGCCGGGCGCGACGGTGCTCGCCGGGGTCCTCGGCGCGATGGCCGTCGCCGGCGTGCTCTAGGCGGCCGTTGACCGGTGCACCGCTATCGTCGCGCCAATGGTGACGGCGCCCACCGAGCAGGACATCCGCGAGGTGGGCATCGCGCTGGCCCAGGCGTTCCCGTCCGGCCGCGCGCACCCCTTCAAGGCCCTCGACGACAAGGCGATGGACCTCGCCTCCCAGGACGCCCAGCTCAAGGCGGCGCTCTTCCGCTTCGTCGACGTCGTGCCCGCCTGCCGGTCGCTCGACGACCTGGCCCGCCACCTCAGCGGCTTCCTGACCGAGGTCGACGAGCCGCCCCCGCCGCTCGAGGCCGCCATGCGGATGTCGTCGAGCCGCGCCGGGCGCACGGCGCTGGGCGCCGCGGCGGCGCGCGGCGTCCGCCACATGGCCCACCGCTTCATCGTCGGGGAGTCGCCGCAGGCGGCGCTCGGCATCCTGGAGGGCCTGTGGAAGCGAGGCGTGGCGTCGTCGGTCGATCTCCTCGGCGAGGCGACCGTCACCACCGCCGAGGCCGACCGCTACGCCACGCGCTGCGCCGACGCGCTGGAGACCGTGGCGCGCGCCGCCCGGTCGTGGCCGCCGCGGGAGCTGCTCGAGCACGACGCGCAGGGTCCGCTCCCCCGCGCGAACCTCAGCGTCAAGGTGTCGGCGCTGACGCCCCTCCTGCGCCCCGACGCCCCCGAGCGCGGCCAGCGCGACGCCCTGCCGCGCCTGCGCCAGCTGCTGCGGCGCGCCAAGGCGCTCGACGCCCATCTCCACATCGACATGGAGTCCTTCGACTCCCGCGAGGCGATCACCGACCTCGTCCTCGCCCTGCTGCGCGAGGACGAGTTCCGCGACGGGCCGTCGACGGGCGTCGTGCTCCAGGCCTACCTGCGCGACTCGCCGGAGCTGCTGGACCGGATCCTCGACTCGATCCGCGCCACGCCGCGCACCACGCCGCTGGTGGTCCGCCTCGTCAAGGGCGCCTACTGGGACCACGAGGTCGTCGACGCCCGTCAGCACGGCTGGGAGCCGCCGGTCTTCGAGGTCAAGCGGGACTCCGACCGCAACTTCGAGGCGCTCAGCCGCCGCCTGCTCGAGGCCCGGCCGGACGTGCGCGTGGCGATCGCCAGCCACAACCTGCGCTCCGTCGCGCACGCGGTGGCCGCCAACCGCGCGCTCGGCGGCGGCGACGCCGACCTCGAGCTGCAGGTCCTGCGCGGCCTCGGCGACCCGCTGCAGGAGGCGCTGGCCGCCAACGGCCTGCGCGTGCGGACCTACTGCCCGGTCGGCGACCTCGTCTCGGGCATGGCCTACCTCGTCCGGCGCCTGCTCGAGAACACCAGCAACGACTCCTTCCTCGCCGACCAGGCCAAGGGCGTCGCCCTCGACGAGCTCCTGGCCGCGCCCTGATCCGATGAGCGCCACCACCGCACCCGCCGCCGCCCCGCCGCCCTTCGCCAACGAGCCCGTGCTCGAGCTGCGCCGCGCGCCGGCCCGCCAGGGCCTGCTCGACGCGCTCGCGGAGCTCGACGCCACGCTCCCCGTCCGCGCGCCGGTGATCGTCGGCGGCGACCGCCGCGAGGGCGAGCAGCTCGTCTCGACCGACCCCGGGAAGCCCGACCGGGTCGTGGCGCTCGCGGCCCTGGCCACGCCCGCCGACGTCGATGCCGCGGTGGCGGCCGCCGAGCGCGGCCGCCGCGCGTGGGCCGCGGCGCCCGCCGCCCGCCGCGCGCAGGCGCTGCTCGGTGCCGCGGGCTGGATGCGCGAGCGTCGCCGGACGCTGGCCGCCCTCGCCGTCCGAGAGTGCGCCAAGCCGTGGCACGAGGCCGACGCCGACGTGTGTGAGGCGATCGACTTCCTCGAGTTCTACGCGCGCGGCGCCCTCGCGCTGGAGGGCGGCGGGCGGCTGTTCCAGGTCCCCGGCGAGCGCAACGAGCTGACCTACCGCCCCCGCGGCGTCGTCGGCGTGGTGGCCCCGTGGAACTTCCCGCTGGCGATCCCGCTCGGGATGGTCGCCGCGGGCCTGGCCGTGGGCAACGCGGCGATCCTGAAGCCCGCCGAGCAGGCCCCGGGGTGCGGCGCGATGGTCGTCGAGGCGCTGCTCGCGGGCGGGGTCCCGCCCGACGTCGTGGCGCTGCTGCCCGGCGAGGGCGACGTCGGCGCCGCGCTGGTACGCCACCCCGGCGTGCAGACCATCGCGTTCACGGGCTCCGGGCCCGTCGGCCTGGAGATCCTGCGCGTGGCCGGCGAGGTGCCGCCCGGCGGTCGCCACCTCAAGCGCGTCGTCGCCGAGATGGGCGGCAAGAACTGCGTGATCGTCGACGCGGACGCCGACCTCGACGACGTCGTCCCCGGCCTCGTGTCCAGCGCGTTCGACTACGCCGGGCAGAAGTGCTCTGCCGCCTCGCGGATCCTCGTCCACGAGGCGATCCACGACGCGCTGCTCGAGCGCCTCGCCGGCGCCGTCGCGGTCCTCGAGGTCGGCCAGGCCGGGACGTTCGGCACCGACGTGCCGGCGGTGATCGAGGCCGAGGCCCAGGAGCGGGTGCGCCGCTACGCCGCCATGGCGGAGCGGGACGGGCGGATCGCCGCGGTCGCCGAGGGCGAGCTCCCCGGGGAGGGCTGGTTCTGCACGCCCACGGTCGCGGCGGACCTCCCGCGCGACCACCCCGTCCTGCACGAGGAGATCTTCGGGCCGCTGCTGGCCGTCGAGGCGGTGCGCGACGTCGAGGACGCCTGCGACCGCGTCGACGAGCTGCCGTTCGCCCTCACCGGCGGGCTCTACGCGCGCAACCCGCACACCGTCGAGCGCGTCGTGCAGCGCTCGCCCGTCGGCAACCTCTACGTCAACCGCCCGATCACCGGCGCGATGGTCGGCCGCCAGCCCTTCGGCGGCAACCGCCTCTCGGGGACCGGGACCAAGGCCGGCGGCCCGGACTACCTGCTGCACTTCGTCGAGCCCCAGGTCGTGACGGAGAACACCTTGCGCCACGGCCTCGTGATCTAGCCGCGGGCTCCGCTAGCGGCGGCCCGCGACGACGTCCAGCAGCAGCCGGTGCAGCCGGTCGTCGCCGGACAGCTCGGGGTGGAAGGAGACGACGATCGCGTTGCCCTCGCGGGCGGCGACCGGGTGGCCGTCCACCTCGGCGAGGATCTCGACGTCCGGCCCGTGCTCGGCGATCCAGGGGGCACGGATGAAGACCGCGCGCATCGGCGGGCCGTCGACGCCCGGGAGGTCCAGATCGGCCTCGAAGGACCGGACCTGGCGCCCGAAGGCGTTGCGCTCGGCCCGGGTGTCCATGACGCCGAGGTGCTCGCGGTCGAGCATGATCAGCCCCGCGCACGTGCCGAGCAGCGGGGTACCCGTCGCGGCGAGCGCGCGGAGCGGCTCGGCCAGCCCCTCGCGGGCGACGCCGAGGGTCATCGTCGTCGACTCGCCGCCCGGCAGCACCAGGCCGTCGATCCCTTCGAGGTCCCCGGGCACGCGGACCTCGGTGACCGTCGCCCCGAGGCCCTCCAGCATGCGGGCGTGGGCTGCGAAGCCGCCCTGCAGCGCCAGGACGCCGATGCGGGGCGGGCGGTCCGCTACCAACCTCGCGAGGCCAGCAGCTGCGACTCGTCCAGCTTGCGCGACTCGAGCGAGTCCATCGCCCCGCCCAGGCCCTCCGAGGCGCGGGCGATGCGCTCGGGGTCCTGGAAGTGCGTCGTGGCCTCGACGACGGCGGCCGCGCGCAGCGCCGGGTCCGACGACTTGAAGATGCCCGAGCCGACGAACACGGCCTCGGCGCCGAGCTGCATCATCAGCGCGGCGTCGGCCGGCGTCGCGATGCCGCCGGCGGAGAACAGCGGGACGGGCAGCTTGCCCTCGCGGGCGACCTCGCGGACGAGGTCAAGCGGCGACTGCAGCTCCTTGGCGGCGGTCGCCAGCTCGGCGTCGTCCAGCCGGGTCAGGCGCTTGATGTCGCCGTTGATCGAGCGCATGTGGCGGACGGCCTCGACGATGTCGCCCGTGCCTGCCTCGCCCTTGGAGCGGATCATCGCCGCGCCCTCGCCGATCCGCCGGAGCGCCTCGCCGAGGTTCGTGGCGCCGCAGACGAACGGGATGCGGAACGCCCACTTGTCGATGTGGTGCGCCTCGTCGGCCGGGGTGAGGACCTCGGACTCGTCGATGTAGTCGACCTCGAGGGCCTCGAGGA
>JAXDGY010000141.1:0-18324 GCA_034664785.1 Solirubrobacteraceae bacterium
TCGTCGAGCGGCTCGCCGCGGTTGGCGTAGCGGCGGGCGATGTGGCGGACGAGGGGCATCATCCGCTCGACGAGCTCACGACGCGCCTCGAGATTGCCATCGCGGTGGTAGCACTCGAGGAGCGTCAGCTCGTCGGCGATGGTGGTCATGGGTGGCTTGGCGGCGTCCTGGGTGCTCATCTGGGGGTGGCCCTCCGAAAGGTTGCGGACAGAGGCGATAAGGGCATCCTCTTCCTGACTGGACCGTGGGCAAGGCGGTCAAGGGTGGGCACGGACCACAAGACCCGCGCTCCACGCCACCTTCAGGATGGGCAAGGGTGGTCACGGAGCTCGCGTCCGGCCGACAGGCGAACGGGGGACCTCGGCCGCCGCGGTTTGCCCTGGGTTCGCACGGGGCAAGGTCCGGCGGTGGAAGGCACGCCCGTACGCCACGACCGGCGGGACCAGGTGTCGCCTGACACCCGCCGGACCGATGAGCGCCGTCCCAGACCTCGAGATCTCCCTCCCGGCACGCCCGGAGAACGTCGCGATCGTGCGCCACGTGCTCGGCGGCGTGGGTGATGCCCTCGGGGTTGACCCCGGCGTCCTCGCCGACGTCCGCCTGGCGATCAGCGAGGCGTGTGCGAACGTCGTCGTGCACGCCTACCCCGGCGACCAGGAGGGGCTGCTCGACGTCACCGTCACCACCACCCCCGGCTGCCTGGAGATCGCGGTCCGCGATCAGGGCCGCGGGATGGCCCCGCGCACGGACTCCCCCGGGCTCGGGGTGGGCCTGCCGCTCATCGCCAGCCTCGCGGAGACCCTCGAGCTGACCAACGCGCCGCACGGCGGCACGGAGGTGCGGATGACCTTCGCCTACGAGGACCCGCACCGCCACAGCGGCGGGCTGCACGCCGCGCCGTCCCCCGAGGAGACCGCGTGACGCCCTCCGCCGAGGAGCCGTCCATGGCGAGCGACCTGGGCGCGCCCGAGCCGCTGCGCGTCGACCGCACGCGCGTCACCGTCGCGAGCGGCCCGCTCGTCGGACCGGTGCTCTCCCGGGTCGTCGGGATCCACGCCGCGCGCGCCCAGCTGCCCGTCGACCGGCTCAACGACGCCGTCCTCATCGCCGACGCGCTGGCCGCGCGCGCACCCGCATACGCGGCCGAGGACCGCCTGCCCGTCAGCATCCAGTCGACGCCCGGCCGGCTGGAGGTCCGAGTGGGCCCGATGCGCCCGGGCGGGGCCGCGCGGGTGCTGGAGGGCGCCGCGCTGCCCGAGGTCGGCTCGGTCATCGAGCGGCTCGCCGACACGGTCAAGACGCGCCAGGGCGCGGGCGGCGACGAGTACCTCGTGGTCCGCCTGGGCACCGGGTTCGGCCCATGACGATCGACGGGTTCGCCGAGCTCACCCTGCAGACCGACGACCTCGAGGGCCTCGAGGCGTTCTACCGCGACGTCGTGGGCCTGGAGGTCCTCGCCCGCGAGGACGACCGGACCTGGCTACGCGCCGGGGAGCAGGCCCGGCTCGGGCTCTGGTCCCCCGGGCCGAAGGAGTTCGGCGACCGCGGCGGGCGCCACGTGCACTTCGCCTTCTCCGTCAGCCCCGGCGCCCTCGACGCGCTCGCCGTGCGCCTGCGCGGACGCGCCGAGGGGCTCCGCGGCCCCGTCGAGCACGAGGGGGGCGACCGGTCGCTGTACTGGGAGGATCCGGCCGGCAACGTCGTGGAGGCGTGGGACTTCTTCCATCGAGGCGCCGACATCGAGGAGCTCGCCGAGGCATGACGGCCCTGACCGGACCACCCTGCGAGACTCTCACGAGGACATGACCTTCGACTTCTCCCTCACCGAGGACCAGGCCTCCGCCGGCGCGCACGTCATCGCGGTCGCCGGCGAGGTGGACATCTTCACCGCACCCGAGCTCAAGCGCGCGATCGCCGCCGCGATCGACGGCGGCGCCCGCCGCCTGGTCGTCGACCTGACCGAGACCCGCTTCCTGGACTCGACCGCCCTGGGCGTGCTGATCGGCGCGGTCAAGCGGCTGCGGCCGCTCGAGGGCAGGCTCGTGATCGTCAACACCGAGCCGAGCACGGCGAAGACCTTCGAGATCACCGGCCTGGACCAGATCTTCACGATCGTCGCCGCCCGCGACGACGCGCTCGAGTCCGTCGCCGCGGACTGACCGTCCCGGGCTGACGCCCGCAGCCTGACCGCCCCGCCGGCCGACTGCCTGCGGGCGAACCGCCCCGGGTTGTGCCGCGATCGACCGGGTAGCGGTCGGTGGACATGAGCGACCCGGAGAAGCAGAGCATCTGGACGGTCCCCCACCCGCAGGGCGGCTGGGGCAACCGCTACGAGGGCGCCAAGCGCTACTTCAGCCGCGCGCATCGCAAGGACGTCGCCGAGCGCATGGGCCGCCAGGCGGCCAAGCTCGAAGGGGTCGAGCACGTCATCACCCGCCGCGACGGCTCCGTCGTGGAGCGGCTGCGGTACGACGACGACGGACGCCTCGTCCACTGATGGCGCGCAACACCATCGAGGTCGCCACGACGCCGCAGCAGGTCTTCGCGGTCCTCGCCGATGCCGCCGCGTACGGCGAGTGGGTGGTCGGCTCCAAGGAGGTCCGCGACGTCGACCCTGACTTCCCCGCCGTCGGGACGCGCTTTCACCACACCGTCGGGCCGGGCGGCCCCCTGCGCATCAAGGACCACTCCCAGGTCCTCGAGAGCGACCCCCCGAACAAGCTCGTGCTCCGCGCCCGCGCCCGGCCGCTCGGCACCGCCAACGTGGTGCTCGAGCTGGAGGGGATCGACGGTGGGACGCGCGTGACGATCGACGAGTCGGCCGGGGACCTCCTCAGCCGCCTGACGTCGTTCAACCCGCTCGTGGACCCGCTGGTCAAGCTGCGCAACGCCGAGTCGCTGCGCCGCCTGAAGCGCATCGCGGAGCGGCGCGCCGCCGGCGCCGCGGCCTGACCGCGGCCCTACGCCGCCTGACCGCGGCCCTACGCCGCCTGACGGCGGCGCGTGGCGGCCGGGGCGGCGGCGCGGCGGCGCGGCGGGGTCGGGCGCCGCCGGAGCACGGCGAGCTCGGCGCGGACCGATGCGGCGCGCAGCGCGCGCATGGTGGTGCTCGCAGCCTGCTCGGCCAGCTCCTCGCGACCGCCGCGGCGCATGAGGTTCCAGCCCATGGCGCGGACCTCCTCCTCCGCGGGCTCCAGCAGCACGACGGCGGTCCCCTCGTCGCGCAGCTTGGCCGCCTCACGGTCGAGCCGGCGCCCCGAGGCGGTTCGCATGGCCGCCGCGATCAGGCCGCCCGGCGAGCGCTGGGCGGCCGCGGCGCGTGACGAGGTGGGGTTCATGCAGACCACGAGGTCGAGCCCGAGCCCGCGCACCAGGTCGAGGTTCGACATCGAGCACACCCCGCCATCGACGTAGTTGCGCCCGCCGATCCGCACGGGGCGGTAGAAGCCCGGCATCGCGCACGAGGCGGCGACGGCCTCCCCGACCGTGGCGGCGGGGGCGTCGCGCCGGCCGAAGGCCACCCGGCGCCCGGTGCCGTAGTCGCAGGCCGCGACCCACAGCTCCGGGCCGGTGGGCCAGCCCGGCGGAAGCACGCTCTCGAGGCCGTCCTGCAGCGGCCGGGTGTCGACCGGGCCCTTGGGCAGCCATCCTGCGACGACGGCGGCCGGGGTGTGGCGATGCGGGCTCGTGAGGGTCCCGAGCGCCATCCGCCAGGACCCCGGCGTGGGGAGCGGCAGCGCGCGCGCCAGGCGGAAGCCCGTCGCGGCGTCGCGCTGCTGCTCGGCGTCCGCGGTCATCGCGGCGCCGTCCCACCCGACCCGGAGGCCCTCCATCGAGCGCCCGCAGGCGTAGGCGGCCAGCTCGCACGGCGGGATGCCACCCGTCGCCAGCGCGCCGATCGCCGCGCCGGCCGACGTACCGACGACGATCTCGGCGGACCCCGCCTCGAGGCCCGTCTCGCCCGCCAGGGCGTCCAACGCGCCCGCCAGCCATGCACCGCCGAGCATGCCACCCGCGCCGAGTACGAGCCCGACCCGAGGGCGCCGAGCGACTCCCTTGCGACCCATCGCTCAGGTGTACTCCATCGTACGGATGTCTCCGGCTGGCCGGTCGGCCAAACGATGCTGGACCCCCGCCCCCCGCATGCGCGAGGATGGGATGGGCGGCGCCCGCGCCCCGGTGGCGCAGCACGCCACCACCACCGGAGAAACCCTGATCACCCCCGACGGCATCGGCATGGACACCCTGGAACTGGCCCTCCGCGAGGACGCGATGGCCGCGTGGGAGTGGGACCTGGACAGCGGGGCGGTCCGCTGGTCGAGCGGGGTCGGTCCCCAGTTCGGCCTGGCGGCCGGGGCGGCACCGGGCGGCATGGACGAGTTCCTCGGGCTCGTGCACCCCGACGACCGCGAGCGGCTGCGGGCGTCGATCGACGGCGCGGCCGCGCGCCGGGGCAGCTTCGAGGTCCGCTTCCGCGCCCGCTGGCCCGACGGCTCCGACCACTGGGTCCTGGGCTCGGGCTACGTCCTGCCCGGCCCCGACGGCGCCGCGTCCCGGTTCGTCGGGATCTCCCGCAGCCTCCCCGGCGCCGACGGCGAGCTCGACGGCGCGCCGGAGGGCGAGCGGCTCTTCCGCCAGTTCGCCGAGGTCGCCCCCGTCCTCGTCTGGGTCGCCGACGCGGACGGGGCCTGCACGTTCGTGTCGCAGGCCTGGCTGGAGTTCACCGGGACCCGCCTGGAGGACAACCTCGGCGCGGGCTGGATCGCCCGCCTGCACCCCGACGACCTGGACGGCATGCGGCAGGGGTGGGAGCGGGCGCGCGTCGCCCGCGAGCCCTTCGAGCTGGAGTACCGCCTGCTGCGCGGCGACGGCGAGTGGCGCTGGGTCATGGACCGCGGCCGGCCGATCGACGCCCCGGACGGCCTGTTCTCCGGCTGGGTCGGCGGGTGCGTCGACCTCCACGAGCGCGCCGAGGCCGAGGAGGAGGCCCGCATGCTCAGCGACGCGGGCCGCGTGCTCGCGGGCGCCCTGGAGGTGGAGGAGCACCTCGAGGCCGTGGCCGCCCTCGCCGTCCCCGCGCTCGGCGACCGCTGTGCGATCGTCCCGCGCGAGGAGGCCGCCCCGGTCACCGCGCACCTGGCCGACGGCATCCCGGAGGAGCTGCAGGACGTCCTCGGCATGACCGAGGGCACGACCGTCGTCGCGCCGCTGGTGGCGCGCGGGCGGTCCTTCGGCGTCCTCGCGGCGGCCGCGGAGCCCGGGCGCACGCTGGACGTGCGCGAGCTGCGGATGGCCCAGGAGCTGGCCAACCGCGTCGCGTTCGCCCTCGACGGCGCCCGGCTGCTCGAGCTCGCGCGCGCCAGCCGGCAGGCCAGCGACGAGGCGCGGGCGGTGCTCGACGCCTACGTCGCCACCGCGCCGGTGGGCCTGGCGTTCTACGACGCCGACCTGCGCTACCGCCGCGTCAACGAGGTGCTGGCCGACCTGCACGGCATCCCGGCCGAGGCCCACCTCGGCCGCCGCCCCGACGAGCTGCTGCACGCCCAGGGCGACCGGGCGCTGGAGCTGCTGCAGGAGGTCCGGGACACGGGGCTTGCGGTGCGCGACCGGCCGTTCACGCTCACCGCCGCCGACGGCTCCGCGCGCCACGTCCTGGGCACGTGCTTCCCCGTCCGGCTGCCGAGCGGCGAGCTGGCCGGGATCGGCACGATCACCTACGACGTCACCGAGCGCACGCGGACCGAGCACGACCGCGTCCGCCTGCTGGAGCGCATGAGCCTGCTCGCCGAGGCCAGCGCCGCGCTCGACGCCTCGCTCGACTACGAGGCGACGCTGCAGGCCCTCACGCTGCTCGCCGTCGAGCGGGTGGCCGACGGCTGCGCCGTCGAGACCGCCGACGAGAGCGGCGCGCTGACGACGGTCGCCGCGAGCCACCGCGACCCGGCGAAGGCGGAGCTGGCCCGGCGCCTGCGCGAGGAGTACCCCGACGGCGTCGACGCCCGCGTGGGCCGCAGGGCGGTGCTGCGCACCGGCGAGCCGCAGTTGCACGCCGACATCCCCGAGGCCGCGCTGGAGCGCATCGCCCGCGACCCGGCGCACCTCGAGCTGCTGCGGGGGCTCGGGATGCGCTCGGCGATCTTCGTCCCGCTGCGGGCGCGCGGACGCACGATGGGCGTGATGAGCCTCGTCCGCGGCGAGGGCGACCCCTTCGACGAGGAGGACCTCGCCCTCGCCCGCGACCTCGGGCGGCGCGCCGCGCTCGCGGTCGACAACGCCCGCCTCTACGCCTCCGCCCGCGAGCAGGAGCGCGCGACCGAGGCGGCGCGCAGCGTCCTCGACACGCTGATCGACCAGGCGCCGGTGGGCTTCGCCTACTTCGACACCGACCTGCGCTACCTGCAGGTCAACCGCGCGTTGTGCGCCATCAACGGCATGTCCGAGGAGGCGCACCTCGGCCGGCGCGTCGCCGAGGTGCTGCCGGGCGTCGGCGAGGAGCTGTCCGTGGCCCTGCAGCAGGTGCTGGAGACCGGCGAGTCGCTCGTCGACCTCGACGTGTCGGGCACCACGCCGGCCGACCCGGTCCGCCTGCGTCACTTCCAGCTGAGCCTGTACCGCATCCGCATCCCCGGCGGGGGGATGCTGGGCGTCGGCGCGACCGTGGTCGACGTCACCGACCGGCGCGACGCGGAGGAGGCGCTGCGGGCGCAGCGCGACCTCTATGAGACGCTCCTACGGGCGCAGAGCGAGCTCGGCGAGGGCTTCGTGCTGGCCGAGGGCGAGCGGATCCTCTACGTCAACGAGGCGGCCGAGCGCATCGCCGGCCGCAGCGCCGAGGAGCTCTACGAGATGGGGAGCCTGCTCGACGTCTTCCCGGCCGATCGCCAGGAGGGCATCGCCCGGCGGATCGCCGGCATCCTCGACCAGGGGCTCGTCGACCCGGGCTTCGAGACCGAGATCGTCACGCCCGCCGGCGCGCGGGTGGCGATCGAGGTGGCCGCGCGGCCGCTCGCCGTAGAGCGCGGCGCGGAGCGGATGGTGATCCTCGTCCGCGACATCGCCGAGCGCAAGCGCCAGGAGCTGGAGCGCGACCGCCTGTTCGCCGCGGAGCGCGCGGCGCGCCGCGAGACGGAGCTCGCGCGCGATCGCGCCGCGTTCCTGGCCGATGTCAGCGGCGTGCTCGAGCGCTCCATGGAGCTGGGCGGGACGCTGCAGGAGGTCGCGGAGCGCATGGCCGGGGCGGTCGCCGACGTCGTGATCATCACCGTCCTCTCCCGGGACGGCAAGTCGCTCGAGCACGCGGGCGCCGCCGCCCGCGACGAGCTGCGTCGCGCCGAGATCGCCCGGCTGCGGGGCCGCGTGATGGACGCCTCCCCCGACATCGCGACCGCCCAGGTGGCGCTCACGGGCGAGCCGCGGTTCTACGCCTCGGTCACCGCGCAGGACATCCGAGGCATCGCGCCGGCCGCCGAGGTCCTCGACCTGTTGCAGCGCGTGCTCGGACGCAGCCTGGCGCTGCGGCCGCTCACCGCCGGCGGTCGCACCTTCGGCGTCCTGAAGCTGAGCTGGGACGAGGAGGGCCACGTGCCCGTGCCCGAGGAGGGCCGCCTGCTCGACGAGATCGCGCGACGCCTCGCGCTGGCGATCGACAACGCCCAGCTCTACGCCGAGCGCACCCACATCGCCTCGACCCTCCAGGCCAGCCTGCTCCCCCCCGACCTCCCGGCGATCCCGGGCGTCGAGGCGGCGGCGCGCTACCTGCCCGCCGGCGAGGCCAGCGAGGTCGGCGGCGACTTCTACGACCTCTACGGGGCCGGGGAGGGCGCGTGGGCGATCGTCGTCGGGGACGTCTGCGGCAAGGGCGCGGAGGCGGCCGCGGCGACCGCGATGGCGCGCTACACGCTGCGTGCGGCGTCCGCGGCGGCGGCGCGCCCGGACGCGGCCGGCGCCTTCGCCCTCCTCAACCACCAGATGTGCGCGGAGCGCCTGCCCGAGCGGTTCCTGTCGGCCGTGCTCGGCCGCCTGGAGCCGCGGGCGGACGGCGCCATGGACGTGGCACTGGTCTGCGCCGGCCACCCGGCCCCGATCGTGCTGCGGGCCGGCGGCGAGGCCGCGCCGGTGGACGCCGGCGGGCCGCTGCTCGGCATCGACGACGGCGCGCGGTGGGACGAGACGCACGTCCGGCTGCAGCCGGGGGACGCGATCGTCTTCTACACCGACGGCGTGACCGAGGCGCTGCGGACCGAGCCCCTGTCCGCCGCCGAGCTCGCGGCGCTGCTGCCCGCCGGGGCCGGCGCGTCGGCCGAGGCGCTGGCCGACGCCGTGCGCGACCTCGCCCACGAGCGCGCGGCCGGCAGCCTGCGCGATGACGTCGCGATCGTCGCGCTGCGGATCGCCGGGCCCTGACGGCGGCTCGCGCGCGGCTCAGGGGATCGTCGTGAGCTCCTCGTCGACCTTGCGGTCGCGCAGGGCGGCGACGCGGACGAGGATGCGCTTGCGGCTGCGCCCGCCGCGCTCGTAGCCGTCGATGCGGGCGAGCTCCTCGGCCGACAGCGCCCGGAGCATGGGCAGCAGCTGCTCGACGGTCAGGGCGTCGTAGTCCGCGATCGGCAGCTCCTCGTCGCCTCCGGCGGCGGCCCCCCTGATCTCGCCCTCCAGCTCGGCCTCGCCGGGGACCCTGCGGACCTGGTCGCGCACGCGGCCTGCGGCGTCCGAGGCCGTGCCCGCGGCGTCCGCGGCGGCGCGGCCGGCCTTGGAGCCTGCCCTGCGCGCCACCTTGCGCGCCGCGTCGGCGGCCCCCGTCGTGGTCACGTCGTAGCTGCGGTCCCCGTCGATCTCGGCGGCCGCGACGTCGCGGGCCAGCTCGGGGATCAGCTCGCGGAGGTGGGCGAGGAAGGTCTCCTCCTGCATGCGGTGCTCGCGCGCCAGCGTCACCGTCTTCGGGTCGTCGCGATCGACCGCGAGGGCCTCGATCGCGTCGTAGGTGGCGATCTCCAGCGCCTCGGAGGCCGCCTCGTCCTTGGCGTTCTTGAGCAGCTTCTCCTCGCCCGAGCCGCCGCGCAGCAGGTCGTACGGCAGCTTGCCGAGCGCCAGGGCCTGGCCGACGAGCGTCTGGGCGAGGCCGTACACCGCCTCGATCGGGTTGCGTCCCGCGCCGAGCTGGCGCAGGCGCTCCTGAAGCCGGTCGCGGTGGGCCGCGGTCTCGCCCTGGTGGCGCTCGAGCAGATCGCGGTAGGGCCCGCGGGGGGTCATCGAGATGTGCGCTGTCAGCGTCGAGACGAGCGCGGCCTCGAGGGCATGGGCCTCCTCGAGGTACTGGACCATCTTCTCGCGCGAGGCTTCGGCCATGGGTCGAACGCCACCTCCTTGGTGGGTCGGTCGGGTCGGTCGGGTGTCTCGGGGGTAACCGGGCCGCTGGCGCGCGAAACCGCGCTCTGCGCCGGGCAGATGGGTATGGGCGCCCGATGCGCCTCGGCTTCGCCGTCAAGGTCCTCGGTGCCGGGGGGCTGCCCTCCCACGACACGCGCCGCTGGCGGTCGGGCCCCCACCTGCGCGTCTCCCTCGGGCACCTCGGGGCGATCCTCGCCTACCTCGACGAGCAGGACATCCGCATGTACCGGATGACCGCCTCGCTGGCGCCGTACGCCACCCATCCCGACCACGAGCGCTTCCATGGGCAGGTGGCCGAGTGCGAGGGCGAGCTCGCCGCCCTCGGCGCCCGGGCCCGCGGGCTCGGCGTCCGGCTGTCGACCCACCCGGGGCAGTACGTCGTGCTGAACTCCGAGCGTGACGACGTGGTGGCGGCTGCCGTGCGCGACCTCGACCTCCAGGCCGAGATCCTGGACGCGATGGGGCTCGGGCCGGAGGCCGTGATCGTGCTGCACGTCGGCGGCGCGGCGGGCGGCCTCGCGGCGGGCGCCGACCGCTTCGAGGCGGGCTTCGCGCGGCTCGGCAGCGCTGCGCGGGACCGCCTCGTGATCGAGAACGACGACCGCACCTATCCGCTGGCCGCCGTGCTGGCCCTCGCCGGGCGCATCGGGCGGCCCGTCGTGTGGGACATCCTGCACCACCACTGCAACGACCCCGACGGCATCCCGGACCGCGAGGCGCTCGAGCTCGCCCTCGCGACGTGGCCCGACGGCGTGCGCCCGAAGATGCACTTCTCGTCTCCGCGGACGAACGTCGAGCAGCGCACGCGGAAGGTCGGCCGCCGGGTGGAGCGGAGCCTCGCCTTCCCGCAGCTGCGCGCACACGCCGACCTCGTCGACCCGATCGCCTTCGAGGCCTTCCTGACGCGCACGGCCGCGGGACTCGACGTCGACGTGATGCTGGAGGCCAAGGCCAAGGATCTGGCCCTCCTGCGCCTGCGCGACCAGCTCGCGGCGCGGGGTGTGGCACCCGGGCGCCCGCCCCCGGGGGTGCCAGGTCGGCTATAGCTGTCGCGATGCCGTTGTTCCGCAGAAGGCAGGTCGCGGTGCCGATCCGCGTCCGCCAGTCCCTCGAGAGCCCCCGCGCCGCCCGGATGCGGGAGGAGGCGCGCGCGGCCGCGGGCCGTGCGCGGCGCGAGGTGCTCGTCCTCGGCCCGGCCTTCGCCGGCGTCCTGATCGCCTACTCCAACCGGCAGAGCATCTTCGGCCGCGGCCTCGAGCAGCCCGTCCAGGCCGCGACGGTCCTGGCGCTGGTCGTCCTGGGCTGGGCGCTGGCCCGCGACGTCGGCCGCGCGCTGGGCCCGACGCTCCTCGGCCGCCTGGATCCCGCGACGGCGGGCACCGTCGGCTTCCTCATCCGCCTCATCGCGGTCGGGCTGGCGATCCTCATCGCCCTGCGCATCGCGGGCCTGCCACCCCGGACCCTGGCCGTCGGCGGCGCGTTCACCGCCGTCGTGTTCGGTCTCGCCGCGCAGCAGACCCTCGGCAACCTCTTCGCGGGGATGGTGCTGCTCAGCGCGCGGCCCTTCCGTGTCGGCGACCGCGTACGCCTGCAGGGCGGCGGCCTGGCGGGGACCACGGAGGGCACGGTCCAGGCCCTCGGGCTGCTCTACGTCACGCTGGGCCGGGGCGCCGACGAGATGATGGTCCCCAACTCCGTGGTGCTGGGCGTGGCGGTAACGCCGCTGCGCGAGCCCGACGCCGTCGACTTCCAGGCCCGGCTGCGCGCCGGGGTGAAGCCGAGCGACGTCCAGCGGCTGCTGGCCGAGACCATCACCGTCGCCACCCGGGGCGTGCCCCACATCGACCTCGAGGGCATGGACGACGACGAGGTCGTCGTCCGGATCACGGCCACGCCCGTCGACGCCGAGGACGGGTGGCGCCTCGCCGACGAGGTCCTCCAGACCGTCGACCGGTTCACCCGGGACGAGATCACCGTCGAGCACATCGTCGGGCGCGCCGAGGAACCCCCGGCGCCTCGCGTGGACGACCGGCCGCGCCAGCCCGCGCGGTAGTCCCCGGGGCGACCGGTCGCGCCGGCGAGGTTTCAACGCGCGTGACACCGGGCAGGGCCCGATCGAGGCACGAGTTCTGCCGGAGCAGTCCCCCTCCTCCGGTTGCACGCCTCGCGAGGCACCCAAGGATGGTCGGGTCGTCGGAGCGGTTCCCCCGTCGCTCCGGCGACCTCCGCCCTCCCCGGCCGCCGAGGTGGACGTGCACGGCGGGCCGCCGGTGGGTAGTGCAGGCGCTGTGCTCGACCCCTCGGCACGCTGGGGTGCGCGCGGCAAGCCCGCGTACGCCGGCCTCGTGACGTTCGGCGGCGCGTCCTACACCGAGGACGCGGCGGAGCTCGCCGGGCTCGACGTCGCGATCGTCGGGGCGCCGAGCGACGAGCGGGTCAGCGACCATCCGGGCGCGCGGCTCGGCCCGCGCGCCATCCGCGCGGCCTCGGTCGGGCCGGGCACGCGAGTGGGCACCGGCATCGACGCACTGGAGATCCTGCGCGTCGCCGACTTCGGGGACGCCCCCGTCGTGCCCGCCGACGCGGAGGCGACGGACGCGGCCATCGAGGCGACGGTGCGGGACGTCGTCGCGGCCGGGGTCCTGCCCGTGGTGCTCGGCGGCGACCACTCGACGACCCACCCCGCCGTGCGAGCGCGGCGCGGCGACGGGCCGCCGCTCGGGCTGCTCCAGCTCGACGCGCACGCGGACACCGCGGCCGAGGTCTTCGGGGTCGAGCTGTCCCACGGCACGCAGATGCGGCGCCTCGTGCAGGAGGGCCACGTGGACCCCGAGCGCTTCGCCCAGCTCGGGCTGCGCGGCTACTGGCCCGGGCCCGACGTCTTCGCCTGGCAGCGCGAGCGCGGCATCACGACGGTGCCGGCCGATGCGCTGCGCGCGACCGGCCTCGAGGCGGGCCTCGACGCCGCCGTGGCGGCGGTGGGTCCCGGGCCGGCCTGGCTGTCGGTGGACGTCGACGTGCTCGACCCCGCGTTCGCGCCCGGCACCGGCACGCCGGAGCCCGGCGGGCTGACGTCCGCCGAGCTGCTGTGGCTCGTCCGCGAGCTCGCGACGCGCTGCACGCTGGCGGGCGTGGACGTCGTGGAGGTGAGCCCGCTCCAGGAGGGCTCGCACGACCCCACCGCACTGGTCGCCTCGCGCGTGGTCCGCGCCGCCCTGGACGGGATCGCGCGGCGGCGGGCCGCGGTCAGTCCGGCGACCGGCCGTCCCGCCTGAGCGTCCAGCCACGGCGGCCGGCCAACCAGCGCGCGCCGCGGTCCCCGCCCGCCAGCGCGACGACGGGCAGCGTGAGCGCCCGCGGGAGCCAGCGGCCCGCCAGCGAGATGAGGTGCCCTCCCGCGCCGGGCGTCGCGACGCGGTCGGACGCCTGCAGCGCCTCCAGGCCGGCGCGCGCCACCGTCCGCGGGTCCTCCCAGATCAGGCCGGGCCCCGAGCCGGGGAAGTCGGCGGGTGCGCCGGCCCGCTCCCAGATCTCGGTGACGACGGGCCCCGGGTTCAGCGTCGTCACCGACACGCCCGTGCCGCGCAGCTCGGCGTGCAGCGACTCGGCGAACGACGCGAGGAACGCCTTGGTGGCGGCGTAGGTCGCCAGGCGCGGCCAGGGGCCGAGGGCCGCCGAGGACGCCACGACGAGGATCGCGCCCTCCTCGGCCGCGAGCATCCCGGGGAGCGCCGCGCCGATGAGCTCGTGCGGCGCCAGGGCGTTCAGCCGCACCAGGCCGGCCTCGCGCTCCGGGTCGAGGTCGGCGAAGCGCCCGAGCGTGGCGGCGCCCGCCACGGAGCACAGCGCGGCCAGGGGCTCGCCCTCCCGGATCTCCGCGAGCAGCCCGGCGCGCGCGGCGTCGTCGGCGAGGTCGCACGGCCGGACGGCGACCTCGACGTCGTGGGCGGCGCGCAGCTCGTCCGCCAGCGCCTCGAGGCGCTCCACGCGGCGGCCGACCAGCCGCAGGCCGTGGCCGGCGGCCGCCAGCTCGCGCGCGAGCTCGGCGCCGATGCCGGAGGAGGCGCCCGTCACGAGGACGCGGGGACGACGATCGGGCGCCGGGAGCGACATGGCGCTCCCCCTACCCGGGTAGCGGAGCGCGGTGACGCCAGATCGCATCGCCCGGGCGGCCCGCGAGGTGCTCGGCTACCCCGAGCTGCGCCCGGGCCAGCACGAGGCCGTCTCGGCCGTGCTCGACGGGCGTGACACCCTCGCGATCCTGCCCACCGGCGGGGGCAAGTCGGCCATCTACGCGCTGTCCGGGCTCCTCATCGAGGGACCGAGCATCGTGGTCTCCCCGCTCGTCGCGTTGCAGATCGACCAGGCGCGGGCCCTCCGGGAGCACGGCATCGGCGCCGCCGCCATCAACGCCCAGCTGCCCGATGCGGAGCGCGACGAGGCGATCGCCCAGTGGGCGGACGGCGCGCTGGAGATCCTGCTGCTCGCCCCCGAGCAGCTCACGGACCCCGAGCGGGTGGCCGAGCTCGCCGCCGCGCGCCCGTCGCTGTTCGTCGTCGACGAGGCGCACTGCGTCTCGAGCTGGGGTCATGACTTCCGCCCGGACTACCTGGAGCTCGGTGCCGTGGCCGACGCGCTCTGCGGCCGCGGCGGGCGCGAGCACCCGATGCCGATCCTGGCGCTCACCGCCACGGCCGCGCCGCTCGTGCGCGACGACATCGCCGAGCGGCTCGGCCTGCGCGAGCCGGAAGTCATCATCGGCGCCATCGACCGCCCGGAGATCCACCTCTCCGTCGAGGCCCACCACGATGAGGAGATCCGCGACGAGGCGCTGGTGGCCGCCGTGGCCGCGTCCCCCAAGCCAGGCATCGTCTACGCGGCCACCCGGAGGGCGACCGAGGAGCTCGAGGCCGCGCTCGCGGGCGCCGGCGTGGTGGCCGCCGCCTACCACGCCGGGATGCGGGCCAAGGACCGCACCGCCGTGCAGGAGGCGTTCATGGACGGCGACCTGGAGGTCATCGTCGCCACCTCGGCGTTCGGGATGGGGATCGACAAGCACGACGTCCGCTTCGTGTTCCACGCCCAGCCGCCGGAGTCGGTCGACGCCTACTGGCAGGAGGTCGGGCGCGCGGCCCGCGACGGCGAGCACGCCGAGGCCCGGCTGTTCTTCCGCCCCGCCGACATGGGGCTGCGCCGGTTCTTCGCCGCGGGCGGGCTGAAGCTCGCGGAGCTGGCGAACGTGGCCGAGGAGCTCTCGCGGGCCGCCGGGCCGGCCGACCCGAGGACCATCGGCCGCGCCTGCGGCATGTCGTCCAGGCGGGCGACGCTGGCGATCCAGCGCCTCGCCGAGGCCGGCGGGCTCCGGCTCGGGACGCCCGACGGCCCGACCGGGGACGACCTGGCCGACATCGTCGCCGCCGCGGTGGCGGCCGAGCACCGGCGCTCGGAGCTCGAGCGCTCGCGCGTGGAGATGATGCGGACCTACGCCGAGCTGCGCACGTGCCGCCGCGCCTTCGTGCTCTCCTACTTCGGAGGCGACCCGCCGCCTCGCTGCGGCCGCTGCGACGCCTGCGACGCCCTCGCCGCGGCCGGGGACGCCACGGACCAGGACGTGCAGCCCGTCTTCCCCGCCGGCACCCGCGTGCGGCACGAGCGCTTCGGCACGGGGACCGTCCAGCACGACGACGGCACGAAGACGGTCGTGGCCTTCGACGAGGGTGGCTACCGCACGCTGGCGAGCGACCTGGTCCGCGAGGGGGGCGTGCTCGAGCCGGCCGGGTGAGCCCCTGCGCGGGCGCGGGCGGGGCGCCGCTACGCTCGTCAGCGTGGGACGACGCAAGCGACCCGTGCCGGCGGGGCGGGCCCGCCGGCGGGTGATGGCGCTGGCCGTCGCCGTCGGGCTCGCGCTCCTGGTGGCCTTCACCGGCTTCGTCCTCGGCCTCGCCGAGCGCGCGATCCGGCGCGAGGCGGAGGCCCGCGTGGCCTCCACGGCCGACCTCAGCGCGCGGCTGGTGTCGGAGCAGTCGCTGCGCTTCCAGGAGGTCGTCAGCGCCTACGCCGAGCGCCTGGAGGGGATCGGCATCCCGCGCGACACGCGGTTGAGCGACCGCGACGGGCGGCTCGTACGGCACACGCTCGACGACCTCGAGTCCCGGGTCGACGGCGTGGACAGCGCGGTCTTCACCGACATCAGCGGCCGCGTCGTCGCGGTCGCCCCCGCCGGGCGGGTGCCCCTCGGCACCGATCTGTCCTCGCGCGACTGGTTCCGCGCCGTCAGCTCGGGCCGCACGCCCTACGTGTCCACGGCCTACCGCGGCGCGGGCGCGGGCAACCCGAAGGTCACCGCGGTGGCCGTCCTCGTGCGCAACCGCGCCGGGGACCCGCTCGGGATGGTGGTCGCCGCCGATCGCGGCCGGACCCAGCGCTTCGCCGACGCCTACGGCAAGCAGGTCGGCGCGGACGTCGTCGTCACCGACCAGGCCGGCACGGTGGTCGCCAGCACGGACCATGCCGACGAGCACCTGATCTCCCGCGCGACCGACCCGCTGGTGCGCTTGGCGCTGGACGGCGGCAGCGGCGTGCGGGTGCGCACCCTCGACGGCCGCCAGCTCGTCTCGGGCTACGCCCCGGTCCCCGCGGCGGGCTGGACCGTGACCGCCGACGTCCCCGCCAGCCAGGCGTTCGCCGACGTGCCGCGCCTGCGCACCACGCTGCTGCTCGGCGCCGCGGTCGTCGCGTTCGTGCTCGTGTGCGTGATCCCGCTGCTGGCCGGCCGCCTCGGGCGCGCCCGGGACGCCCTGGTCATCTCCGAGGCCTTCCAGCGCGACCTGCTGCCCTCCAGCCTCCCCGAGGGGGTGCGCTCCCACTACGTGGCCAGCGAGAAGCGGATGCTGCTCGGCGGGGACTTCCTCGACGCGGTCCGGACGCCGGACGGCGGCCTCGCCGTCTGCATCGGCGACGTCTGCGGGCACGGGCCGCATGCCGCGGCGCTCGGCGCCACCCTGCGCGCCGCCTGGCGGACGCTGGCGCTCGCCGGGCGGCCGGTCGACCGGCTCGAGCTGCTCGACCGCCTCGTCGAGGGCGAGCGCCCCGACGGCGACCTGTTCGCCACGATGGCCTGCGCGGTGGTCCCGCCCACGGGCGACCGCGTCCGGTACGCGCTGGCCGGCCACCCGCCGCCGCTGCTCGTCAGCGACGGCCGAGCCGTCCCGCTCGAGGCCGCCCGCGGTCCGGCGCTCGGGCTCGGGGCGCGCGCGCCGTTCCCGACCGGCGAGCACCCGCTCGGGGACGCCTGGACGCTCGCGCTCTACACCGACGGCCTCATCGAGGCGCGCACCAAGGACGGCGGTCCTCGCATCGGCCTGGAGGGACTCATGGAGATCGTCGGCGAGCTCACCCACGAGGGCGCGCTCGACGGCGACGGCCTCGTGGCGCGCGTGGCGGCGATCGCGTCGCGGCGCTCCGGCGGGCTCGACGACGACCTGGCGCTGCTGCTCGTCGACCACCGCGCGATCCGACCGGCGGCGGAGGCGACCGCGGCCGTGGACGACGGGCGCGGCGACGCGCCCGCCGACACGGCGTCAGGCCTGGCACGCCCGCACTCCTAGCCGCGTTCCCCCCGCCATCTGGCGGGTAGCGGAGGCAGGTCACCGGGCGCCGCCGCCGGCACGGACGCCCTCCATTCCACCCTTGACCACCTCAGAACAGCAGGAGGAGAACCCATGCCCAGCCCCACCCTGCAGGACCTCCAGACCTGGCGCGGCGCCGATGTCGTCGGCCCCGACGGCGACAAGGTCGGCACCCTCGAGAACGTCTACCTCGACCGCGAGACCGGCGAGCCGACCTTTGCGGCCGTGAAGACCGGGCTGTTCGGGATGCGCGAGAGCCTGGTCCCGATCGAGGATGCCCGCCACGACGACGGAAGCGTGCTGGTGCCCTACGACAAGGCCACGATCAAGGACGCCCCGAACATCGACGCCGACGAGGAGCTCAGCCCGGACGAGGAGCGCCGGCTCTACGCGCACTACGGCCTCGACGACCGGCAGACCGCCGACGCCCGCGGTGACGGCCGCGGCACGGTCGGCCACGACACCAGCGGCCCGACCACCGACGACGCGATGACCCGCTCCGAGGAGGAGCTGCGCGTCGGCACGGCGGAGCGCGAGACCGGCCGCGCGCGCCTGCGCAAGTACATCGTCACCGAAGACGTCACCACGACGGTCCCGGTGCAGCGCGAGGAGGTCCGCGTCGAGCGCGAGCCCATCACCGACGCCAACGTCGGTCCGGCCACGGCGGGCCCGGAGCTGTCCGAGGAGGAGCACGAGGTCACGCTGCACGCCGAGGAGCCGGTCGTGGAGAAGCGCGTCGTGCCCAAGGAGCGGGTGCGCCTCGACAAGGACACCCGCACCGAGGAGGTCGAGGTCTCCGAGGAGGTCCGCAAGGAGCGCGTCGAGGCCGAGGGGGACGCCGCCGGCCGCGATCGCCGCTGACCCGACGGACACAGGCTCGCAGTAGGCGGGGCGGCCGGGAGGCCGCCCCGCCTACGTGCCGTCCGGCATCCGGGGCGGGACGGCGAGGTCCAGCTCGAACCACACGTGGGTCGCGCCCGCCATGACGCCCCAGCGGTGGGCCAGCATCTCGACGAGCTGCAGCCCGAAGCCGCCGTCGGTGCCCGCGGGCTTGCGCGACGGCCGGTCGCCTGCACCGGTGTCCGTGACGTCGACGCGCAGGACGCCGTCGTCCAGGGTGATCGCGACGGTGATCGGGGCGTCCCCATAGCGCACGGCGTTGGTGACGAGCTCGGAGACGAGCAGGGCGACGTCGGCCGCGTGGTCGCCCATGCCGTCGGCGTGCTCGTGCACCATCACCCGCGCGGCGGCGGGCGCGACGTCGGCCCGTGGCAGCTCGCTCGTCCAGGTGGTCACTCCTTCCGCCCTC
>JAXDGY010000142.1:0-17295 GCA_034664785.1 Solirubrobacteraceae bacterium
GCGTGGCGGGCGAGCTGCGCGACGACGCTGTCGGTCGCGACCCCGTGCACCAGGCGCACGAGCGGGAGGACCTGCTTGACCTTGCGGCTCTGGAGGTGCCCGATGAAGTCCCAGGTGAACGCCTCCCCGTGGGCGGCGACCTTCGCCTCGAGGTCCTGCGCGCGGTTCTCCCCCACGAGCCGCACGCCCGCCTCCGCCAGCACCCCGAGCTCGTCCGCGGCGACGTACTTGACGGCGGCCAGGATCTCGACGCCGTCACCGACCTCGGCGCGGACCTCCGCGAGGCGCTCGCGGACGCGGTCGGCCTCGAGGCCGCGGATCAGCTCCGCCACACGACCCCCGCCTGACGGCCCGTGCGGCCGGCGTCGCGCCGGTGTGAGAAGAACACCGGCATCCCGTCGCGCTCGGTGCAGATCGTGCACAGCCCGGCGTCATGAACCTCCTCCACGCCGGCCGCGAGCAGGCGCTCGCGGGCCATCCCCTTCAGGTCCAGCGTCGGTCCCACCGTGCCGAAGCGCTCGTGGAGCTCCGGACCGACCTCGTAGCAGCAGCGGCCCGCACCGGGTCCGATCGCCGCGCGGATCGGCCCTGCGCCCGCGAGCGCGGCGACCCCGGCCTCCAGCACGCCGCCGTCCAGGCCGCGCCAGCCCGCGTGCACCATGGCGACGGCCCCCGGGGCCACGAGCGCGACGGGCAGGCAGTCGGCCGTCAGGACCAGCGCGGCGAGGCCCGGGGCCGTGACGGCGACGCCGTCGGCCTCCTCCTCGGCGACGCCGCCGGCCTCCCGGTGGAGCACCCGCGTCCCGTGGACCTGGCGGGCCTGCGCCAGGGCGTCGACGCGGAGGCCCACCGCCCCGGCGAGGCGCTTGTAGTTCCTGGCGATCGCGCCGGGGTCGTCATCCGTCCAGCGCCCGAGGTTCAGCGAGGTGCAGGCGCCCTCCGAGACGCCCCCGCGGCGCGTGCTGAACAGCGCGCGGCCGCCCGGCAGGTCGATGATCAGGTGCTCGCCCACCCACGCAAAGGGCGCCGCGACGGTCACGCGACCAGCAGCTCCACGTCGGCGAGGTGCTCGCGCTGGCCCATCTCGAAGTGGGCGCGCCCCGCGCTCTGCAGCGTCTCGCGCAGCGTCCAGCCGAAGCGCCCGCGCCCGGTGCGATCCCAGACGTGCAGGCGCAGCGAGGCGACCTCGCTGTTGTAGCAGTAGGCCGGCGTGCCGTCGGGGTCGTGGTAGGTCACCCCGACCAGCGAGGCCCGCGGGGCGTCGACCTCGACGGTCAGCCGCTGCGAGCCGGCTTGCGCCTCCGCGTGCCACGTCGTCAGGCCGAAGCGGCTGCGGGTCCGGAGGACCCGCAGCGGCGAGGTGGCCCGCAGGTCACGGCCGCGGATCCGCGCGACGAGCGGCGTGGCCGGGCCGACCTCGCGGCCACCGCGCACCACGCGGGCCGAGGCCCCCTCGAAGAACGAGTCCTCGACGGGCTCGCCCTCCGGCGTGGTCAGGTCGTTCGCGTGCGCCCACGCCCAGCGCTGCGCGTGCTGCGAGCCCCAGACATGGGCCTGCGCGCCCTTGACGCCGTCGAGCTCGAGGCGGCGGTCGCCGAAGCTGAGGGTGCCCGAGATCGCGAGGTCCGGGTGCGGCACGACGACCACGGTGCGCGCCAGGCCGGCGCGGCGCGGGAGCGGGTGGACGAGCTCGGCGGGCGGCAGGCGCGGCTCCCAGGAGAGCTCCCACGCCGCATCGGGGACCTCGCCGGCCATCCCGCGGTCGGTCAGCACCGCGGGCCCCGTGGAGAGCTGGAACGGCGCCGCGGTGGCCGTCATCGCGTCGAGCGGCAGCGTCAGCTTGCGGGCGAAGCGCTCGCCGTCCTGCGTCATGGCGGCCAGCCACACCGCGCTCTCGCCCGGACGCCCGTCGGTGGGAGCCAGCATCGTCTGGCGGATCCAGACCCCCGTCCCGGTCACGGGGTCGGTCAGCGTGGCGTAGTGGACCTCGTAGTGCCCGGGAGCGCCGTCCCAGACCAGCGCGTTGGCGTCCGGCGTGCTCATCCCCCCTCCAACCTATCCCAGCGCGGCGGCGAGCTCGGCGTCGCGCCCGGACAGGCCCTCGTCCAGCTTGCGGTCCAGCGCGACCGCCAGGCGCCGCCCGAGCTCGGGGCCCTCCGGGACGCCCGCCGCGAGCAGGTCGTCGCCGGTGATCTCGAGACGCACGTGGCGCAGCTCGTCGATCCAGCGGCGGGCGTTCGGGCCGCCGGCCAGCGCGACGACCTCGAGCGGTGCCCCGCGGGCCGCCCGCGCCACCTCCGCGGGGGTGCGGGCCGCGCGCAGCGGCTCCCAGGTCGACGCCCGCGAGCCCGCCGCGACCACGTCGCGCTCGGCCGCCGTGAAGCCCAGCTCGTCCAGCCACGCCAGCAGCAGCCGCGCGTCGACGGGGGCGCAGCAGGCGGCGAGCAGGACCAGGTCGGGCCGGGCGCCCGCCGCCCGCGCCAGCGCCAGCGCGTCGTCGAGCCCGGCGGGCTCAGTCGTCAGGCCGGGGACGAGCAGGGCCTGGTTGAGCGCGCGCGCGGCGCGCAGCGCGGCGAGCGGGTCGGGCTCGCGCAGCGCGAGGCGCAGCTCGTTGCCCAGCCGGACCCCGCTGACCGTCCGCGGATCCGCGGCCCGGGCCAGCGCGGCGGTCCCTGGCTCGACGGCGAAGCCGAGCCGGGCGGCGTAGCGCGCGACGCGCCACAGCCGTGTCGGGTCGTCGCGGAAGGAGGCCGGGTGCAGGACGCGCAGCAGGCCGTGGTCCAGGTCCGCCTGCGCTCCGGGCACCGAGCGCAGCGCCACTCCGGGGCGCGCGGCGAACGTGTTCACCGTGACGTCGCGGCGCGCGAGGTCCTCCTCCAGCGTGCCGGGGCGCACCTCGGGCAGCGCGCCGGGGTGCGGGTAGGCCTCGGCGCGGGCGCGCACGACGTCGACGGTCCCCTCCGGCATGCGGACCGTCGCCACGCCGAAGCGCTCGTGGTGACGGACGTCGCCGTCCAGCACCTCCAGCAGGGGCGCGGGGTCGCCTTCGACGACGACGTCGAGCTCCCGCGGGGCGCGGCCGAGCAGCGCGTCGCGCACCGCGCCGCCGACGATCCACGCCCCCGGGACGCGCTCCAGCGCCTCCAGGACGCGGGGGCCCGTGGGGGTGGCGGCCAGCGCCGCGAGGACCTCGTGTCGCGCGCCGGACCCGGCCATGCGCGCCACCGTAGCGCCCGGTGCGGCGCCGCCGGGGCCCTACGGCGACGCCGTGTCGGCACGTGCGCCATTACCTTGTGACCACATGCGCTCGCGCCTCCGCAGATGGCGGTGGCTCGTCCTCGCCGCGGCCGTGGTGCTCGCGCTCGCCGGTGGTGCCGCCATCTTCCTGGCGTCCAGCCAGCCCGGCGACGTCTCCAACCCGGAGGTCGAGTTCCACGCCGCGCCGCCGTCGACGATGCCCGCCCCCGCGCCCGAGCGCCGCACGGGCGGCGGCTTCGACTGGCCGTTCTACGGCTACACGAAGACCCGCACCCGCTACCTGCCCCTGGCCCAGCCGCTGCGGCCGCCGTTCTCGGAGCGGTGGAAGCTCGGCGGCTCGGTGCTGCTCGAGTTCCCGCCCGTCATCGGCGGGGAGTCGCTGTACCTGCTCAAGAACAACGGCGCGCTCTACGGGCTCTCGCGCAGGACGGGCCGGGTCCGCTTCAAGCGCAAGCTCGGCGACCTCGCCGCGTCGTCGCCCGCGTACGACGGCGGGACGGTGTACGTGGTGCTGCTGGCCCGCGGCCGCGGCATCAAGGCGGGGCGGGTCGTCGCGGTCTCGGCCAAGGACGGGCGCACCCGCTGGTCCAAGCCGCTGCCGTCGCGCGCGGAGTCCTCGCCGCTGGTCGACCACGGGACGCTCTACTTCGGCAGCGAGGACGGCACCGTCTACGCCATGCGCGCGAGCGACGGCTTCGTGCGCTGGCGCTCGAAGGCCCCGGGCGCCGTCAAGGGCGGCCTGGCGCTGGCCGGCGGCAAGCTGTTCTTCGGCGACTACTCCGGCAAGGTCACCGCGCTGCGCGCCTCCGACGGGCACCAGGTCTGGCGCAAGGGGACCAGCGGTGGCGCCTTCGGGCTGTCCTCGGGGACGTTCTACGCCACGCCGGCAGTGGCGTTCGGCCGCGTGTACATCGGCAACACCGACGGGTTCGTCTACTCCTACGCCACGACCAACGGCGCCCTCGCGTGGCGCACGAAGACGGGCGGCTACGTCTACGGCTCGGCGGCGGTCGCGCAGGTCGCGGGGCTCGGCCCGACGGTCTACGTGGGCTCCTACGACGGGACCTTCTACGCCCTGGACGCCCGCACCGGCGACGTGCGCTGGAAGCGCAAGGCCGAGGGACGCATCTCCGGGGGCACGGTCCTGCTCGGCGACCTCGTGTTCTACTCGACGCTCGCGCGCACGACCACCGCGCTCGGTGCCAGCACCGGGCGCAGGGTCTGGTCGACGCGCCGCGGCGCCTTCAACCCGGTCGTCTCCGACGGCACCGAGCTCTACCTCGTCGGCTACACGAGCCTCTACGGGCTCAACGGCCGGCCGTCCTCGACCCAGCTCTCGCCGAAGTCCCCGCTCCTGGAGCGGGCGGCCAAGGCCCGGGCGGCCCGGCGTCTCCTCGCCCGCCGCGTCGCGGCGCGCCGGGCGGCCGTCCGACGCCGCAACGACCTGATCCGTCGCGGGGTGCGCTTCTGCACCAAGCGGGGCGGGCGGACCGTCTGCCACCGTCTGGCGCCGCTGGTCTGCGTCAAGGGCGCCGGCGGGCGGACGACCTGCCGGCCCCGGGCCCGCAAGCCGTAGCGGTCAGCGCCGCACGGGCACGCCGGCGGCGGCCAGGTGCGCCTTGGCCTCGCCGACGGTGTGCTGCCCGTAGTGGAAGATCGACGCGCTGAGCGCGGCGTCCGCGCCCGCCCGCAGGGCTTCCACGAGGTGCTCGAGCTCGCCCGCGCCGCCCGAGGCGATCACCGGGACGCCCACCGCGGCGGCCACCGCGCCGGTCAGCGGGAGGTCGTAGCCGTCCTTCGTGCCGTCGCGGTCCATGCTGGTCAGCAGGATCTCCCCCGCCCCGCGCTCGACGCCCTCGCGGGCCCACGCGAGCACGTCGCGCCCGGTGGGCGTCCGGCCGCCCGCCACGAAGACCTCCCAGCCGCCGGCTGGCGCCCCCGCCTTCGCGTCGATCGCGAGCACGACGCACTGGGCCCCGAAGCGCTCGGCCAGCTCCCCGATGAGCTCGGGCCGCGCCACCGCCGCCGAGTTCACCGAGACCTTGTCCGCGCCCGCGTCCAGCACGGCCTGGGCGTCGGCGACGCTGCGGATCCCGCCGCCGATCGTGAACGGGATGAAGACGTTGTCCGCCGTGCGCCGTGCGAGGTCGACGATCGTCTCGCGCTTCTCGTGGGTGGCGGTGATGTCGAGGAAGACGAGCTCGTCCGCGCCGCCCGCGTCGTAGCGCTCCGCGAGCTCGACCGGGTCGCCGGCGTCGCGGATGTCGACGAAGTTGGTGCCCTTGACCACCCGCCCCGCGTCCACGTCGAGGCACGGGATGACGCGCTTGAGGTGCTCGGCCATCAGGCCCGCGACGCGCGGCGGGGGTCCAGCGCCGCCTGGCCCTCCGCGATCGTGAAGCGGCCCTCGTAGAGGGCCTTGCCGACGATCACGCCGCCCAGATTGACCTGCCGCAGGCCGGCGAGGGCCTCGAGGTCGGAGAGCTGCCCGATCCCGCCCGAGTAGATGAAGCGCCCCCGGACGACGGCGGCGATGCGCCGCACCTCGTCGAGGTCGGGGCCCTCGAGCATCCCGTCGCGGTCCACGTTGGTGTAGACGAAGGACCGCACGCCGCGGTTCTGCAGGCGCTCGATGACCGCCTCGGCGGGCATCTGCGTCGTGGTCTGCCACCCGCTCGTGGACACCATGCCGCCCCGCGTGTCGACGGAGACGATGACCCGCTCGCGGAAGGCGCCGAGCACGTCGTCGAGGAAGTCGACGTCGGTGAAGGCGGCCGTGCCGAGGATGACCCGCTCCGCGCCGGCGCGCAGGGCGTCGCGCACGGCGCCGAGCTGGCGCAGGCCGCCGCCGCACTGGACCGGGACCGACAGCTCGTTGGCGATCTGCTCGACGTGGTGCAGGTTCTTCGGCGACCCGCTCTTCGCGCCGTCGAGGTCCACGATGTGCAGGAACCGCGCCCCCGCCTCGACCCACGCGCGCGCGGCCTCGAGCGGCGAGTCCTCATAGATGGTCTTCTCGTTGAAGTCGCCCTTGACCAGCCGGACGGCCTTGCCCTCGTAGATGTCGATGGCGGGGAAGAGGATCATGCGGTCACCTGGCTGCACAGCCGCGTGAAGTTGGCCAACAGCGCCAGGCCGTGCGCCGAGGACTTCTCCGGGTGCGACTGGGCGCCGAACACGTTGCCGGAACCCACGACGGTGGCGAAGGTCTCGCCGTACTCGGCGGTCCCGAGCACCACGTCCCCGTCGGCCGGGTGCGGCGCGAAGGTGTGGACGTGGTAGAGGAAGGACGGGTCGGGCAGCCCGTCGGTCAGCGGCGAGGGCCGCGTCCACGACACGGCGCCCCAGCCGATGTGGGGCAGGTTCCGGTCACCGGCGTCGAGGCGCTTCACGTCGCCGCGCAGCAGCCCCAGGCCGTCGGCGCCGCCGTGCTCCTCGGTGGAGTCGAACAGCAGCTGCATGCCCATGCACGAGCCGAAGATCGGCTTGCCCTCGGCGGCCAGCTCGCGCAGCAGCTCGTCGAACCCGAGCTCGCGGATCGGGACCATCGCCGCGGGGAACGCGCCCACGCCCGGCAGCAGCAGGCCGTCGGCCGCGCGCAGCTCGGCGTGGTCGCGGCTGATCGCCGTGCGGGCGCCGACGCGCTGCAGCGCCTTCTCGACCGAGCGGCGGTTGCCCATCCCGTAGTCGACGAGGGCGATGAGCGGGGCGGTCGCGCTCACGCCGTCAGCGTGCCCTTCGTCGACGGGACGCCGGTCTCGGTGGGGTCGATCGCGACGGCCTGGCGCAGGGCGCGGGCGAAGGCCTTGAACGCGGCCTCGATGAGGTGGTGCGCGTTCGTCCCCGCCGAGAGGTCGAGATGGACGGTCAGCCGCGCGGCGTTGGCGACGGCCCGCAGGAACTCCTCGAGCAGCTCGTGGTCGAAGGCGCCCGTCGCGCCGGGCGGCAGCGCGCCGCTCATCGCGAGGTACGGGCGCCCCGAGACGTCGATCGCGCACATCGCGCGCGCCTCGTCCATCGGCACGACGGCGTGCCCGTAGCGCGTGATCCCGGAGCGGTCGCCGAGCGCGCGGTCGAGCGCCTGCCCGAGGACGATGCCCGTGTCCTCCACGGTGTGGTGCGCCCCCGTCGCGAGGTCACCCGTGACCTGCACGTCGAGGTCGAGGCGGCCGTGGCGGGCGAGCAGGTCGAGCATGTGGTCGAAGAAGCCGACCCCCGTGCTCCGCGTCCCTCCCCCGGCGCCGTCGAGGCCCAGCTCGAGGCGGACGTCGGTCTCCTGGGTGGCGCGGCTGATCTCGGCGGAGCGGCTCATCGCCCCTGATTGTCCCGCAGGCGCATCGATCGCGCGTGCTCGGCGAAGCCCTCGGCCTCGGCGACCGCCGCGCCGGGGCCCGCCAGGGCGCGCGCGGCGTCCCCGATCCGGACGACGGACATGCGCCGCCGGAAGGCCCGCGGCCCCAGCGCGCTGGCGAAGCGCGCCGCCCCGCCGGTGGGCAGGGAGTGGTTGGAGCCCGCGACGTAGTCGCCGAACGCGGTGGCGCCCGAGGCCCCGACGAACACGCAGCCCGCGCTGCGCACGCGGTCGACGAGCGCCTCGGGGCCGGGCCCGACGAGCTCGAGGTGCTCGGGCGCGAACGCGTCGGCGAAGGCCAGGCCGGCGGCGGCGTCCTCGACCTCGACCAGCGCGGCGACCGCGCCCGTCTCCGGCGCCGCGGCCAGCCGGCGGGCGACGTCCTCGAGCAGCGGCACGTGCTCGGAGGCGAGGCAGACCACGGTGGCCTCGCCGTGCTCGGCCTGGGCGAGCAGGTCGGCCGCGACCAGCTCCGGATCGGCCCACGCGTCGGCGACCACGAGCACGTCGGACGGGCCGAGCGACCCGTCGATCCCGACGTCCCCGGACACCAGCCGCTTGGCCTCTTGCACGTAGAGGTTGCCGGGGCCGGCGATGACGTCGACCCGCGGGATCGTCTCCGTCCCGTAGGCGAGCGCCGCGACGGCCTGGGCCCCGCCCATCCGGTAGACGCGGTCGGCGCCGCACAGCGCGCAGGCGGCGAGGATGACCGGGTGCGAGCCCGGCGCGCAGACCGCGACCTCGGCCACGCCCGCGGCGCGCGCCGTGACGACGCCCATGACCACGGTGCTCGGGTAGGGCGCGCGGCCGCCGGGGACGTAGATGCCCGCGCTGCGCACGGGCAGCTCGCGGAGGGTGACGGTGTGACCCTGGGGCAGCCGCACGTCGGCGTCGGAGCCGACCCCGGCCTCGGCCACCCGGCGCACGTTGGCGATCGCGACCTCCAGGCCGGCGCGCACGGCCGGGTCGAGCGCCGCGAGCGCCGCGTCGAGCTCGGCGGGCGCGACGGCGATCGGGGCGCCGCCGGTGTCGTCCAGGCGCGCGACGTGCTCGGCGAGCGCCGCGTCGCCGCCCTTGCGGACGGAGGCGACGATCGCTCCGACGGCGGTGGTCACCGAGGCCGGGCCCGGCACCAGCGCCCTCACCTCCGCCGCCCGGGCGGCCTCCTCGCCGGTCAGCGCGCGCAGGCGCTCAGCGCGCACGCAGGCGCTCCAGGACGTCGTCGATCGCGGACGCCCGGAGCTTGTGGGCGACGGGGTTGGCGATCAGGCGCGCCGTGGCCTCGAAGAGCTGCTCGCGCTCGACGAGCCCGTTCTCCCGCAGCGTCGTGCCGGTGGCGGTGAGGTCGACGATGGCCTCGACGAGGCCGGTGAGCGGGGCGAGCTCGACGGAGCCCTTGACCTCGACGATCTCCGCCTGGCGGCCGGTCTCCTCGAAGTAGGCGTGGGCGATCCGCGGGTACTTGGTCGCCACGCGCATGACCCCGAGGCGGCGCAGCGCCTCGGCCGCCGGGTCGGGACCGTCGACCGTCGCGAGCACCATGCGGCAGGCGCCGTAGCCCAGGTCGAGCAGCTCGTAGACCGCGCGCTCGCTCTGCTCGAGCAGGACGTCCTTGCCCGTGATCCCGAGGTCGGCGGCGCCGGCCTCCACGTAGGTCGGCACGTCGGACGGCCGCATCGTGACGACGCCGACGTCCTCGAACAGCAGCTTGCGGTCGTTGTCGCGGACCTCGGCGGTGTCGAGGCCGAGCGCGTCCAGGACGCCGAGCGTGTCCTTCAGCAGCGCGCCGCGCGGGACGGCGATGGTCAGGCCGTGCGTGGGGCTCATGCCTCGCCGCGTCCCTCCTCGCCGGTCAGGGCGATGTGCAGGCGGTCCAGCGCGATCGCGAAGCCGACCGCGGGCATCGGCCGCCCGAAGCGCGCGAGCAGGTCGTCGTAGCGCCCGCCGCCGCCGAGCGGCATGCCCTCGGCAGGGTCGTAGACCTCGAAGACGGCGCCCGTGTAGTAGCCGAGGTCGCGCACCAGGCCGAGGTCGAAGATGAGCCGGCGGGCGACCTCGGGCCCGAGCGCGCCGTGCAGGGCGCGCAGCCGGTCGACGGGCGCGGCGACGGCGTCGAGCGCCTCGAGCCCGCCGCGGACCTGCGGCACGCGGACGAGCAGGTCGCTCGCCTCGGCGCCGAGGTCGCGGGCGGTGACCTCGCGCTCCAGGCGGACGAAGTCCCGCCGGACGAGCGCCTCGAGCAGCACGGCCTGCACCTCGGGGGCGACCCCCAGGCCGGTCATGAGCTCCGGGTAGAGCCCGGCGTCGCCGATGCCGATGCGGTAGTCGCGCAGCCCGGTGGCGTCGAGGGCCTCGCACAGGACGGTCAGCGCCTCGGCAGTCCCGCCGGGCGCGCCGGCGCCGAGCAGCTCGACGCCCGCCTGCAGGAACTCGCGCATCTGGCCGCGGTGCGGCTTGACCCCGCGGTAGACGTGCGCGAAGGAGGAGAAGCGCAGCGGCGGCGCGGCGTCCCGGTAGCGCGTGGCGGCCATCCGCGCGATCGGCACGGTCATGTCCGAGCGCAGCAGCAGGACGCTGCCGTGGTCGTCGAACAGGCGGTAGACGCCGGTCCCGCCGTCGACCCGGCCGACCACCGACTCGTACTCGATCGCCGGGGTCCAGACCTCCCCGTAGCCGTGCGCCTCGAAGACGCCGCGCATCGCCTCCGAGATCGCGCGGATCTCGCGCATCTCGTCGGGCAGGACGTCGCGCGTCCCGCTGGGGATGGGGTGGATCGGCGGCATGCGACGGTGACTGAGCCTACGCAGGCGCGGGCGCCGAGTCCGTCGCGACGCGCTCGATGCGCGCCCCGAGCTCGCGCAGCCGCTCGTCGATCCGCTCGTAGCCGCGGTCGATCTGGCGGATCTCGGCGATGTCGGTGCGCCCCTCGGCGCACAGCGCCGCCATGAGCATCGCCATCCCCGCGCGGATGTCGGGCGAGGACACCGTGGCGCCGCGCAGCGGCGTGGGTCCCATGACGAGCGCGCGGTGCGGGTCGGCGATGAGGATGTTGGCGCCCATCGAGACGAGCTTGTCGCAGAAGAACAGCCGCGACTCGAACATCCACTCGTGGATGAGGACCTGGCCCTCGCTCTGGGTGGCCAGGGCGACGGCGATGCTCGTCAGGTCGGCGGGGAACTGCGGCCACGGCCCGTCCTGCACCTTGCCCATGTGGTCCCCGAGGTCGCGCGCGGCGACGAGCTTCTGCCCGCCGGGCACGATCACGTCGAGGCCGTCGAACTCCGACTCGAGGCCGAGGCGCTGGAAGACCAGGCGGATCATCCGCAGGTCGCCGGGCTCGGTGTCCTTGATCCGCAGCTCGCCGCCGGTCACGCCGGCGATGGCCATGAACGAGCCGATCTCGATGTGATCGGGGCCGACGTCGTGGGTGCAGCCGCCGAGCTCGTCGGCGCCGGTGATCCGCATGACGTTCGAGCCGATGCCGATGATGCGGGCGCCCATCTTGACCAGCATGCGCGCGAGGTCCTGGACGTGCGGCTCGCTGGCCGCGTTGCCGATCGACGTCTGGCCGGGGGTCAGCGCGGCCGCCATGAGCGCGTTCTCGGTCGCCATCACCGACGGCTCGTCCATGAAGACCTCACCCGGCTCCAGGCGCGCGCCGGGCCCGCCGCGCGCCTCGATGACGACGTCCCCGTGCTCGAAGCGCTCGCGAGCGCCCAGCCCACGGAAGGCGTCCAGGTGCGGGTCCAGGCGGCGGCGGCCGATGACGTCCCCGCCCGGGGGCGGCATCACGGCGCGGCCGAAGCGGGCCAGCAGCGGGCCCGCGAGCAGGAAGGAGGCGCGGATGCGCTCGGCGATGCCCTGGTCGACCAGCGCGTCGGGGGTCACGCCGGCGGCGCAGAGCGCCACCTCGTTCTCGCCGCGCCACTCGACGCTGACGCCGAGCAGCTCGAGCAGGTCGAGCATCGCCGCGACGTCCCGGATGCGCGGGACGTTGCGCACGACGACCTTCTCCGTCGTGAGGACGCAGGCGGCCAGGATGGGCAGGGCGGCGTTCTTGTTGCCGGCAGGCGTGACCGTGCCGGACAGCGGGACGCCGCCGTCGATGACGAACTTCTCCATGAGCGCGGGCGCCGGGGGCGGAACGGGGGCGGGAGCCCGCTCGCGGCGCTGGGCTAGGGTACCAGCCATGTCCTCGTCTCCTTCGCGCGCCGAGGCCTGGTCCCTGCTCTGCGAGTGGGTGCAGTCGGCCTCCCTGCGCCGCCACTGCCTGGCGGTGGAGGCCTCCATGCGCGCCGCCGCGCAGGATCGTGGCGAGGACGTCGAGCTGTGGGGCGCCACGGGGCTGCTCCACGACCTCGACTACGAACGGCATCCCGACCTCGAGAGCGGCCACCCGCGGTACGGGATGGCCGAGCTGGAGCGCCTCGGCTACCCGCCCGAGCTCGTGCGCGCCGTCGGCTCCCACGCGGACTACATGGGCATCGAGCGTCGCACGCCGATGGAGCATGCGCTGTACGCCGTCGACGAGCTCAGCGGCTTCGTGCTGGCCTGCGCCTACGTGCGGCCCGAGGGCATCCACGGGATGACGCCGAAGTCCGTCAAGAAGAAGCTCAAGACGCCGAGCTTCGCCGCCGCCGTCAACCGTGACGAGGTCCGGGCCGGCGCCGAGGAGCTCGGGGTCGACTTCGACACCCACGTCGCGTTCGTCATCGGCGCCCTCGAAGCGCGCGCCGACGAGCTCGAGCTGCACGGCTCGGGCGCCGGCGCATCCGGCACCGCCGCCTAGCCGCACCGCCCGCGATGTCCGCCCGCAGGCGCTACGAGCGCATCCTCCGCACGCCCCACGTCGGGCCGCTGGTCCTCGCGGCGCTCGTCGCCCGGCTGCCGATCGGCATGTTCGGCCTGGCGATCGTCCTGTTCCTGCGCGCGGAGACCGGCTCCTACGCCACCGCCGGCATCGTGGCGGCGGCGTTCGCGCTCGGCTCGGGCGCCGCGGCCCCCGTCCAGGGCCGCCTGGTCGACCGCCTCGGCCACCGGCGCGTCGTCGTGCCGCTGCTGGCGCTCAACGTGACCGGCACAGCGGGCCTGTGCGTCCTCGGCAGCGCGGGCGGACATGTCGTCCTGCTGGCCCTGTGCGGCGTCGTCGCCGGCGCGGGCGTGCCGCCGGTCTCCTCGCTCGTGCGCACCCTCTGGCCCACGCTGCTGCGCGAGACGCCGGACCTCGTCCCGACCGCGTTCGCCCTGGACGGCGTGGTCGTCGAGTGCGTGTTCGTCGGCGGGCCGCTGCTCGTGGCGGGCGTGAGCACCGCGATCAGCCCGGTGGCCGCCCTGGCCCTGGCGTCGGGGATGATGGTGGCCGGCGGCGCGGCGTTCCTGTCCTCGGCGCCCTCGCGCGCCTGGCGGCCGGACGAGCACCGCGTGGCCGCGGGGCTGCTGGGCGCCCTGCGGTCGCCAGGCCTGCGGACCCTCGTGCTGACCACGGTGCCGTTCGGCTTCTGCTTCGGCGCGATGGAGGTGACCCTGCCCGCCTTCGCCGACGACGCCGGGAACCGCGGGCTGGCCGGCCTCCTGCTCGCGGCGTGGTCGCTGGCCAGCGCGGCCGGCGGCCTCTGGTACGGCGCCCACCAGCACGACTGGCGCCTGTCGGTGCGGGAGGTCTACATCCGGGTGGCCCTCGTCCTGCCGTTCGGCTTCCTGCCGCTCCTGCTCGCGCCCTCGATCCCGGTCATGGCGCTGCTCGTCATCCCGGCCGGGGTGTGCATCGCCCCGCTGCTGACGGCGGGCAACCAGCTCGTGGAGACCGTCGCACCGCCGGGCATGACCACCGAGGCCTACACCTGGCCGATCACCTCGCTGGTCATCGGGATCGCGCTCGGCAGCGCGTCCGCGGGCGCCCTCGTCCAGCTCGCCGACTGGCGCGTGGCGATCCTCGCCGCGGCGGGCGTGGCGACCCTCGGGGGAACCGCCGCGTTGGTCCGCCGCGCGACGCTCGTACCGGCCGCGCGCGCGAGCTAGGCTCGCCCCATGCATCCGGTCGTCGCGCCCGCGCGCAGGACGGGCATGCGCGCACGGACCCGCACGGTGCCCGCCGTCCTGGTGGTGGCCGCCCTCGCCCTGGCGGCACCGGCCCGGGCGGACGTCGCGACGCCGGATGCGAACGACACGCCCGACACCGCCCAGGGCCCGCTGTCGGAGGGCGTGACCTACACCGGCGCCACCGACACCGACATCGACGACGACTGGTTCACCTTCGCCGTGGCGGCGGGCCGCCACCAGGTGTCCATCTCGGTCTTCCAGCCCACCGCGGGCACGTGCACGCTGCCCGGCGACGGGGCCTTCCTCGAGCTCTACGGGCCCAACGCCGACGACGACCCGTCGATCGCGCAGGTCAGCGGCGCAGGCCCCGGGCCGCCGCAGGAGGTCACCGCCACCCTGTCCGGCCCGGCGACCTACTACCTCGACCTGGGCACCGACTGCGCGCCCGGGGCGCCGTGGGCGATGCGGATCGACGCGCCCGGCGCGCTCAGCACCCCGGATGGGAGCGGCTCGGGCGGGAGCGGCTCGGGGCCGGGATCGACGACCGCGCCGTCCACGCCGCCCACGGCCGGCCTCTCGCCCGCGGCGAAGGCCGACCTCTGCCGGAAGGCCAAGCGCTCCCAGGCCCGCTGGAGCGCCACGGTCAACCGCACCAGGCGCAACCTCACGCGGTCGCGCCGACCCGTGACCCGCCGCCTCGAGCGGCGCATCCTAGAGCTGGAGCGCAGCACGCTCCAGCGCGTGCAGGACCGCGTCCGCCTCTACTGCTGAGGCGGTCCGGGCGCCGCCCGCCGCCGCATTCAGCCCGCGCGCCCCCAGCGCCCGCCGGCCTTGGCCCAGTCCAGCAGGTGCTCGAGGCGGCAGAACGCGTCGCCGATCCGGTGCGGGCCGCGGTGGCGAACCAACAGGACGCGGCGGTCGCCGAGCGCCTCCCCGCAGCGCGCGCAACGGCCGAGGCCCTCGGCGTCGGCGGCCGTGGCGTCGTCCTCCCCCGCGTCCCAGTGCGCGCCCTGCAGCACCCAGGGGACGACGTGCTCGAGGCGGCAGAACGCGGCGCGGCGCAGGCCCGCCGGCTCGACCGCCCGGTACCCCTCGTCCTCGGGGACCTTGACGCCGCACCAGCTGCAGACCACATCGCTCATCGGTGCCGGAGCCTACCTTCGCCCGCGCAGGGCGCTCGGTATCGTGGCCCGCCATGCCCGAGTCGCTGAAGATCATCATCCTCGAGGGCGACGAGACCGGCCAGGAGCTGCTGGAGCAGGCGCTCCGCGTCCTGCGCGAGGACGTGATCGACCTCCCGCTGGAGCTCCCGCGCCACGACCTGTCGCTGGAGAACCGGCGCGCGACGCGCAACGCGGTGGTGGTCGAGGCCGCTCAGGCGATGCGCGAGGCCGGCTTCGGCATCAAGGCCGCCACGGTCACGCCGGAGGGCGCCGACGACGTCGGCTCGCCCAACCGCATCGTGCGCGAGGGCGTCGACGGCAAGGTCATCGTGCGCACCGGGCGCCGGATCCCGGGCATCACGCCGTTCGGCGGCACCTACCACCCGATCTCCGTCGTCCGGATGGCGGTCGAGGACGCCTACGGCGCCGAGCAGTGGCGCGTCGGCGAGCCGGGGGCACCCGACGAGCAGGCGTTCCGCACCGAGAAGATCACGCGCTCGACGTGCAGGGCGGTGGCCGAGTATGCCTTCCGCACCGCCCAGCAGATGGGCGGCAAGGTCTACGGCGGCCCGAAGTGGACGGTCTCGCCGATCTACGAGGGGATGCTCAAGGAGGAGATGGACGCGGCGGCCCAGCGCTACCCCGACGTCGCCTACCGCCCCATCCTCATCGACGCGACCTACGCCGGGCTGATCACCGGCAGCTCGGAGACCCCGCTGGTCATCCCCGCCCTCAACCGCGACGGCGACTGCCTGTCGGACCTCGTCATGCCGATGTTCGGCTCGATCGCCGGCGCGGAGTCCGTCCTGCTGGCCTTCGACGACGACTACCGCACGACCGTCGCGATGGCCGAAGCGCCGCACGGCACGGCGCCCGCGCTCCTGGGCAAGGACGTCGCCAACCCGATGGCGATGATCCTCAGCGGCGCCGCCGTCCTGCACTACGCGGCCGAGGCGGGCCACGCCGGCGCGGAGCGCGCGTCGCGGGCGATCTACGAGTCGGTGCTCGAGGCGACGGCCGCAGGTGTCCGGACGCCCGACCTGGGCGGTCATGCCGGCACCACGGAGTTCACCGACGACGTCATCGCGCGGGTGCGCACCAAGATCGAGGTCTGGTCCTCGCTCGGGACGTCCGTGTAGCGCCGCGGGGCCATCCGCAGCGGCCCCGCGCGGTGCCCGCTGCAAGGCCGCTTGCAGGAGTGGGGTCACGTTTCGGCTCTCCAGAGCCAAATCATGGCACGGGCGCCTACGAACGCCCGTTCCGTCCGCCGCTGGTCCTAGCTTTACGAACACATGTTCGGTCCGCCATCCTCCTCCACCACGCCCACCGGCTGGCAGCAGGCCGTCCGGCGGGCACTCGATGTCACCATCGCGTTCGCGACGCTCGACAGCTACGGCATCGACGGGCCGCGCGACGCCGCGCCTGACCCGCCGTCGCCGCAGGGCCCGCCGCCGCAGGAGCATCCGCACCGAGCTCCGCTGACCGCGCCGCGGCCCCCGCGCCGCCCGGGTGCGGGTCGCCGGCCCCCCGTGCGCTGCGTGACGCCGCTCGAGCTTCCCGCGCGCCGGCGCTCCGCGCGACAGCAGCCGATCCACGGCTGAGCCCACCCAGCGACGATCGGCGCTGCCCGCGGGACGCCCCAGTCCCATCGCCCGGCGCGGGGAAGGCCGGGCGGTGGGAGTGGGACGGCTCGGCCGGCAGCGCCGCTGCGGTTCTCTGCTCTGGGCGTCGCGCGCCCGATGGTCCTGTGAGGCGTCGCGCGTCCGGTCCTCGCGGGCACCGCGCGACCTACGACGCAGAAGAGCCGCCCAACCGGCGGCTCAACGCCAGATCAGCCGCTGGCAGGCGGCTCCCCTCGGCGACTCCCCCAGAACGCAGAAGAGCCGCCCCGAAGGGCGGCTCGACTGAAACTAAACCGGCGGCGTCCTACTCTCCCGGGCCCTTGCGGGCCAAGTACCATCGGCGCTGAGGGGCTTAACTGCTCTGTTCGAAATGGGAAGAGGTGTTTCCCCCTCGCCATAGCCACCGGAAACCTTCGAGAGGCTCTCGGCGGCCCTTCAAAACTGCACAGTTCGCCACACCGGGTATCTCCGGTATCAAAAATATCCGTCAAGCCCTCGACCCATTAGTACCGGTCTCCTTCGTGCGTTACCGCACTTCTAGATCCGGCCTATCAACCTGGTGGTCTACCAGGGGTCTTACTCCCTCTAGGGGATGGGAGAACTCATCTTGAGGCCGGCTTCCCGCTTAGATGCCTTCAGCGGTTATCCGATCCAGACGTAGCTAACCTGCAATGCCCTTGGCAGGACAACAGATACACCAGAGGTCCGTTCACCCCGGTCCTCTCGTACTAGGGGCAAATCCTCTCAATTCTCCAACGCCCACGGCAGATAGGGACCGAACTGTCTCACGACGTTCTGAACCCAGCTCGCGTACCGCTTTAATGGGCGAACAGCCCAACCCTTGGGACCTACTTCAGCCCCA
>JAXDGY010000143.1:0-4599 GCA_034664785.1 Solirubrobacteraceae bacterium
CCGAACATCAGCCGGATGCCGAGGTTGACCAGCCGGTTGATGCCGAGCTTGAAGCGCGGGTAGTCGTAGACGCGGCTGCCCGCGATGAAGCGCGAGCCGAAGGCGCAGTCGTAGCCCGCCATCAGGACCCGGTGGTAGGCCACGAGATCCGTGGGCGAGTCCGAGCCGTCGGCCATGACGATCGCGACGGCGTCCCCGGCGTAGACGTCGAGGCCGGCCCGGACGGCGAAGCCGAAGCCGCCGGGGTAGGGGGAGCGGATGCACCGCACGCGCGCGTCGCGCTCGGTCACCTTCGCCACGACGGCGGCGGTGTCGTCCGCGCTGGCGTCGTCGACGACGACGACCTCGTAGTCGACGCCCTCGCGCGCGAGCGCGCCGGTGATGCCGTCGAGGGTCTCGGCGATCGAGCCCGCCTCGTTGTGCGCTGGGATGACGACCGAGAGCCTCATCGCGGTCCTCCGCTCACCGAGCAGGAGCGGTCCACTGCTCGACGTTGAACGCGTGGATGTCCCGCAGCACGTCCTCGATCCCGAACGTGATGCTGAACGCGGGGTAGTCGGCCTGGAACGGCGCGATGTCGCTCACCCACCAGCGGTGGTCGCCGATGCGCGCCTCGTCGGACAGGGTCCAGTCGAGCCGGCGCCCGGCGATCTCCTCGCAGAGCTCGATCGCCTCGAGCATCGAGACGTTCGAGGCCCGGCCGCCGCCGAGGTTGTAGACCGCCGCGGGGCGGGGATCGGCGTGGAAGGCCGCGAACGCGCGGACCACGTCGTGGGCATGGATGTTGTCGCGGACCTGCTTGCCGCCGTAGCCGAAGATCGTGTACGGCGTCCCGGTCACCGTGCAGCGCATCAGGTAGGCCAGGAAGCCGTGGAGCTGGGCCCCGGCGTGCTGCGGGCCGGTCAGGCAGCCGCCCCGGAAGCAGACCGTGGGCATGTCGAAGTAGCGGCCGTACTCCTGCACCAGGAGGTCGGCGGCGACCTTGGAGACCCCGAACAGCGAGTGGGTCGTCAGGTCGATCGACATCTCGGTGTCCACGCCGCGGTACCAGCGGTGGTCCTCGGGCAGCTCCAGCCGCGTGGCGAGCTCCTGCAGCGGCAGCGAGTTGGGCCGGTCGCCGTAGACCTTGTTCGTCGAGGTGAAGACGAACGTCGCGTCCGGGCAGTGGTCGCGCGCGGCCTGCAGCAGGTTCAGGGTGCCGTTCGCGTTGACGGTGAAGTCCGTCTGCGGATCAGAGGCAGCCCAGTCGTGCGACGGCTGCGCCGCGGTGTGCACGACGAGCTCGATGTCCCGGGCGTGGCGGGCGAAGAGGGCGCTCACCCCGTCGGCGTCGCGGATGTCGATCTGCTCCCAGCGGAAGCTGTCGACCTCCTGCACCAGGCGCTCGGAGGTCGGCGTCGTGGAGGCGGACGGTCCGAAGAACCGCGACCGCATGTCGTTCTCCAGGCCGATGACGTCGAAGCCCTGCTCGGCGAAGTAGCGGACGGACTCGGAGCCGATCAGGCCCCCCGAGCCGGTGATGATCGCGATGGCCATCAGGCGGGGCCGAGTGCGCCGGCGACCAGCCGCTCGTTCTCGTGGATCCACATGAAGATGTCGGACAGTACCTGCCGGGGGTCGCGCTGAGGAGTCCACGTGCTGTATCGCGCCAGCGCACGACAGTCCGAGAGGTAGATGCGGACGTCGCCCGCGCGGGTCTCGGGATCGGACCCGAGCGGCACGTCGTTGCCCGTCAGCTCCCGGCACAGCTCGGTCGTCTCGCGCAGCGAGAGGCTGCCCTCGGCGCCGCCGCCGACGTTGACGACCGCCCCGGCCCAGTGCTCGGGCGCGCGCAGCTGCTCCTCGACGAGGTCGACGAGGTCGAGGACGTGCAGGACGTCGCGGACCTGCTTGCCCGCGCCGCCGAAGCCGAGGTAGGACAGGCCGCGCCGGAAGTAGAACGATGCCATCCAGTGGGTGAAGACGCCCTGATCGACCTTGCCCATCTGCCACGGCCCGGCGACCACGCCGCAGCGATCGACCACGGCCCGCAGGCCGAACGACTCCGCGTACTCGGCGATGAGCAGCTCCGCCGAGAGCTTCGTGGCGCCGTACAGCGTGCGCGCCCCGTCGAGCGGGAAGTCCTCGGCCACGCCGTGGCCCGAGGCGCCGTGGACCGGCTGCTCCGGGGCGATCTCGAAGCGGGTCGGGCCCTCCTCGTGGCGCAGGCCGTTGAGCCCGGCGATCGGGTAGACCCGGCTCGTCGAGAGGAAGACGAGCTGCGCGCGGTGGCGCGCGGCCTCCTCCAGGCAGTGGTAGGCGCCCATCAGGTTCGTGTTGACCAGGAAGCCCGTGGCCCCGTCGGCCCCGGCCATGACGGACGGCTCCGCGGAGCACTCGATCAGCGCGTCGAAGCCGCCCACCGCCCGCAGGTCGTCGGGCTCGCGGACGTCCCCGTGGACGAACTCGACCCCGGCCTCGCGCAGCCGCGCGACGTTCAGCTCCGAGCCCCTGCGGTGCAGGCTGTCGAGGGCCACCAGCTCCCATCCCGGGTGCCGGGCGAGGAGCTCGAGGGACAGGTTGGCCCCGATGAACCCTGCGCCGCCGGTGACGAGGACGCGGGTCACGGCCGACCCGTGGAAGCGGTGGATGGCGTGCCTGACGGGCCCATGGAGCGCGCGACTCTAGCGAGCCGCCCCTGCGCTAGTAGGTGACGCGGCCCCGCAGGCGCGCGGTGAACGTGCCGCTGATGACGCGCTCGGTCCCTGTCAGGGTGAAGCGGCCGCGGGCGCCGCGGTAGCGGCCCGTCCCGCCCGTGATCCGGGCGGTCCCGCGCACCCGCAGGACGGAGCCCGGCGGCGTGCCCGGCCGCGTTCGCGCCGGCGTCACCCGGAGCATCGCGGTGGCCCGCACCCGGCCGTGGCGGAAGGTGAGGACCAAGGGGGTGCGGGGGGTGATGCGGACGTGGCCGCGCCCGCGCCCGGGACCGAGGGTCGAGCGGGTCAGCCGGAAGCTCAGCGCGGATCCCGCCAGGCGGCCGTTGGCCGTCGCGGCGAGGCGGTGCGAGCGGGCCGCCTCGGCGGAAGGCGCGGCCGCGCCCGGAGCCAGGACGGCCACGGCCGCCGCGGCGCTCGCGGCGCTCACGCCGACGGCACGCAGGGGAGGACGCCTCAGCACCGGACCAGCGTGACCATGACCTGGTAGAGGTCACCGATGAGCACCGCGGTCTCGACGACCTCGAACATGGGCGCCCAGTGCTCCCGCATGTAGGCCAGGGTGATGACCGTGTCGCCGTAGGTCATCTCGCCGCCGTCGTACTGCAGATGGAGCTCGTCGGCCGCGTGGGGGGCGAAGAGGTGGTGCGGCTCGGTCATCCGCCGGGACGGCTCGGGGCCGAGCTGCTCCAACGCGCCGTGCATGGACGGGTCGAACTGCAGGTACTGGGGCGGGCGCACCGTCACCACGAGCAGCCCTCCGGGGCGCAGCGCCCGGTGCAGGGCCTGCAGGCAGGCGTCCGCCGCGCGCTCGGAGAGGTGCGTGAAGACGGAGAACGCGTAGGCGAGGTCGAACGGCTCGTCGTACGGCAGGCGGTCGGGAACGAACTCCGTCTTGGTCAGCTCGGCGGGGACACCGCTGTCCCGGCAGACGTCGAGGATCGCTTGGACGGGATCGCAGCCGTGCAGGCTGCCCGGGGCGACGTCGCGGGCGAAGAACCGGAGCAGGCGCCCCCAGCCGCAGCCGTAGTCCAGGACGCGGGCTTCGGCGAGCGGCGTGGAGCCGTGGCGGCGCTGGTGGTCGACGACCTTGGCGTAGAACGACTTGCTCTGGTTGGCCAGCACGGCGCCGCTGGCGCCGTTCCACAGCGTCTGCAGGGAGGCGTCGGGGACGCGGGGGAGCAGCGCGCGGATGTTCGGGTAGAGCGAGTAGTCCTGGGTCAGCAGCATGGCCCAGAGGTCGTCGTCGAGGTCGCGGAACAGCGCGAGCTGCTCCCGGCCGCCGTCGGCGCACGCGGCGTCGATCTCCGCAAGGCGTTCACCGTGGAACTGCTCGAGCCACGAGTCGAAGTGGCCGGGCGTGAAGGGAGCCGGAGCTGGGCTTGTAGCGACGCGGGCCGGCCGGCGGAGGGTGCGCAGCGGCTTCGTTATGCGCCAGCTCAGCGATGACTCGTACTCGGCACGGACCTGGTCGGCCTCCGTCATCGGCCCAAGCCTATCGGCGGTCGCCGCGCAGGTCCCGGCACGTCAGCACAGAGCCGGAGATGGGACTCGAACCCACGACACCCGCTTTACAAGAGCGGTGCTCTACCAGCTGAGCTACTCCGGCGTGCGCCGCAGTCTAGGCCCGGGCGGACGCCGCGCGACGGGCTGACCCGTTCCGCGGTGTCGCATGGCCGTGTGATGGAGCCTCGCCCGCGAGAGTCGCCAACCTCGGTGGGCCTGTCGCGAGCGACCGTCTGAGACGTTTGGCCTGCGAGGTGTGGCGGGCGGCGTCGCCGGCCATGGCTCAGCGGTTGTGGTTGACGACCTCGACGTTGTGCCCGTCGGGGTCCAGGACGAACGCGCCGTAGTAGCCCGGGTGGTAGACGGCGCGCTCGCCGGGACCGCCGTGGTCCTCGTAGCC
>JAXDGY010000144.1:0-15809 GCA_034664785.1 Solirubrobacteraceae bacterium
GCCAGAGGCTGTACACGCCGATCCGCCATGACGCGACCCCGAACGGGATCGTGACGATCAGGATGAAGCAGAGCAGCGCTGCCAGGGCGTAGCCGAGGAACAGCCAGAACCCGGCCAGCACGAGCCACAGGATGTTCAGAACGACACGCACGTCGCGCAGAACCTAGCTCGTCGGCGGTCGCACGGCTCGGCTCGGGGGAAGCTGCGTAACTCCCGGTCGCAAGGTCAGCGCGCCGTGCCCGACCGATCTGGTCGCCCGTGCCGGCTCCACCAGAACAGGGGCTCCGGCAGCGACAACGACCTCGAGCGTGCGCTGCTGATCAGGTCGCGGGCCTGGGACCACCTTGCGGGCTGTGCAGCGTCAGCACCTCGTCGTGGGGCGCGGCGCTCGTCGACGAGCGCCGCCGGTCCGACGCTCGCTTCGCGCGATCGAACACCGGAGGCGCGGCCTTCGACCTGTCCCCGTCGGTGCTCGCCACGTGCCGATCATCGAGCCCAGCCGGTCCTCGCGCCACCGGCCCGAACGGGTCTCCCTGTCCCATGCGGTTTGATGCTCCGAGATGGCGACCCCGCGATTGCCCCCGGAGACCTTCCGCCTGCCCGTCGAGAGGATGCGCGAGGGCTACTACTCCGACGCCTACTTCACGCTGACGAAGAAGCTCCTCGAGGACGACCACGAGCACCCGCGCGTCACCGTGCAGGTCTTCCAGCAGCACGAGGGCGTCCTGGGCGGGATCGACGAGGCGGTGGCCGTCCTGCGCCTGTGCTCAGGCCGCCACGACCCGCAGACCGGCGCGTGGGTCGACGGATGGGACCAGCTGGAGGTGCGGGCCCTGCACGAGGGCGACCACATCGAGCCGCACGAGCCGGTCCTGCAGATCGAGGGCGACTACACGCTGTTCGCGCACCTCGAGACCGTCTACCTGGGCTGCCTGGCGCGGCGCACGCTGGTCATGCGCAACGTCAGCGAGGTCGTCGGCGCCGCGGGCGGCAAGCCGATCCTGTACTTCCCGGCCCGCCACGACCACTGGCTCGTGCAGACCGGCGACGGCTGGGCGGCCCACGTCGCCGGCGCGATCGGCGTCTCGACCGACGCGCAGGCATCGTGGTGGGGCGGCCGCGGCATCGGCACCGTCCCGCACGGGCTGATCGCGGCGCTGGGCGGGGACACCGTCCGCGCGGCGAGAGCGTTCGCCAAGGCCTACGCCGCCGAGACGAACGTCACGGTGCTCGTCGACTTCGAGAACGACAGCGTGCGGACCGCGCTGGAGGTCGCCGATGCGCTCGGCGACGACCTGTGGGGCGTGCGGCTGGACACGTCGGGCACGATGGTCGACCGCGCCCTGTGGGAGCAGATGGGCCAGTTCAAGCCGACGGGCGTCGTCCCCGAGCTCGTGCACGCGGTGCGCGACGCGCTGGACGCCGCCGGCCACGAGCGCGTGCGGATCGTCGTCTCCGGCGGCTTCGACGCGGAGCGCATCCGGGCGTTCGAGGCCAAGGGCGTCCCCGTCGACGCCTACGGCGTGGGCTCCTCGCTCATCCGCGGCCAGAACGACTTTACCGCCGACGTCGTCCTGCTCGACGGGCGCCCCGGCGCGAAGGTCGGCCGACACTTCCGCGACCCGTCACGGCTGACGCTCGAGACCTGACCCGGCGCCCACGCCCGGCTGTGGCCCGGGGTAGGTTCGCGCCATGCTCATCTCGACCATGAACGACCTGCCCGGCCACCAGGTCCACGAGGTCATCGGCGAGGTCTTCGGCCTGACGGTGCGCTCGCGCAACGTCGGCTCGCAGATCGGCGCGTCCCTCAAGTCGCTCGTCGGCGGCGAGCTGAAGGGGATGACCAAGATGCTCGCGGAGGGCCGCGACCACGCGACGGAGCGGCTCGTCGAGGCCGCCGAGGCGAGGGGCGCCAACGCCATCCTCGCCTTCCGCTTCGACACCTCCGAGCTGGGGACGACGTGGACGGAGATCTGCGCCTACGGCACCGCCGTGCGCGTGACCCCGGCGCCCTGAGCCGGCCCCGCCGCCGTCGCCGCCGCCCCGCCGCCGCCGCTAGGCGGCAGCCATCAGCTCGGCCACCGCCGCCGGGCGCAGCGGCCGCGCGAAGTGGAAGCCCTGGGCCGACTCGCAGGCCATCCCCTGCAGCAGGTCGGCCTGCTCGGCGGACTCCACGCCCTCGGCGACCGCGTCCAGCCCGAGCGCGTGGGCGAGGTGCACCACGGCCTCGACGATCGCCGTGTCCTCGCCGCCGGCCGTCACGCCGTCCACGAACGACTTGTCGATCTTCAGCGTGTCCACGGGCAGGAGGTCGCGCAGGTGGCGCAGCGAGGCGTGGCCGACGCCGAAGTCGTCGATCGCCAGCCGGACGCCGAGCGCCTTCAGTCCGCGCAGGGTCGTGGACGTGGTCTCGAGCTCGGAGAGCACCGCGCTCTCGGTGATCTCGAGGCAGATCTGCCGCGGGTCGACCCCCGCGTCGTCGATCGCGCGGGCGACGATCGTGGCGAAGGCGGGGTCGATGAGCTGGCGGGGGGAGACGTTGACGGCCATGACCAGGTCGGTCGGGGCCCAGAGCGCGAGCTGCCGGCACGCCTCGCGCAGGACCCACGCGCCGATCGGGACGATGAGGCCGGTCCGCTCGGCGATCGGGATGAACTGCTGCGGATGGATCGTTCCGTGGCGCGGATGATCCCAGCGCAGGAGCGCCTCGACCCCGATGACCTCGCCGTGCGGCAGCGCGACCTGGGGCTGGTAGACGAGCGTCAGGCCGCCGTCGTCGATCGCGGTGCGCAGCGCGCCCTCGAGCTCCAGGCGCTCCATCGCCGCGACGCGCATCGAGTCGTCGAAGACCTCGCAGCGCGCCTTGCCGAGCTCCTTCGCGCGGTACATCGCGGCGTCGGCGTCGCGCAGCAGCGCCTGCGGCTCGCCGTCGCGGCCCGTCGGCCCGGTGAGCGAGACGCCGACGCTCGCGGTGACGTAGCGCTCCTGGCCGTCGAGCTGCAGCGGTGCCTCGAGCGAGCGGGCGAGCCGCGCGGCGACGCGCCGGGCGTCGTGCTCCCCGCCCACGTGGGGCAGGAGGATCGTGAACTCGTCGCCGCCGAAGCGCGCGATGAGGTCGCCCGGGCGCAGGATGCGCCGCAGGCGCTGGGCGACGGTCTCCAGCAGACGGTCGCCGGCCTCGTGGCCCAGGGAGTCGTTGACGACCTTGAAGTCGTCGAGGTCGACGAACAGCACCGCCACCTCGCCCAGGCCGCCGCCGCGCCGGCGCTCCAGGGCGTCGTCGAGGCGTCGCAGGAAGCCGTCGCGGTTCGGCAGGCTGGTCAGCGCGTCGTGCTCGGCGTTCCAGCGCAGCTCGCGCTCGGCGACCTTGCGCGCGGAGATGTCGACCGAGTGGGCGATGTAGCCCAGCGCCCTGGCGCGCCGGTCGAGGAGCGGCGAGCGCTGCCACAGCGCCCACCCGGTCGAGCCGTCACGGCGGACGAAGCGCTGCTCGACCAGGTCGCCCGTGACGTCGCCCAGGGCCGCCTCCGCGGCCAGGGTGGACAGGGCGACGCCGTGCAGCTCCTCGGGCTGGAAGCCCGTCTGCCGGCAGAAGGAGGGGTTCGCCCGCTGCACCAGGCCGTCGGAGTCCAGGAGCGCGATGCCGACCGGCCCGTGCTCGAAGGCCGCCCGGAAGCGCTGGTCGCTGTCGCGATGCCGTGCGTAGCCCACGTGGCTGACGCGCCAGGCGACGCCGACGGCCAGCACGAGGGCGGCGAGCGCCAAGCCGTCGAGCCCGTCCGCGCTGTCGTGCAGGATCGCGGTGGCGATCAGCGCGAGGAGCGCGACGCAGACGATCGTCGCCAGCGGGCGGATCACCGGCGGGCGGGCATGCAGGAGGGCGACGACGGCGAGCGACGGGCGGGCACGGGGAACCTCGCGTGGGGGTGGTGCTGTCGGTGGAGCGCCAAGCGCATCGGCCCCGGGGTTCCGGCTCAACGGCCCTGCTCCTCCTTGCGCAGGTTCCGATGCGGAACCTACGCGCAATGTGACGGCCTCGGTCGTCGAGGGTGGCTTTCAACCTCCCGGTGCACGACGGCTGTCGTCGGTGCCGTCGCGACCCGGAGGCCCGCTCGACCGGGTGGACAACACCGCCGGACACGGCTTGGCCCGGCGCGTGAGGAGCCGCCATGGCGGGGAATGGGAGGATCCACCCGCATGGCTGAGCCCATCATCGTCCGCGAGCCGACCGTGTACCGCCCGCCGAGCGGCACGTTCGACGAGGTCTTCGACCTCGGCGGCGTCCCGCGCCGGCACGCCGCGGCGCTCGTGGCCGAGCTCAGCCGGCTGGGCCCGGAGCAGCTCGCCGCCGCCGGGCGGCGCCGCGACGCGATCTTCATGCAGCAGGGCATCACGTTCGACGCGACCGGCGAGGACGGGCCGGTCAAGGACCGCCCGTTCCCGCTCGACCTCGTCCCGCGGATCCTGCCGGGGGACGAGTGGCGCCAGATCAAGCGTGGCCTGGCCCAGCGCATCCGCGCGCTCAACCGGTTCGTCGACGACGTCTACCACGCGCGGGAGATCGTGCGGGCCGGCCTGGTCCCGTGGAACCTGATCGTCTCCCGCAGCCACTTCGCCCGGGCGGTGCACGGCATCCGCCCCCCGGGCGGGGTCTACACCCACGTCGCCGGCTGCGACCTGGTGCGCGACGCCGACGGCACGTGGAAGGTGCTCGAGGACAACGTGCGCACGCCCTCAGGCATCTCCTACGTGCTGGAGAACCGCGTGGCGATGACCCGGATGGTCCCGCAGCTGTTCCAGCACTACCGCGTCCGCCCCGTCGACCACTACCCGCAGCTGCTGCTCGCCGCCCTGCGGGCCGTCGCGCCGTCGACCGACGACGAGGCGACCGTCGTGGTCTGGACCCCGGGGCCGCTCAACTCGGCCTACTTCGAGCACGCCTTCCTGGCCCGCCAGATGGGCGTCGAGCTCGTCGAGGCCTCGGACCTCGTGGTGCGCGACGACGTCCTGTACATGCGCACGACGAGCGGGCTGCAGCGCGTGCACTCGGTCTACCGCCGCCTCGACGACGACTTCGTCGACCCGCTCGAGTTCCGCCCGGACTCGATGCTCGGCGTCCCCGGCCTCGTCCGCGCCTACCGCGCCGGGACGGTGGCGGTGGCCAACGCGTTCGGGACGGGCGTCGCCGACGACAAGGCGATCTACCACTACGTGCCGGAGATGATCCGGTTCTACCTCGGCGAGGAGCCGATCCTCGAGAACGTCAGGACCTACCTGCTGTCCGACCCCGAGCAGCTCGAGTACGCCCTCGGGCGCCTCGACAGCCTCGTGATCAAGCCGACGAGCGAGTCGGGCGGCAAGGGCGTCTTCATCGGGCCGTCGACCCCGGCCGACGAGCTCGAGGCGCTCGCGGAGGTCCTGCGGGTGGCGCCCGAGCGCTGGATCGCCCAGGAGGTCGTCCGCCTGTCCACGGTCCCGACCGCCGGCGCGGACGGGATCATGCAGCCCCGCCACGTCGACCTGCGGCCGTTCGCCGTCTTCGGGGAGGACATCAAGATCGTTCCCGGCGGCCTCACGCGCGTGGCGATGGTCCCGGGGTCGATGATCGTCAACTCCTCCCGCGGCGGCGGCTCGAAGGACACCTGGGTGCTCGAGGAGGACGGGCGCGACGGCGACCGCGCCGAGGAGCCCGGCCATGCCGCGATGCCGCCCTCGCTGCCCGACCTGCGCTACGCGTCGGGCTGGTCGGGCCAGGCGCAGCAGCAACAGCAACAGCACGAGCGCCCGCCGGGCCGGCGGGCCGGCTGATGCTCGCGCGCATCGCCCACGAGCTGTTCTGGCTCGGCCGCAACCTGGTCCGCGCCGAGCACACCGCCCGCATGCTCGACGGCGTCTTCCAGGCCGACCTGCAGGGGCGCCCCGACGACCCGGCGGGGGTGACGCTGAGCTGGGGGGCGATCCTGGCCATCATGGGCGCGCCCTACGACGGGGGCGTGGTGCGGCGCGACGACGTGCTCGCCGCGCTGACGCTCGACGCGGGCAACCCGACGAGCGTGGTCTCCTGCGTCGCCCGCGCCCGGGAGGGCGCGCGGACGGTTCGCGACGTCATCTCCGCGGAGATGTGGGAGGCCATCAACACGACGAACATGACGCTGCTCGAGGGCGACCTCTCCGCGCGCCTGCGCAGCGGGCCGTACTCGGTCTACCAGTACGTCAAGGAGCGCAGCGCCCTCTTCTGGGGCCTGACGAGCCGGACGATGCTCCGCGACGACGCCTCGGCGTTCCTGGCGGCGGGCGGGCGCATCGAGTCGGCCGACATGGTCCTGCGCATGCTGCGGGTCGCGCTGCCGCCGCCCGGGGAGGGCGCCACCGCGGTGCGGGACGGCCAGGCGCTCGCCCTCCTGCAGGCGGTCGGCGGCTTCCAGGCCTACCGCCGCGCCGTGCCGGGGCCGCCGAACGCGCTGCCGGACGCCCGGTTCCTGCTCTACGAGGCGGCCTACCCGGACTCCGTGGCCTCCTGCGTCGAGTCGACGCTGAACGTGCTGCAGCGGGCGGACGCCAGCCCGCGGGCGTCCGAGCCGATCCTGCGCCTCAGCCGCCTCGGGGCCGACCTCGAGTTCCAGGCCCGCACGGACGGCGGCGGGCCGGACCTCGCCGGGACCTGCGAGCGCGTGCAGGCCGAGCTCGCCCGGGTCGACGCCGACCTGGCCGAGCGCTACTTCGCCGGCGCGACCTCGCCCGGCATCGTCACCTCGGTCTGAGATCCTGCGCCGCCCGTGAACTTCGCCATCCACTACCTCACCGAGTACGACTACGACGGCCCGGTCGTCGACAACCTCAACGCCCTGCGCGTCCGCCCGGCCACGACGTCGACCCAGCGCACGGACGACTTCCACCTGCGCACCGATCCGGAGGCGCGCGTCCAGCGGCACACGGACTACTTCGGGACCGAGGTCATCGAGTTCGGGATCCCCAAGGCGCACGACCACCTGACGATCGACGTCCGCGCCCGCGTGGTCACCTCGCCGCCGCCGGAGCCGCCGGACGGCTCGTGGAGCGCGCTGCGCGCCCCGGCGTACGAGGAGGCCGCCGGGGAGTTCCTGCTGCCGACGGGCGACGAGCCGGCGGACGGCCTGCTCGACGAGCTGCACGCGACGGTCCGCGCCAAGACGCCGCTGGCCACGGTGCGGCTGCTGTGCGAGCTCATCCCCGACCGCTTCGCCTACGACCAGCACACGACCTACGTGGGCTCGACGATCGAGGACCTGCTGCGGGCGGGCGGCGGGGTCTGCCAGGACTTCGTGCACCTCGGGCTCGTGCTGCTGCGCCACCAGGGCATCGCGGCGCGCTACGTCTCCGGCTACCTGTGGGCCGCCCCGCGGGACGGCGGCAGCGACTCCATCGAGGTGCACACGCACGCGTGGCTCGAGGCGCTGCTGCCCGACGAGGGCGGCGCCGCCGGCCGCGGGGAGCCGGTCTGGGTCGGGGCCGACCCGACGAACCGACGCCTCGCCGGGGAGACCCACGTGAAGATCGGCCACGGCCGCCGCTACGCCGACGTCCCGCCCATCAAGGGCGTCTACCGCGGGGCGGCCAACGCGGATCCGAGCGCCTCGGTGTCGATGGTCCGGCTGGACCCCGCGGCGAGCGCGCGGGCCTAGCACGGGGGCCGGTCGGCGCGACCGGCTCTGCGCTATCCTCAGATCTTGACTCGCTCCGGGGCGAGTCTTTTCTTTGCCCCGTGAGAAGAGCCGTCCGACCCACCTTCACGCAACGGGAGCCCCATGGCCCGCGGAGACGTGCGCATCGCTGTCACCCTCGCCTGCGAGGAATGCAAGCGTCGCAACTACCAGACGAACAAGTCCAAGCGCAACAACCCCGATCGCATCACGCTGCGCAAGTTCTGCAAGTGGTGCCGGGGCCATACGAGCCACCGGGAGACCCGCTAGCCGGGAGCCGGACCCGTGGCGCGCGACCGACAGAAGGCCAAGCAGCGCAGGGCACGCCGCGCCGGAGCATCCGGCGCGGACGGTCCCGCGACGCCCTCACAGCCCCAGCGTGACAACGTCCCGCCGGACTGGGAGCACGCGTCCGGCGACGTCGACCGCTTCGAGGCGGAGCTCGTCACCGGCGCAGGCCCCGACGCAGACGCAGAGCCCGTCGACGACCCCGAGCTGGAGCGCGAGGCGCTCGAGCGCACGGGCGACCTCGACGACGACGGCGACGTGGACGACGACGATCGCGCCATGGCCGCCGCCACGGAGACCGGGGCCGGTGGGCGTGGCGGCAGCGGTGGCGGCGGTGCGGTCGCCCGCGCAGGCGGCCGTCCCGGCGGCTCGGTCCCCGGCGAGCCGACCCGCCGCGGCCCGGCCCGCTTCATCGTCTTCCTGCGCGCCTCGTGGGCCGAGCTCCAGCGCGTGCAGTGGCCCGACCGTCGCCAGGTCGGGCAGGCCACCGCGGTCGTCCTGGGCTTCGTCGTGATCGCCGGGGCATACCTCGGTCTGGCGGACGCCGTCGCCAAGGCCGTCGTCAACTTCATCCTCGGCACCTGAGAAGGCACGGAGAACTCGCAAAGCAATGTTCCGCTGGTACGTCGTCAACACCTACTCGGGTCACGAGAACAAGGTCAAGCAGAACATCGAGCACCGGGCGACCTCGCTCGGGCAGAAGCGCCACCTGCGCCAGGTCGTCGTCCCGACCGAGACGGTCTCCGAGATGAAGGAGAACCAGAAGGTCACGACGGAGAAGCGCACGATGCCCGGCTACGTCCTGGTCAACATGGACCTCAACGAGGAGTCCTGGGGCCTGGTCAAGAACACCCCGGGCGTCACCGGCTTCGTCGGCGCCTCGAACGAGCCGGTGCCGCTGACCCAGCCGGAGGTCGACCGCCTGCTGCACCGCGAGGTCGCGCAGAAGGTCGCCACGAAGGCCCAGTTCACCATCGGCGAGTCCGTGAAGGTCGTCCACGGCCCGCTGTCCGACTTCTCGGGCGAGATCTCGGAGATCAACCAGGACGCGGCCAAGCTCAAGGTCCTTGTGTCAATCTTCGGCCGCGAGACACCGGTCGAGGTCGGCTTCGACCAAGTCAAGAAGATCTAGGAACCACATGGCCAAGAAGGTCCTCACCACCATCAAGCTCCAGTCCGTCGGCGGCCAGGCGAGCCCGGCCCCGCCGGTCGGCCCTGCCCTGGGCCAGCACGGCATCAACATCATGGAGTTCTGCAAGGCGTTCAACGCGCAGACACAGGCCGACATGGGCACGGTGATCCCCGTCGTGATCACGGTCTACGAGGACCGCTCGTTCACGTTCGTCACCAAGACGCCGCCGGCCGCCGTGCTCATCAAGCAGGCGATCGGCCTCGACAAGGGCTCGGCCGAGCCGCACCGCGACAAGGTCGGCCGCATCACGCAGGACCAGGTCCGCGCCATCGCGGAGAAGAAGCTGCCCGACCTGAACGCGCATGACGTGGATCAGGCGGCCAAGATCATCGCCGGGACCGCGCGGTCCATGGGCGTGGAGGTGGTGGGCTGATGGCCAAGCACGGCAAGTCCTACGTCGACGTCAAGCAGCGTGTCGACCGTGAGCACGAGTACGCGCCCGCCGAGGCGATCAAGCTCGTCAAGGACCTCAAGCGCGCGAAGTTCGACGAGTCCGTCGAGGTCCACGTGCGCACGGGGCTGAACGTCCGCCACGCGGACGAGCAGCTGCGCGGCACGATCGCGCTGCCCAACGGCCTGGGCAAGGAGGTCCGCATCGCGGTCTTCGCCCAGGGCGACAAGGCCCGCGAGGCCGAGGAGGCGGGCGCGGACGTTGTCGGCGCCGAGGACCTCGCCAAGCGCGTCGAGGAGGGCTTCACCGACTTCGACGTCGCCATCGCGACGCCGGACATGATGCCGATCGTCGGCCGCCTCGGCCGGGTCCTGGGCCCGCAGGGCAAGATGCCCAACCCGAAGGTCGGCACCGTGACCCCGAACGTCCGCCAGGCCGTCGAGGAGTCCAAGGCCGGCAAGGTCGAGTACCGCACTGACCGCACCGCGATCGTGCACCTCGTCATCGGCAAGACCAGCTTCGACGACCGCCAGCTGCTGGAGAACTACGCGGCGGTCATCGACGAGCTCAACCGTGCGAAGCCGTCGGCTGCGAAGGGCAAGTACCTGCGCACCATCACGCTCGCGTCGACGATGGGCCCTGGGATCAAGGTCGATCCCAGCCGCAAGGACATCCTCGAGGAGGCAGCGTCCGCCGCGGCGGCGTAGCCAACCTTCGAGCCACCAGAGACCTGCGGCGGGGGCGATCGCATCGATCGCCCCGGAAGCCCGCATGAGGAGGCCATTTGAACCGAGAGCAGAAAGCTGCGGCGATCGAGGAGATCGCCGATCAGATCCGGGAGTCCGAGGCGGTCTTCGCCGTCGACTACCGCGGCATCTCCGTGCCGCAGGCCGCTGCCCTGCGCACGCGGCTGCGCGACGCCGACGCCACCTTCCGGGTCGTCAAGAACACGCTCACCGAGCGTGCTGCCGACAAGGCCGAGGCCGCGGCGCTGAAGGAGCTCCTCACGGGCCCCACGGCGCTGACGTTCGTGCGCGGCGACGTCGCGGCGGCCGCGAAGGCCATCGCCGACGAGCAGCGCACGTCGGACCTGCTGGCCTTCAAGGGCGGCGTCCTCAACGGGGACCCGCTCGACCCGACGCAGCTCGCGGCGATCGCGCGCCTGCCCTCCCGCCAGGTGCTCTACGGGCAGCTCGTGGGCATCGTGGCCTCGCCGATCACCGGCCTTGCCCGCAGCCTGAACGGGCTCGTCTCCGGCCTGGCCGTCGCCCTCGGCGGCGTGCTGGAGAAGAAGGAGTCCGGCGAGATCCCGGCCGGGGAGGCCCCCGCGGCAGTCGCGGAGGCCGCACCCGCGGCGGAGGCCGCACCTGCGGCGGAGGCCGCACCCGCGGCGGAGGCCGCACCTGCCGCCGAAGCCGTGCCCGCCGCGGACGGCGACGCCGGCGACCAGGACGCAGCCGCGCCCGAGCCCGCCACCACCACCGAGGACCCCGCCGAGGGTCCCGACACCACTGAGACCCCCCAGGAGGACTGAACATGGCTACCACCACCCAGGACTGGATCGAGGAGCTCAAGGGCATCTCCGTGCTCGAGCTGAGCGAGCGCATCAAGGCGCTCGAGGAGGAGTTCGGCGTGTCCGCGACGGCCGTCGCCGCGGCCGCCCCCGCCGGTGGCGGCGCTGACGCCGCCCCCGCTGAGGAGGAGTCGAGCACCGTCGACGTCGTCCTCACGGCCGCCGGCGACAAGAAGATCCAGGTCATCAAGGTCGTCCGCGCGGCGACCGGCCTCGGTCTGAAGGAGGCCAAGGCCCTTGTCGACGAGGCCCCCAAGCCGGTCAAGGAGGGCATCGAGCGCGACGAGGCCGAGAAGCTCAAGGGCGAGCTCGAGGAGGCCGGCGGCTCCGTCGAGGTGAAGTAGGCGTGAAGTCGGGCCCTGGGGGCCCGACTTCATTGGGAGTGTTTCGGCTGCGCCGAAAACTCCCGGGCCTGCGGTCTGCCGCAAGCGTTGGGGGGCGTCCGTGAGGGCGCCCCTCGGCGTTGGTGGGGCGTCTCGGGGGTAGGGGAGGGGGGTGCAACGCAAGGATGCCCGCCGCCTGCTCGCCCTCGCCCCGATGCTCGCCGCCCTCGCCCTGACGGGCTGCGGCGGTGACAGCGGCGGGGACAAGGGGGCGACGACCGCCCCCGCCCCCGCCACCGCGAGCCGCCCGCCGGCCACGGTCACCGACGAGCCGTCGTCGACCACGTCCGGCACCGCCTCGACCCCGGGGGCGACCGCGACCTCTCCGGCCCCGCCGCCCGCCTCCCGCGGGGGTCTGATCGTCGGCATGGGCGACCAGAACGCCGTGACCTTCGCCACGCCCGCGTTCCTGGCCCTGGGCATCAAGCACGCGCGGCTGATCGTCCCCTACGACACGGCCTCCGTCGGCTTCGAGCGCCGGCTCGTCGACCAGTGGATGGCCGCGGTGCGCAAGGCCGGCATCGAGCCGTTCGTCGCCTTCGGGCACTCCCGCATGCACCCCGACCGGCTGCCCGGCGTCGCCGCCTACACCGCCGCCGTCCGCGCCTTCCGCGCCCGCTACCCGCAGGTCCGCGTCTTCGCCGCCTGGAACGAGATCAACAACCAGTCCCAGCCGACCTTCCGGCACCCTGAGCGCGCAGCCGCCTACTTCGACGCGCTGCGGGCCCAGTGCTCCGGGTGCACGCTCGTCGCCGGCGACGTGCTCGACCAGGCGGGCTTTGCGTCCTACCTGCGCCGCTACCGCGCCGCGCTCCGCAGCAGGCCGAGGATCTGGGGGCTGCACGACTACTCCGACACCAACCGGTTCCGCTCCCGCGGCACGCGGGCGTTCCTCCAGGCGGTCCCCGGAGAGGTCTGGCTGACGGAGACCGGCGGCGTGGCGCGCTTCGGCAGGAGCTTCCCGTTCGACCTGCAGCGCCAGGCGCGGGCGCTGCGCTACTCGTTCAAGCTCGCGCGCTCGAGCCCGCGCATCACGCGCATGTACCTCTACAACTGGCTCGGGGCCAAGCCCGGGGACCGCTTCGACGCGGGCCTCGTCGGCCCCGACGGCACCTCGCAGCGCCCGGCCTACCGGGCGCTGGCGCGCGTGCTGCGCGGGCGCTGATCCCAAGCACGCGCCTGGGAGTGCACGAGGTCCACGAGGTCGCCGAGCGCGATGTTCGCGTCGAGCAGGTGCAGCCCCCACTCGGGCGTGGGCGACGGCTTGGGCGTCGGCGTCGTGCCCTGCGCGGTGATGCGCAGCACGTGGGCTCCCGTCGCGGCTGAGCACTGCCCGATGTAGCTGCCCGGGGCCTCGATCCACGGCGTGGGCGCCGCAGGGACCGGGGCCTGGAGCAGGCCCATGGCCAGGGCGATCAGGGTGCCCGGGGCGAACGGCGCCGTCGGGTAGATCGGGTCCAGCGGGGCGGAGCCGCCGCGCAGGCGGGCGGGATTCGTGCACAGGACCTGGTAGCGCGGCCCGGACGGTCCGCCGAAGACGGTCGTGAAGCGCCCTCCGGCGCGGCCGTAGAGCGCGTCGGCCGGCGGGTCGGTGGCGAAGGTCGAGAACGCCACCACGCAGCCCAGCTGTGTGTTCGAGCGGCAGGCGGGCACGTGCCGGAACGACCCGCCGACGTCCTTGCCCTTGGGCACGAGGACGTTCCCGCCGAGCAGGATCGCCGACAGCAGGCGGCGCCGGACGGAGGGCTTCGGGTCGACCTCCTGGCGGATGAGCTGCGTGAGGTGGGCGCTGCCCTGCGAGTGGCCGATGAGCACCACGCCGCGCCCGTGGTTGTCGTGGGCTAGGTAGTCGCGCCAGGCGGCCCGGACGTCGGCGTAGGCGGACCTGACGGCCGCGGCCTGCGCGTCGATCGGCCGCTGGATCGCGCTGATCGTCAGCTGGCGGTACATCGGGGCGAAGACGCGGCACTCCTGGGAGTAGCGGGCGGCCTGGTAGAGCGCGATCGAGCGCTGCTCCGGGTCGATGCGGAGGCTCGCCTGGGCCGTCTGCTGGTCGCTGACCGTCGGGTAGACGTAGAAGCAGTCGATCTTCGGGCGACGGACCGCCGTCGGCGTGGTCGCGCCGAGGTTCGCGCCGATCGGGGAGATCCGGGTCGTCGCGAGGCTCACGCGGCACGGGTCCTGGCTCAGCCCCGGCCGGCACAGCCACGTCGTCTTCGCGGCCGCCCCGCTCGCCGTCGCGGCGGCGCCGGTGAGCGCCAGCACCGTCGTCAGGGCGAGCAGCAGCGCCCGCCGTCCTTCGCCTGCGCACATCAAGGGACCCCTCCCGTCGGTGACGCGGCGCACCCTAGAGCGGGCCGCGGGCACCATGCAACCTCCTATGAGGATGTTGCAGGTCAGCGGGCGAAGCGCCCGCCGGGCCGGCCCGCCAGCGCGCGGGCGATGCGCACCGCGTCGTCGGTCAGCTCCGGCAGCTCGTCGGTCCGGCCGGCGTGGATGCGGGCGGCGACGAGCTGCTCGATGGCGCCGACCGCCGCCTCGTAGGCGAGATCGGGCGTCCGCGCCGCGCCCTCCGGGTCGCCGCGGCGGTGCAGCTCGCGGCCGCGTTCGGCGAAGCGCGCGAGGATCGCGAAGTAGCGCCCGCGGGCTTCGGGGCCCGCGGCGCGCAGCTCGAGGTGGAAGGCCCGGGCCAGCTCGGGCTCGGAGGCGAAGAACGCGAGGTTGGCGCGGATCGCCTCGCGCAGCTGCTCGGAGGGCAGGGCGCTGTCGCCCAAGGCGGCGAGGTGCTCCTCCACCGTGGCCGGCAGCGCGTCCATCGCCTCGTCGACGGCGGTCAGGACGCAGGTCTCCTTGTCGGGGAAGTGCCCGTAGACCGCGCTGAGCGAGACGTGGGCGCGGCGTGCGATCTCGCGCATCGTGGTCGCACGGTGACCGAGCTCGCCGACGGCGGACAGCGTGGCGCGGAGGATGCGTGCGCGCTGACGGGCCCGCGCCTCCTCGGCGGGGAGGTGGTGACGGCCGCGCGGAAGGCCCTTGCCCTCCTCCTTGCCGGCCAACGTCCCCATGACTGCCCTCGACGGTAGCCGTGCGCGCCCGGACGCGCGACAGTCCTGCGTCCTTAGCACAGCTTCATGTCCGCGCGCTTGGGTTGAGGGCATGCTCCAGCGGCTGCGCGCCGTCGCGCTGCGCCTCGCCGTCCCGGCCGTCCTGGCGACGGGCGCGACACTGTTCACCTTCGCCCTGCTCGGCGTCCAGCACGTCGGCGACCGCCTGGACGCGGCCGCCCGCGCCGGCACCCAGCTCCGCTACGTCGACGCCGACGGGACCGTCAGGCCCGCGTCGCCGCCGCAGCGCTGCCCGTGGCGGGAGCCGAGGCGGTCCCCGGACCATCGCTTCTGACGGGCAGCGCGACCTCCGCCACCAGTCCGCCCGTGGCCCGCGGGGTGAGCGTGAGCTCCCCGCCGTGCGCGCGCGCGACGGTGCGGACGATGGACAGCCCCAGGCCGCTGCCCGGCCCGGCGCCCCCGAGGCGCTCGAACGGCTCGACCATCGCCGGGACGCGCTCGGGCGCGATCACGGGCCCGTCGTTCTCGACGACGAGCAGCGCGCGGTCGCCGCGCGTCCGCGTGCGCACCACGACGGCGCCGCCGTGCGCGTTGTGGCGTACGGCGTTCTCGACGAGGTTGGCCACGAGCCGCTCGAGCAACCGGCGGTCGCCGCGGACGGCGGCGGCCTGCAGGTCGGCGCGGATGCTCAGGCGCGCCGCCCGCGCTTCGCCGCGCACGTCGTCAAGGGCCAGGCGCGCGGCGCGCGCCAGGTCGGCGGGCTCGTCGCCCGCGGCCACCGCCTCGCCGCGCGCCAGGGTCAGCAGGCCGCTGACGAGGTCCTCGCAGCGGTCCACCGCCTGCTCGACGATCTGGGCCATGGAGCGCAGCTCGGCCGCGCCGGCGTCCGGGTCGGCGAGGGTCACGTCGAGCTCGGTGCGGATCACGGTCAGCGGCCGGCGCAGCTCGTGGCTGGCCTGGGCGACGAAGCGCCGCTGGGCGGAGAACGCGTCCCCGAGGCGGTCGAGCATCGCGTCGAAGGCGTCGGCGAGCTCGCGCAGCTCGTCGCGCGGCCCCGCGGCGGCCACGAGCGCGGCGCGCGGGTCGGCCGTGCCCGTCACGCTGCGGGCCGCGTCGGTCACCTGGCGCAGCGGCCGCAGGAGCCGGTGGGCGCCGAGCCAGCCGAGCGCGGCGGCGATGAGCACCGCGCCGGCGAGGGCGAGGGCGAACTCGCCGCGCAGGCTGCTCAGCGTCGTGGA
>JAXDGY010000145.1:0-5349 GCA_034664785.1 Solirubrobacteraceae bacterium
GCTCGGTGCAGGCCGGGGACCTCGTCTTCTTCACCACGGACGGGCCCGGGGCATCGCACGTCGGGATCGCGACGGGACCGAGCACCGCGATCTCCGCGACCTCGCACGGCGTCATGGAGCACTCGACGACCAGCGGGTACTGGGGCGACCACTACCTCGGCGCGCGCCGGGTCGCCTGACGTCGCCGGCCGGCCCGCCGTGCTCAGGCGCGGCGGTCGGCCAGCGCCCAGGAGGCGGCGCCGGCGACGCCCGCCACGGCCAGCACGGACGGCCAGGCGCCGATCCGCTTCGCGAGCGGGTGCGAGCCGCCGAAGCCACCGAGGTAGGTCGCCAGCAGCACGCCCGCCGTGGCCGGGCCGGCGCTCCGCGCCCACGAGCGGGTCAGCCACGCTCCGCTGCCCGCGAGCACGGCGCCGCCGAGCGGGCGCACCCCCGTCTCGCGGGCGACGAGGTAGCCCGCCACGAGCGAGCCGGCGGCGACGGGGGCGGTGGGGACGCGCATGGCTGCACGGTACGCCGCGCTGGGCGGCGCCGTGCACGCCGTCCGGTCCGGCTGGCTGCATGGGGGCATGCTGCGTGAGCTGACCGGTGCGGGCTTCGTCGAGGAGGGCCGCGGCCTGCTCGGGCGCCGGTGGGTGTTCCGCGGGCTGCCGCGCGGGCGTCCCGCTCCCGGCGCCACCTGGCGCACGCGGGAGGTCCGCGCCCTCTGGGCCGCCCAGCGCGAGGATCCCGTCGCCGTCGAGGAGGACGCCGCGGGCGCACGCGTCGTCTGGCTCTACGCCGACCGGTTCTACGCCGCGGGCGCCGAGCTGTCGGCCGCGGACGTGCGGGCCCTCGTCCACGACCGCGAGCGCCGTGCGAGGCGGCGCCTGGAGCGCGCGCACGCCGCCCTGGCGCAGGACGCCGAGCCCCCGGCCCGGCGCCGCGAGCCGGTCCCGCGCGACGTCCGCCTGGCCGTCTTCGAGCGCGACGGCGGGCGCTGCGTGGCCTGCGGGTCGACGTTCGAGCTGCAGTTCGACCACGTCATCCCGTTCAGCGCCGGCGGCGCCTCGACCGCCGAGAACCTCCAGGTCCTGTGCGCGCCGTGCAACCGGCGCAAGGGCGCGTCGCTGGCCTGAGGAGCCGGCGCCGCGCAGCTGCTCAGGCGGCCGGCGCCAGCGCCGCGGCCACGGCGCGGTAGACGTCGGGGTGGGCGGCCATGCCGATGTGGCTGGCCCGGACCTCGACCAGGTCGGCGTACGGGTCCAGGCACGCGCGCCGGCGCACGATCCCGTCGCTGCGCGACCACACCGAGGTCAGGGAGACGCCGTCCGGCAGCGGCGCGGTCATCTCGGCAGTGGCGGGCGCGCAGCACGGGCCCGCCCGGCAGCCGGCCGTGAACAGCCCGGGCACCCCGAGGGTCCCGAGCAGGCCGACGGCATGGACGTGCGCCCAGAGGGCCGGGTGGACGTCGAGCGGGTCGCGCAGCGGCGAGCCGAGCGTGACCACGCGCGAGACGAGGTCCGGCCGGCGGACGGCGAGCACCCGGCCCATGCAGCCGCCGCGGCTCTGCCCCACCACCGCGACGCGGGAGCCGTGGCGCGCGGCCGTCTCCTCCAGGCGCTGCTCCAGGCGGTCCACGGCCGCCCCGAGGCAGCCGACGTTCCAGCGGATCCCGGACCGCACGGGCTGGTGGCCGATCCGCTTGAGCCAGCGGGCCATGAGGCCGAGGGAGTCGTCCCCGGCCAGGAAGCCGCAGACCAGCAGCGCGGGCGCCCCGTCGCCGTGCGGCACGCCCTCGCCCCGCCAGACGGGGTCGCGCAGCAGCGACGCGGCCTCAAGCGTGCTGCGGCCCTCGCCCCAGATCGGGGGCAGCGAGAAGGCCTCGCGCAGGGCGATCATGGGCCGACGCTACCCACGCCACGCCGACCGATCGCCATCCTGGCACGCATGACGTGTCCTTTCTGCGCCATCATCGCCGGGTCCTCCCCGGCGTCCATCGTCCACGCCGACGACATGACGGTCGCGTTCCTCGACGCCCGGCCGCTGTTCCACGGACACGTCCTGCTCGTCCCGCGCGAGCACATCGAGACGCTGCCGGACCTGCCGGGGGAGGCGGTCGGCCCGTTCTTCCGGCGGGCGCAGGCGCTGTGCGTCGCCGTCACGGAGGCGATGGACGCCGAGGGCACCTTCGTGGCGACCAACAACGTCGTCTCCCAGTCGGTGCCGCACCTGCACGTCCACGTCGTCCCGCGCCGCCGCAAGGACGGGCTGCGCGGCTTCTTCTGGCCGCGGACGACCTACGCCGACACGGCCGAGCGCGACGCGGTGGCCGCCCGCATCGCCCGCGCGTTGCGGACGGCGAAGCCCTCCCAGTCGTTGTTGAAGTAGGCGAAGACGTCGGCGTCGCGCGCGAGATCGACGAGCCGCCCGGCCCACTCGTCGATCTCCGAGCGCGAGTAGTTGCCGCGCCGGCCGCGCGCCCCGTAGTGGAAGCGCACGATCGTGAAGTCGGCGGTCAGCTCGACGGGCTGCCACGGCCGCGCGGGATGGACGCCGACGACCAGGGCCGTCCCGTGGGCGCGCAGCAGGTCGAGCACCTCGGGCGCGAACCACGACGGGTGGCGGAACTCGAAGGCGTGCCGTCCGTCCGGCAGGGCGGCCAGCGCGCCCGCCAGCCGGTCGTCGTCGCGGTGGAAGCGCTCCGGAAGCTGCCAGAGCACCGGCCCGAGCTTCGGGCTCTCGGCGAGCGGCGCGATCGCGGCATAGAAGCGCTCGATGCCCCGGCCGAGATCGGTCAGCCGCTTCATGTGCGTCAGGTAGCGGCTCGCCTTCACCGTGAACGTGAAGTCCGGCGGCGTGTCGCGCAGCCAGCCGGCGACCGCGTCGGGCGACGCCAGGCGGTAGAAGGTCGAGTTCACCTCGACGGTGTCGAACGCCTCGGCGTAGACCGCCAGCCACCGCCGCTTGGGCACGCCGGGCGGGTACAGCACGCCGCGCCAGTCGTCGTACATCCACCCCGAGCAGCCGATGCGCAGCTCACCCACCGCTTGTACTCTACGTTTGCGCGCCCTCGGGCGTGGGGTGCGGGACAGTCAGTGCATCTAGGTCGGTCGCCAGAAGCGCGTCGAGCATGCTCGCCGCCTCGTCCTCGCCCCCATCGGGCAGTCGCAGCCGCAGCGGCACGGGGTCGGCTCATCCGTTCGCGCGGAACGCGTGTAGGCGTGCCGTCCACGCGCGGACGCGACGATGGTGATCCGATCCGAGCGTCCCGACCGACCTCCGGTTCCTCGGGCCGGCGTCGATCCACAAGGCGCGGTCGTGAGCGAGGCCGCGACCACCGGGACCCGCTCGTCACGGTCGTTGATTCACCCCGGCTCCGACGTCGAACGGGGCCCTGCGGGCTTGTCCGTCGTTGACCCAGTAGATGTTCTGCTGTCCCGTGAGGGATGAGGCTGAGATCGCGACGCTTGCTGGGTCGACGGTTGGTCCGGAGTCCAGGAGCAGCCCGGTGGTGCCTTGCTGGGCATGGATCTCAGACGCCGTGATCGGTCCCATGGAGGAGGGCACGCACCCCCAGACGACGGTCGGCCGCCCCGTGAACCCGCGCGCGAGGGCGAGGGAGCCGACGCTTTGCGTGCTGCCTGGCTCGTTGGGACCGCACCCCAGCGACAGCACGCTCCGTACCCCCGATCGGAGGTTGCGCAGCACGAGCAGGTCGGGGAGCCCCGCTCCGTGACCGAGGGTGAAGTAGGTGAGCGTGTAGGCCACGTAAGGCCCGTCGGTCTGCCACAGCCAGACGTTTCTGGTGTAGTCGGGCCCCCGGTAGCGGCCCAGCCGGGCGGTGCGGGCGTTCGCTAGCGCGCATCCATACAGCCCGCCACGGTGGACGTAGAGGCGTACGTCGGAGGTCTGTTCAAGCGTCAGCGACGCGGACTTCACGCAGGTGCTGCGGGAAGCCGCATGCGCGCTGCTTGGTCCGAAGAGAACGCACGCACCCGCCGCCGTAAGGAGGCTGGCTCTGAGGAACCTTGACCGGCGATAACGGGCGGGCATGGTGCTAAGGACGTGTCACCCCGCGAGAAGTAGCGACAGCCGCGCTCGGCGCGGCGCTGCATGACCTAGTGCGACACCCAGGAGTTCACCGGCGCATCCTGACCGGGGGTCCACCGGGACGGGGGCCGCGCAGCGCTGACGGCGGAGCGGGCAGTTCCGCGACGCCTACCTGGCGGCGGTGGCGCCACTCGGGACCGCGGCGGTCTGCGTCGGGATGATCGCGCCGCGCGGGTACACGTCGAACTCCGCGGACGCCTTTGACCCCGATCCAGGCGATGAAGCGAGCGCGTCCTTGCTCACACGGTAATGACCCGGCGACAGGTCATGCGGGACGCGTGCCGGGCTGGCGAATGACCCGTACGGCAGCAGGGGTAGCGCGATGGTGGGCGGGACGGACAGGTCGCTGGTCGTGGTGGGCACCCACGATCCATCTGGCAGTCGCTGCTCGATGCTGTAGCTGTAACCGACGGTCAGGCACGCTGGGGTCTGGTTGTTGAGGATCGCGCTGAGCGTGTCGCCCGGTTCGGCGTAGTCGCGATCGAGCCTCAGGATCAGTCCGGGGGTGGCGGACGAGGCCGACGCCGCCTTCGGGCACGACCCACCCACAGGGGTCGACACGACGGCCGTGGATGTCGACGGCGGAGTCTGCAAGTAGCTGCGGTAATGGAGTCGGCCGACATCGAGGCGTAGCTCGTACGGCGTCGAGGGGTGCCTGGCGAGGGCGGCTCGGAAGAGCCCCCGGGTCAGGTAGGAGGTACCGACCGTGCGAAGTGGTCGACCCGTCTTGGTCGACAGTCGCCTCAGCGTGATGTGCGCGACGGGCAGCGGTGGCGGACTCAGGCGCAGCGGGGTAACCGAAACGAGGACGGCCGCGTATGACGGGAACGTCACCGAAGCCGCCTTCACCGGCCAGGTGACCGATATTCCCGCCTTGCGCAAGGCCGTCGGGTCCGGCGGACCAGCCAGACCAGCCCCGTGTGCGACGTCTGCCGACCAGAAGACGGCAACGACGGCGAAGCCAGCCAGGGCGCGGCGCATGGTGACGGCAACCTACGCTTCTCATCGGGCAAGCGGGCGACTGACGCTTGGATACGTCCGTCCCAGCGCCGGCCCGTCGCGCGAGCGAGTAGACCGCGAGGAGGCTCCCCGGCTCCCCGGACGTCCTGTGACCCCGGAACTCCGCCGTGGTACCAGGTCAGTCCGGAACTCCCGCGGTGAGGGGCCCGGAGCGTAGGCCGGTCGTGCCAGACCAAGAGTGAGTTTGGACGTAGGCCACCCGGTGGTCGTCGACGAAGGCGTAGGTCAAGCGATGCT
>JAXDGY010000146.1:0-6087 GCA_034664785.1 Solirubrobacteraceae bacterium
GGCGGGGACGCGCGCAGCTCCTCCGAGCGCGAGCGGACAGGCGGCACGGCCGCGGGGGCCTGCTGGCTCTTCGGGTCGCCGAACAGCGGAGTCCGCAAACCATACAAAGCCATGCGGCCGGGCTCCGGGGGCGTCCTGTCCCGTCGGGGGGGACGCGGGTAGACTCGGCCGCGTGCGCCCCCCTCAGGATGCAGATCGCTTCCCGGACGACGAGGCCGAGGTGGTCGACGCGGTCGTCGTCGCGGAGGTCCGTGAGGTCGCCCCGGCGCGGGCCCCGGTGCCAGTCGTGGCGCAGGCCGCGGCGGTCGCCGCCACGGGCTTCGCCGCCGGCGCCGTCACCGCCGCGGTGCTCCGCCGGGCCCGCGCGCGTCGCACCGTGAAGGCGTCGCGCCGGCGCGAGGCGGGGGCGCTGCCGGTTCTCGGGACGCGATCGTTCCTGGTCGACGTGCACCTGCTGGGCCCGCGCGACTGAGCGCCGCGGAGGCCGCCCGCCCCGTGCACGAGGTCCGCGTCGAGCTGCGTCCGCCCTGGCCCCTGCGCCTGCCCGGGGGCGGGATGGACGGCGTCCTCCGCCGCCGCGGCGGCGTGGTCGAGCGGATGCTGCACGTCGAGGGGTGCCCCGCGATCGTGCGGGCGGCGCAGCCGTCGCCGGGCCGGCTGGTGGTCGGGGGCTGGTCGGAGCGCCGCGACGTGGCGGCGGAGGCCGGCCGCCGCATGGCTCTGGCCCTCGGGGCCGAGGACGACCTGTCCGCGTTCTGCGAGCGCTTCCGCTTCGACCCGCTCATCGGGCCGTCGGTCCGCCGCGCGCCGTGGCTGCGTCCCATGCGCCGCGCGGAGCCCTTCGAGGCGCTCGCATGGGGCATCTGCGAGCAGCTCATCGAGTACGAGCGCGCAGCCGCGATCCAGCGGCGCATCGTCCGCCGCCACGGGCCGCAGTGCCCCGACACCGGTCTGCGCGACGTGCCGGGGCCGCGCGTGCTGGCCGGGGTCGCGCCCGCGCGCCTGCAGGCCATGGACCTCAGCGCCGGGCGCGCCCTCGCGCTGGTCAAGGCCGCCCGCATGGTCGCTGCCGGCCGCGTGGACCTCCATGCCGCCGATCACGAGGCCGCCTGGCGGCGGCTGCGCACGATCCCCGGCATCGGCTCCTGGACCACCGACGTCCTGGCCCTCCACGGCCAGGGCCGCCTCGACGTCCTCCCGGCCGGCGACCTCGCCTACCGCAAGCTCGTCGCCCGCCTGACGACGGGCGGGAACCCGCACGCGCGCGCCGAGGAGGCCGAGGTCCGGGCCTTCTTCGCGCCCTACGAGGGCTGGGCCGGCCTGGCCGGCGTGCACGCGCTGCGCGCCACGGGCCGCTGGGCCGCCGCGGCAGGGGCGCCCCTGCGGCCGCTGGCCGCCTGAGGCAGGGACCCTCTCAGGCCATCGCGACGCAGTCCGCGCAGCGGCCGGCCACGACGACCTCGACGTGCGCGACCTCCATCCCGGCGCGGCGCGCCGCGGCGGCGGCGGGGGCGGTGTCGAGGGCCGGGTCGAGGTCGCTGACGCGGCCGCACGCGGTGCACGCGAAGTGCTCGTGCGGGTCGGTGCGCGGGTCGAAGAGGGTGGCGCCGCCGGTCGCCACGCGCCGCGCGAGGCCGAGGCCGACGAGCAGCTCGAGCGTCGCGTAGACCGTGGGCAGGGAGAGCCCGGGGAGGCGGTCGGCCGCCGCGCGCGCGACCTCCTCGGCGGTCGCGTGGCGACCCAGGTCCGCCACCAGGACGCGGTGCAGGACCAGCCGCTGGGAGGTCACGCGCAGGCCCGCGTCGAGCAGGGCGGCGCGGAGGCGGGCGTCGGGGTCGGGAGGGGTGACGACGGAGGACGGGCTCATCAGGTATCCCTAAGTGTACTTAGGGAGTCCTTCTTTTGCATCACTTGTAAGATGAAGTCATGTTCTCCGACGTGCGCAGCGTGGCGAGCGGCTGGCGGGAGGCCTCCGACCGCGAGCGGCTCCTGCAGGTGGTCCAGCCGGGCCTCGTGGGCCTCATCGACGGCACGATCTCAACGCTGGCCCCGATCTTCGCGGCGGCCTTCGTAGCCGGCTCGCGCGCGGCGCTGCTCGTCGGGCTGGCCGCGGCGCTGGGCGCGGCGATCTCCATGGGGATGTCGGAGGCGCTCTCCGACGACGGCGCGCTGACCGGCCGCGGCGCCTCGCTGCAGCGGGGTCTCATCACGGGCGTGGCGACGTTCGCGGGCGGGACGCTGCACGCCCTGCCGTTCCTCATCCACGACACCGCGCACGCGCTCGCGGTCGCCTACGTCGTGGTCAGCGCGGAGCTGGTGGTCATCGCGTGGGTGCGCAAGCGCTTCCTCGAGGTCTCGCTGGCGAGCTCGCTCGTCCAGGTCACCCTCGGGGGCGTCCTGGTCGCCGCCGTCGGGATCGCCGTCGGCCAGGTATGAGGACCGCGCCCGCGGCGGCTAGAACCCGGAGCCGCCGGCGCTCGTCCCGGAGTCGTCCGGCTTGGGGCCCTCGCCCGGCAGGAACTCGTTGGTGAAGGCGGCGCCCGGATCGGAGAGGCGGCTCACCAGCCCGTTGGCCAGCATCCACTTGCCGTAGGCTCGCCATTGGGCCTCGTCCTGGTACCCGAACGGCTGTGAGGCCTTCTCGGGCAGGAAGGCGGGCAGCGTCGCCTTGACCGCCGCCGTCTGCAGCCCGCGGTCGAGGTCCGGGTTGGCCGTCACGAGCGGGTCGACGCCCGCGGCCGGGTCCTTGGCCACCGCGCGGGTGCCGACCTGCAGGGCCTGCATGAAGCGCCGGACCAGCTCGCCGTGGTCGCGGAGCCCCTGCTCGGAGCCCACGAGCACGAGCTCGTCGTAGGTCGGCACGCCGGCCGTCTCCATCCGGATGATCGTCGGGGCCTTCTTCTGGCGCTGGAGCTGGATGCCCTCGTAGTTCCAGAAGGCGCCGAGCGTCGCATCGACCTTCTTGGACAGCATCGCCGGGACGAGGTTGAAGCCCACGTCGATCTGCTTGACGCTCGACGGCTCGACGCCGGCCTTGGTGAGGATCGTCTTGAGGTAGGCCGCCTGATAGGGGATGCCGGCGGTGCCGACCGTCTTGCCCTTCAGGTCGGCGACCGTCCGGATCTTCGCCGACCCCAGCGCCATGACGGAGGTCAGCGGCCGGTTGGCCAGCGCGCCGACCGAGACGAGCTTCGCGCCCTTGGCGCGCGCGAGCAGCAGCTCGGGCTCGTAGGAGATGGCGAGGTCCGCGCGGCCGGCCTGGAGCAGCTTGAGCGGGGCGGAGGGGTCGGACGGGGTGACGATCCTCACGTCGAGCCCGGCCCGGGCGAAGGCGCCGGCCGCCTGGGCGGCGTAGATCCCGGCGTGGTCGGCGTTGGGCAGGTAGTCGAGGACGAGCGTGAGCCGCTGGGTCGGCGGCTTGGCGCCCACGGTGTCCTGCTTGGAGCCGCAGGCCGACAGGGCCCCGGCGGCCAGGACGGCCGCCACGACGGCGAGCAGGATGCAGCGGGGGCGGGCACGGCGCGGCGTCATGGGGTGGGTCCTTCGGGTCGGAGCGGCGCCCACGGGAGCAGGCGCTGCTGGGCCAGGGTGAGCCCGAGGTACAGGGCCAGGGAGAAGAGCGAGAGCACGACGACGGCGGCGAACGCGCGCGCCGTCTCGAGCTGGGGGATGGACTGGAGCATGAGGTGGCCGAGGCCCGACTCCGAGCCCGCGGTCTCGGCCAGGACGGCGGCGATCGCGCCGACCGCGACCGCCAGGCGCGCGCCCACGAACAGCGCGGGCAGCGCGCTCGGCGCCTCGACGTGGCGCAGCAGTTGCCAGCGCGTGGCACCGAGCGTGGCCATGAGCTTGCGCTGCCCGGGGTCGACGCCGCCGAGCGCGGCGAGCGTCGGCACCACGATCGGGAAGAAGCAGACCAGCGCGACGATGGCGACCTTCGGCGTCAGCCCGTAGCCGAACCACGTGACCAGCAGCGGCGCGACGAGCACGACCGGGATGGTCTGGGAGGCGATCAGGAGCGGGTAGACGGCCCGCCGGGCGGTGCGCGACTCGTGCAGGGCGACGGCCAGCGCGACGCCGAGGACGAGCGAGACGAGCAGGCCGACGCCCATCTCGCGGGCCGTGACGGTGAAGTTGGACCACAGCAGCCCGCGGTCCTCCCACAGCGACGCGGCCACGTCGCTCGGCGCGGGCAGGATGAACGCGTCGACGGAGCCCACGACCGTGTAGAGCTGCCACGCCCCGAGCGCGGCGGCGAGCAGCAACGCGGCCAGCATCAGCGCAGGCGCTCCAGGGCCCGGCGGCGCAGCGCGATGACGCCGGGGTCCGTCGCGGCCCGCGGGTGCGGGAGCTCGACCGGCAGGTCGGCGACGACGCGCCCGGGGCGGGGGGAGAGGACCACGATGCGGTCCGCGAGCAGGACGGCCTCCTCGACGTCGTGCGTGACGAGCAGGACGGTCCGCGGCTCGGCGGCCAGCGCGGCCTGGAGCCATGCCTGGGCCTCCGCCCGCGTGATCGCGTCCAGCGCGCCGAACGGCTCGTCGAGGCACAGCACCGGCGCGCCGGCGAGCAGGGTGCGGGCGAACGCCACGCGCTGGCGCATCCCGCCGCTGAGCTGCGCGGGCCGGACCGCCGCGAAGCCGTCCAGGCCGAGCGCCGCCAGCACCGGCCGGGCCCGCTCGCGCGCCGCGTCACGGCCCGTGCCCGCGATGCGCAGCGCCAGCGCGGCGTTGTCCAGCGCCCCGAGCCAGGGCAGCAGCTGGTCGCCCTGGGGCATGAGCACGGCGCGCGGCGCGGCCACCGTTCCGGCGTCCGGGAGCTGCAGGCCGCAGACCAGCTCGAGGAGCGTCGACTTGCCGCACCCGGACGGTCCGACGAGCGCCGCGACCTGTCCCGCGGGCACCTCGAGCGACACGTCGCGCAGCGCCTCCACGTCGCCGAAGGTGCGGCTCACGCCGGCGAGGGTCACCGCGCCGGCGCCTGGTCCTCCCGAGGCTGGTGCAGGGCGCTCACGGCCCCGCATCCGTGTCGTCATCGCTCCCTCCGCGGGCATTACCCCACAGGTTCGAAGGGTCAGCGCCGGCTGCCAGGCGCTATCTCAGCCCGCTTCCGCGAGCACCCCTGGTTTTCGAGTCGCCCAGAGGGTAGCCCAGGCCGCCGAGCGGTGCGCGCCGCGTCGCCGCGGCGCGGCGGCGAATACGCTCCGCCCACCGTGACCTCGAGCGAGCCCTCGGCCAGGCGTCGCATGGCACCGGCCGACCGGCGGCGCCAGATCCTCGCGACGGCGCGCGAGCTGTTCGCGCAGCGTCCGCTGGAGGAGGTCTCCTCGGCGGACGTCGCGGAGGCGGCCGGCGTCACGCGCGCGCTCGTGCACCACTACTTCGGCGGGATCGGCGAGGTGTACCTCGCCGTCTACGAGGACCTCGTGCGGGCGATGGCGGACGTCCGCAACCGCGGCGTGGAGACCCCGATCGAGGAGCGCATCGCGCACAACGCCGCCGCCTTCCTCGACGTCCTCGCCGAGCACCGCGAGATGTGGCTGGCCACCGTGGCGGGCGGGAGCCCCAGCGCCGAGGTGCGCCGGCTCGCGCGGGCGGTGGGCGAGAGCACGGTCGAGCAGATGCTCGTCATCAACGCCGACGTGCTGCAGGACACGCCCGCGACCCGTGTGTGCCTGCGCGGCTACGTCGGCCTGACGACCGTGGTCTGCCGCGAGTGGCTGACCGGGCGCACCACCCGCGCGCAGGCCGAGCACGTGCTGAGGAGCGTGTTCCTCGACCTCGTGCGCCGCACGATCCCGCGTCTGGGTGCCTGACCGCCGCGGGGCGCCCGATCAGCCCCGGGCCACGCGGAAGCCGAGGTTGCCCGTCGAGCTGTCCGGCGTGTTGCCGCTGCGCGCGTCGACGCGGTAGCGGTTGCAGTAGGAGGCATGGCAGAGGTAGGAGCCGCCGCGCATCACGCGCTGCTGCCCTGCCGCGGGGCCGCGCGGATCCTCCCGCGGGCTGCGCGCATACCAGCCGGGGTCGAACCAGTCGGCGGTCCACTCCCACACGTTGCCCGTCATCTCGTCCAGGCCGTAGCCGTTCG
>JAXDGY010000147.1:0-7526 GCA_034664785.1 Solirubrobacteraceae bacterium
AGGCCAGCGAGCCGCTGCCGATCCCGTTCGCCGGCGAACCGTTCGAGATCGGGTTCAACCCGGACTTCCTCAAGGACGGCCTGGACAGCGTCGACTCGGGCGACGTCGTGCTCAAGCTCATCAGCCCGCTGCGCCCCGGGCTGATCGAGGCCGGCGACGGCTCCGGGTTCCTGTACCTCATCATGCCCATCCGCCTGAACGTCTGATGCGCGTCTCGCGCCTGCGGCTGCGCGACTTCCGGAGCTACGCCGAGGCCGACGTCGGACTCGGCCCGGGGCTCACGGTCGTGCATGGACGCAACGGCGCGGGCAAGACCAACCTGCTCGAGGGGCTGTACTTTGGGTGCACCGGCCGTTCGTGCCGGACCTCGAACGAGCGGGAGGTGGTGCGGTTCGGGGCCGAAGCGACGCGGGTCGAGGTCGTCACGGGCGACCGGGACGGCTCCCATGAGCTCGCCGTCGGCTTCCAGCCCGGCGAGGCGAAGCGCATGCGCGTCGACGGCGCGCCGGTGGAGCGCCTGCTCGACGCCCCGGGCCGGCCGCTGGTCAGCGTGTTCCTGCCCGACCGGCTGGAGCTCGTCAAGGGCCCGCCGGCGCTGCGGCGGTCGCACCTCGACGCGGTGGTCACCGCGCTCTGGCCGGCCCGGGCCGCGACGCGCCGGGCGTACGGCCAGGCGCTGGCGCAGCGCAACGCGCTGCTGGCCCGCATCCGCGCCGGCCGCAGCGGCCGCGACGCGATGGCGACGTGGGACCACGAGCTCGCCCGCACCGGCCTCGCGCTCCGGGCCGACCGCGCCCGTGCCGTGGACCTCCTCGCCGACCGCTTCGCTGCGGTGGGGGAGGAGCTCGGCCTCGCCGGCACCGCCGAGCTGCGCTACCGGCCGCGGACGAAGGCGCCGGACGCCGAGGCCTTCGCCGCGGAGCTGGCCGAGCGCCTGGACTCCGACCTCGAGCGCGGCTTCACGGGCCACGGGCCGCACCGCGACGACCTCGGCCTCCTGCGCGACGGCCGCGAGCTCCGGATCTACGGCTCGCAGGGCGAGCAGCGGCTGGCCCTGCTCGCGCTCCTGCTCGCCGAGCGCGATGCGCTCGAGCACGAGCGGGGCGCGCCGCCCCTGCTCCTGCTCGACGACGTGATGAGCGAGCTCGACGCCGACCGCCGCCGGCTGCTCGTCCGGCGGATCACGGCGGCGGGCCAGAGCGTCGTCACCACGACCGACCTGGGACACGTCCCGGGGGCGGATGAGCCCGGCGTCGCGCAGCTGCGCGTCGACGGCGGCGAGGTCCGCGAGGAGGCCTTCGCCCGATGAGGCATCGCCGCGCGCCGCGTGGCATCGCGACAGCGCTCGGGGCCCTCGTCGACCGGGTCGAGCCGCTGACCCCGCTCGGTCGGGTGCAGCGCGCCTGGCCGGGCGCGGTCGGGGACCTCATCGCCGCCCACGCGACGCCGACCGCGGTGGCCGACGGCGCCGTCGTCGTGACCTGCGACGCGGCGGTCTGGGCCCAGGAGCTCGACCTGCTCCAGGCCGACGTCGTGGACCGCCTGGCGGCGGCCGTTCCCGGGGTCAGGGTGGACGCTCTGCGGTGTCGCGCGGCCGCGTCCGGCTCGTGGGCCCGATCGGGGTCACGATGACGTCACAGATTCCCTACGTTTGCAGGACTTTCCTTTGAGTCCGGGGCCCGGGGGAGACCCCCGATTGTGCTATAGTTAGGTCAACCACTTTCCGCCCCGGCCGGGTGCTGGTTGGACCTGGAGCCGGGGCGTTTCACGTCCGTAGAGAGGGACATGGCCAACGACAGACCGCAGGACGGCTCCCGGAGCAACGGCAGCTACGACGCCCAGGACATCACCGTCCTCGAGGGCCTCGAGGCTGTGCGCAAGCGCCCGGGCATGTACATCGGCTCGACCGGTGTGCGAGGCCTGCACCACCTCGTGTACGAGGTGGTCGACAACTCAGTCGACGAGGCGCTCGCCGGCCACGCCACGCAGGTCGACGTCGTGATCCACCCGGACAACCGGATCACCGTGATCGACAACGGTCGCGGCATCCCGGTCGCCGTCATGGAGAAGGAGCAGAAGCCCGCCGTCGAGGTCGTGCTGACGGTCCTGCACGCCGGCGGCAAGTTCGGCGACGGTGGCGGCTACAAGGTCTCCGGCGGCCTGCACGGCGTCGGCGTCTCGGTCGTCAACGCCCTGAGCGAGGCGCTCCGCGTCGAGGTGCGCCGGGACGGCTTCGTCTGGTCGCAGGAGTACTCCCGGGGCGCGCCGCAGCACCCACTGGTGAAGGGCGAGCCCACCAAGGAGCACGGCACGACCGTGATCTTCCAGCCCGACGCCGAGATCTTCGAGACGCTGGACTTCGACTTCGCCACGCTCGAGCAGCGACTGCGCGAGACCGCCTTCCTGACCCGCGGCCTGCACATCTCGCTGACGGACGAGCGCGGCGAGGGCAAGCGGGTGGACTTCCACTACGAGGGCGGCATCGAGGACTTCGTCCGCTACCTCAACGAGGGCAAGGAGACGCTCTCGCAGAAGGTGATCTTCTTCGAGGGCGAGTCCGACGAGGGCGCCGCCGAGATCGCCATGCAGTGGAACGGCTCCTACCAGGAGTCCGTCTCCTCCTTCGCCAACAACATCAACACGCACGAGGGCGGCTCGCACATGTCGGGCTTCCGCTCGGCGCTGACGCGGCAGATCAACCTCTACGCGAAGGCGAACGGCTTCCTGAAGGACAAGGACGCGAGCCTCTCGGGCGACGACGTCCGCGAGGGCCTCACCGCCGTCATCTCCGTGAAGCTCACCGACCCCCAGTTCGAGGGCCAGACCAAGACCAAGCTGGGCAACCCGGGCATGGAGGGCTTCGTCGCCTCCGTGGTCAACCGCGGCCTGGCCGAGTTCTTCGAGGAGAACCCGCAGGAGGCCAACAAGGTCTGCCGCAAGGCGATCGACGCCGCCCGCGCCCGCTCGGCCGCCCGCAAGGCCCGCGACCTCACGCGCAAGAACGCGCTGGAGAACTCGCGCCTGCCGGGCAAGCTCGCCGACTGCTCCGTCAAGGACCCGTCGCTCAGCGAGCTGTTCGTGGTCGAGGGCGACTCGGCCGGCGGCTCGGCCAAGCAGGGGCGCGACCGGAACACCCAGGCCGTCCTGCCGCTGCGCGGCAAGATCCTCAACGTCGAGAAGGCCCGCATCGACAAGGTCCTCAACAACATCGAGGTCCAGGCGCTCATCACGGCGCTCGGCACGGGCGTGCGCGAGGAGTTCGACATCGAGAAGGCCCGCTACCACAAGGTGATCCTGATGACGGACGCCGACGTGGACGGCGCCCACATCCGCACACTGGTGCTCACCCTGCTCTTCCGCGAGATGCAGGAGCTCATCGAGGCCGGCTACGTCTACATCGCCAAGCCGCCGCTCTACAAGCTCAAGCAGGGCTCGAACGAGCGGTACATCGAAAAGGAGTCCGAGCTGGAGGAGGTCCTCCTCGCGGACAAGTTCGAGAAGTTCGAGATCATCGACCGGCACGGCACGCCGTTCAAGCTCACCGAGACGCGCTGGCAGCGCTTCACCCGGCTGCTCAAGCAGTTCGAGGGCTGGGGCTCCACGCTGCGGGCGACCCATGGCCACGACGCGATCCGCTTCCTGTCGGAGAGCGGCGTGCTCGCCGAGCGGGTCATGGACGCGGAGACGGCACGGGCGCTGTTCGCCCGGGGCCGCGAGGACGGCGCCACCCTCACGACCGAGCTCCTCGACGAGGAGGACGGCGTGGTGCACGTCCGTGGGGTCGAGCAGAAGACGGGGCTGGCGACCACCCATCGCCTCGCGCTCGCGATGTTCGACTCCAAGGAGTATCGCGAGTACGTGAAGGTCGCGAGCGCGCTCGTCGACCTCGCCGGCGCCCCGCCGTTCACGGTCCGCCTCGGCGATCGCACGGAGGCGGCCACGTCGTTCGAGGACCTGCGCCGTGCCGTCCTCGCCGTCGCCCAGCGCGGCGTCACGCTGAACCGGTTCAAGGGCCTGGGGGAGATGAACGCCAGCCAGCTGCGCGACACCACGATGGATCCCGCGTCGCGCACGCTGCAGCAGGTGACCATCGAGGACGCCGCGGACGCGGACCGCATCTTCTCCATGCTCATGGGCGACGTCGTCGAGCACCGCCGCGTCTTCATCGAGGACAACGCGCTCGCCGCGACCGTCGACGTGTGAGCCAGACCCATCCGAAGAATCGAAAGGAGGTGACCCATGGCCATTGACGTCATCGGTGGCGGCAACGTCGAACCGCGCGCGCTCGAGGACGAGATGAAGTCCGCGTACCTCGACTACGCCATGTCGGTCATCGTGGGCCGTGCGCTCCCAGACGTGCGCGACGGCCTCAAGCCGGTCCATCGTCGCGTGCTCTTCGCCATGTCGGAGAGCGGCATGGGCCCGACCCGCCCCTACTCCAAGTGCGCCCGCATCGTCGGCGAGGTGATGGGCAACTACCACCCGCACGGCGACTCGTCGATCTACGACACGCTGGTGCGGATGGCGCAGGACTTCTCGATGCGCCACGAGCTCGTCGACGGCCAGGGCAACTTCGGCTCGATCGACGACGACCCCGCGGCGGCCATGCGGTACACGGAGGCGCGCATGACGCGCCTGGCCACCGAGATGCTGCGCGACATCGACATGGACACGGTCGACTTCGTGCCCAACTACGACGGCCGCACGCGCGAGCCGACCGTCCTGCCGGCGCGCTTCCCGAACCTCCTGGTCAACGGCTCGTCCGGCATCGCCGTCGGCATGGCCACGAACATCCCGCCGCACAACCTCGGCGAGGTCGTCTCCGCGACGATCGCCTACATCGACAACCCGTCGATCACGGTCGAGGAGCTCATGGGCCACATCAAGGGCCCCGACTTCCCGACCGGCGGGATCATCCTCGGGCGCTCCGGCATCCGTGACGCCTACGAGACCGGCCGCGGCCGGGTGCGCGTGCGCGCGAAGGCCCACATCGAGGACATCGGGCGCGGCAAGGAGGCGATCATCGTCACCGAGCTGCCCTACGCCGTGAAGAAGGGCGGCGAGGGCGGCCTGATCCAGAAGATCGCCGCGCTGTACCAGGAGAAGAAGCTCCCGGAGATCTCCAACGTCGAGGACCACTCGTCCGAGCGCGGGGGCATGCGCCTGGTCATCGAGCTCAAGCGCGACGTCCTGCCGAAGGTCGCGCTGAACAAGCTCTACAAGCACACGTCGATGCAGAACACGTTCGGCGTGAACATGGTCGCGCTGGTCGACGGCGTGCCGAAGACCCTCTCGCTCCGCGAGGTCATCGGCGCCTACGTCGGGCACCAGCGCGAGGTCATCGTGCGGCGCACGAAGTTCGAGCTCGCGCAGAAGGAGGCGCGCGCGCACGTCCTCGAGGGCCTGCTCATCGCGCTCGACAACCTCGACGCGATCATCGAGCTGATCCGTGCCTCCCGCGACCGCGAGACGGCGCGCACCGACCTGCAGGAGCGCTTCGCGCTCAGCCTGATCCAGGCGACCGCGATCCTCGATCTGCGCCTGTCCCAGCTCACCGCGCTGGAGAGCGACGCGATCAAGCAGGAGCACGCCGACGTCACGGAGCGGATCGCCGAGCTGCGCGAGATCCTCGGTGACGAGGGCCGCGTGCTCGCCATCATCAAGGAGGAGCTCGCGGAGATCTCCGAGCGCTTCGCCGACCCGCGGCGCACCGAGATCACCGCCTCGGAGGACGAGCTCGACATCGAGGACCTGATCGCCGACCAGCAGATGGTCATCACGATCACGAAGACGGGCTACATCAAGTCCCTGCCGCTGGCGACCTACCGCCAGCAGCAGCGCGGTGGCCGCGGCGTGACCGGGATGGACATGAAGGACGGCGACTACATCGAGCATCTCTTCGTGTGCTCGTCGCACGACTTCCTGCTGTTCTTCTCCAACCGCGGCAAGGTCTACCGGCAGAAGGTCTACGACCTGCCGGAGGCGCAGCGCACGGCCAAGGGTCGCGCCCTGGTGAACATCCTGCCGCTGCGCGACGGCGAGCGGATCCAGTCCGTGGTCTCGACGCGCGACTTCAAGGAGGCCGCGTACCTCATCTTCGCCACGAAGTCCGGCACGGTGAAGAAGACCGACTTCCTCGCCTACAACACGCCGATCAAGGCCGACGGCATCATCGCCATCAACATCCGCGACGACGACGAGCTGGTCGCCGTGCGCCGGGTGGACCCTGGCGACGAGATCATCATGATCTCCCGCGCCGGCCTGACCGTCCGCTTCTCCGAGCAGGACGCCCGGTCGATGGGCCGCGACACGAGCGGCGTGCGCGGGATGGACGTCGCGGCGAAGGGCAATGAGGTCATCGCGATGGACGTCGCCCGCGACGAGATGGAGCTGCTCGTCGTCACGGAGAACGGATATGGCAAGCGGACGAAGATCGACCAGTACCGCAAGACCTCGCGCGGCGCGAAGGGCGTCAAGACCATCGGCCTGACCGAGACGAAGGGCGGCCTGGCCGGCGCCCTGGTCGTCCGGCCGCACCAGGAGCTCGTCTTCATCTCCGAGGGCGGCATGGTGCAGCGGACGGGGGTGCGCCCGATCTCCCAGCAGGGGCGGTCGGCCACCGGCGTGCGGGTGATGAACCTGAAGGACAACGACCGCGTGTCGGCTGTCGCCCTCGTGGTCGAATCCGACGCCCCGGAGGTGGCCGACCCGACCGCGGGACCGGTCGATCTGAGCGCCGGGAGCGGGGGCGCCGAGGCCGCCGTGGCGGACCCGGATCTCGGTGAGGTGGACGTGCTCGACGGGGACGAGGACAGCCCCGAGGCATGACCGTCGGTGTCCGGTCAGAACCTCCTCGGTTCCGTCCGGACGGATGCTATCTTCACCTCACCAGAGAAAGGAGGTGGTCCGTATCAGTAGTCACAGTTCTTGCGGGACCCTGGAGGTGACCGGCCGCTAAAGCCGGATGGCTGGAGCCGCTTTGCGGAATCCAACCCGGGCCACCGTCGTACGAGAGCCGGATCTTGGTCCCCCCGGCCGAAGCTCCCGCTGAGGAGCGGACCTCTCGTTCGATCTTTTTCCAGTCAGGCTGTACGCGAAGGGCGCCTTGTCGAAGGCGCCCTTCGTCGTTTCCGGGGTGCCGCCGCCGCCGGGCCGATGCATGATTCGAGCCCGACGGGGCACACCTCGAGTGTGCTGGCCGCGATCACACGACGCTGTTCGCTCGGAGGCGGTGCCGCGATGGCGACCGCCGGCCTCGCATTCGCCTGTCTCGCGCCCGTCGCCGCGGACGCCGGCGGTGGCGCCGGCGCCGGCGCGATCCTCAAGGACTGTGAGGCCGACGGGCAGATCGACGGCACGTACCCGCCCGCGGCCTACGCCAAGGCGCTCAGCGCGCTGCCGACCGACCTGGACGAGTACTCCGACTGCCGGAGCCTGATCCGCAGCGCCCAGCTGCGCGCTGCCGGTGCGGCGACGACGCGCGGCGGTCCGTCCGCTGCCGGAGAGGGCAACGCGGCGGCGGGCGC
>JAXDGY010000148.1:0-3533 GCA_034664785.1 Solirubrobacteraceae bacterium
GTCGAGACGCCGTCGAGCGCACCCTCGGCGCGCAGCAGCGCAGTGCCTCCGCCGGCGACGATCCCCTCGGACATCGCCGCGCGGGCGGCTGACAGGGACCCCTCGGTGCGGCGCAGGCGCTCCTTGCTCTCGACGGCGGTCGCGCCGCCGACGCGGATGACCGCCAGGCGAGAGGACAGCCGCGCGCGCCGCTCGCGCAGCGCGTCGATGTCGCTGTCGTGGGTCGCCCGCTCGAGCTCGACGCGGATCTCGTTGAGCCGGCCCTCGACGTCCTCCTCGGTGCCCGCTCCCTCGATGAATGTCGTGTAGTCCTCGCGCACGATCACCCGCCGCGCGCGCCCGAGCGACTCGAGCTCGACCTGCTCCAGCGTCAACCCCGCCTCGGGGGTGATGACGCGGCCGCCGGTGAACGCCGCGAGGTCCTCGAGGTAGGCGATGCGGCGGTGGCCGAAGCCGGGCGCCCGGATCGCGGTCGCCTCCATCGTGCCGTGCTGGTTGTTCTGCACGAGCATGCCGAGCGCAGCGCCGTCGACCTTCTCGGCGAGGATCACCAGCGGCTCGGGGCGGCGCATGACCTGGCCGATCGCGCCCATGAGCTCCTGGACCGTCGAGATCGGCTGCGTGGTCATCAGGACGTAGGGGTTGTCCAGGACCGTCTCCATCCGCATGCGGTCGCGGATGAGGTACGGCGACAGGTGGCCGTTCTCGACGTGCAGCCCCTCGACGAAGTCCACGGAGATGCCGGGCAGGTCTGCCTCCTCGACGCTGACGACGCCGTCGTCCCCCACGTGCTCGAGCGCCTCGGCGACCGCACGGCCGATGCGCTCGTCCTCCTTGGCGGCGATCGTCGCGACCTTCGCGAGGTGCCCGGGGTCCGCGACGCTCCGGGCGCTGCTCAGCAGCTCGGCGACGACGAGCTCGACGGCCTCCTCGATGCCGCGCCGCAGCAGCATCGGGTTGACGCCGTCGCCCAGCACCCGCATCCCCTCGCGCACGAGCGATTGGGCCAGCAGCGTGGCCGTGGTCGTCCCGTCGCCGGTGAGCTCGGAGGTCTTGTCGGCCACCTCCCGCACGAGCTGGGCGCCCATGTTCGCGAACTGGTCGGAGAGCTCGATCTCGCGGGCGATCGACACGCCGTCGTTCGTGATGGTCGGCGCGCCGGTCAGGCGCTCGAGCACGACGTTGCGGCCCTTGGGCCCGAGCGTGACCTTGACCGTGTCGGCCAGCTCGTCGACCCCGGCCTGCAGCCGGCGCCGCGCGTCGTCGTTGAAGTGGATGATCTTGCCCATGGGTGGTGTGTCTCCTGTCAGGCGGCGTCCGCGATGAGGATGCCCCGGCCCTGCAGGCGTCCCTGATCGAGGTCGGCCATTGCGTCGTTGACGGCTTCGAGCGGGTAGCTGCTGGTGTGCAGGGTGACCTGGCCCTGCGCGGTGAGCGTCATCAGCTCGGCGAGGTCGTTGTAGGACCCCACGAGGTTGCCGATGAAGTTGATCTCGCGCGAGATGATGTCGATCGTCGGCACGTTGACGTTCTCGCCGTAGCCGATGACGTAGTACGAGCCGGCCTCGCGGAGCATGGCGACGCCGTCCTCGATCGCGCCGTGCTCGCCGACGAAGTCGATGATCGCCTCGGCGCCCTTCCCGTCGGTCATCTCGAGGATCGTGTCGACCTGCCGGCCGTCCGCCGCGACGGTGCTGTCGGCCCCGATCTCCCCGGCCAGCGCGCGGGCGCGCTCGGACGGGTCGATGACGATGATCTCGGCGGGCGTCATCGCCTTGAGGCACTGGATGCCGATGTGCCCGAGCCCGCCGGCGCCGATCACGACGGCGCGCGAGCCCGGGTAGAGGATGCTCGCGGCCTTCTTGACCGCGTGGTAGGCGGTCAGCCCGGCGTCGGCGAGCGCCGCGATGTCCTTGGGGTGCAGCGTCGGGTCGAGCTTGACGACCGAGCGCGCGCTGGTCTTCAGCAGCTCGGCGAACCCGCCGTCGACCGAGATGCCGGGAAAGAGGTTGTTCTCGCAGTGGACGTCGTCGCCGGCGCGGCACGCCCGGCACAGGCCGCAGGTGATCAGCGGGTGGACGATCACCGTGTCGCCGACCGCGACGTTGGTGACGGCCGAGCCGAGCTCGTGGACCCAGCCGGCGTTCTCGTGGCCGAGGACGTAGGGCAGCTCGACCCCGGACTTCTCGGCCCACTGGCCCTCCTGCACGTGCAGGTCCGTGCGGCACAGCCCGGCTCCGCCGAGACGCACGATGACGTCGTGCGGCCCGGTGATCTCGGGCTCGGCGATCTGCTCGACGGTGAGCGGGTCGTGGTACTTGTGCAGACGCGCGGCGATCATGAAACGGCCTCCCTCATGTCGTGATGTCTCGCTCCGGCTCCGGCGCGGCCCGTGCGAACGAGCCGCCAGGCGAGTTCGCACAAGGCATGCGAGCGCTCTGCGCGAGACATGCCCCGAGTCATGCCGCGGATTCGGTCGGATCGTGCACGCCGTACCGCACGCGCAGCAGCGAGCGGCACAGCCCGCCGTTGCTCTCCAGGCTCAGCCCGACGAGGCGCGCGCGACGCGCCCACGTCCCCAGGTCGGCGGCGGCCAGCGGGCTGCCGTCGCCCGCGACGAGCGCGGCGTCGGACGGGCCGTGCGGCAGGCCCAGCTCACGGCGCAGCTCCACGCAACGGCGCACCTCGGGGCCGTCGGGGAGGTCGGCGACGCGGAGCCCAGCGACGCCGGCGTCATCCGCGCCGCCGGCGACCAGGGCGGCGTACACGCGGCCTTGGCGGGCGAGCAGCGCCTTGCGCCGGAACAGCTCGCGCAGGGCGGCGAGGTCGCCGGTCGACTCGCCGGGGAACGCCCCGTCGAAGCCCGACCCGCTGCCGACCGCCGCGTTGATCTCGTCCCCCGTGTAGTGGTCCTCGAGGACCACGGTCACCTCGCCCACCTCAGGCACCCGACAAACGGCGTCGCGCGCGTCGGACACCATGAGGTAGGCGAAGTTCGGAGCGCACTGCGGGGTCGGCAGGCGCAGGTGCACGTCGACGTCGCCCGACGCGGTCGCGACGCACGAGCCGACGAAGCCGAGCCCGGTGATCGGCTCGTCGAGCTCGGGGTCGTAGACCGTCGCGAGCGCCGCGAGCGCCTGCGCCTCCACGCTCACGCCTGGATCCTCCGGCCTTCGGCGGTCATCGGGCTAGGCGGCGCCCTCGACGAGCTGGGCGTCGTCCTTCGCAGCGGGCGTGCCCGCGTCCGGGGGGAGCTCCAGGCCGGCGGGGACCTCGATGCCGTACAGGCGGGCGGCGTTCAGGCCGAGCACCTTCTTCTTGGCGGCGGTCGTCCAGCGCGGGTAGTCGGAGAACGTGTCGTCGGGGTAGTCCCAGTCGACGAGGCCCTCGACCTGCCACTTGGGCTCCCAGATGCCGTAGTCGCTGCCGAACAGCATCTTGTCCTCGCCCACCCAGAACAGCAGCTCGCCCATCACCTTGGCGAAGAACCGCGGCCGGGCGTGCATCAGGCCGCCGACGACGACCGACAGGCC
>JAXDGY010000149.1:0-3265 GCA_034664785.1 Solirubrobacteraceae bacterium
GAGTTGGAGGCGCTCGGCGATCGCGTCCGCGTGCTCGAGGAGGATCTCGCCCTCGCCCGTGAGCCTCAAGCCACCGGGCTCGCGCTCCAGCAGCCGAGCGCCGATCTCGCGCTCCAGCGCGGCCACCTGGTTGGAGACCGACGGCTGGGACAGCGCGAGCTCGCGCGCGGCGCGCGAGAAGGAGCGCTGGTGCGCGACCGCGCGGAACGTGAGCACTCTGCGCGGGTCCATAGCCATAGGCTATTCACCTGCGGAAACGATTATTTGATCCTATGAGGGTGACGGTCCAGAGTGACGGGCACCCAACGAAGGAGCGAACAACCCGTGAGCCCTGTCCCGACGATCCAGCTCAACGACGGTCACACCATCCCGCAGCTCGGGTTCGGCGTCTTCCAGATCCCGCCCGAAGACACCGCCCGCGCCGTCGCCCACGCGTTGGAAGTCGGATACCGCCACATCGACACGGCTGAGATGTACGGCAACGAGAAGGGGGTCGGCGAGGCCGTCCGCGCCTCCGGGCTCGACCGCGCCGACGTCTTCATCACCAGCAAGCTCAACAACGGCTTCCACCGCCCCGACGACGCCCGCCGAGCGTTCGATCGGACCCTCTCCGAGCTCGGGCTCGACCACGTCGATCTGTTCCTCATCCACTGGCCGCTGCCGACGCTCTACGACGGCGACTTCGTGTCCACCTGGAAGACGCTCGAGGAGTTCCGCCAGGACGGACGCGCGCGCTCGATCGGCGTCTCGAACTTCCAGGTCCCGCACCTGGAGCGCCTCGCGGCCACGACCGACGTGGTCCCCGCGGTCAACCAGATCGAGCTCCATCCCTACTTCCTCAACGCCCGGGTCGACGCCTACGGCAAGGCCCACGGCATCGCCACCGAGGCGTGGTCGCCGATCGCGCAGGGCAAGGTGCTCGACGACGCGTGGATCACCGCGGTCGCCGAGCGGCTCGGCAGGTCACCGGCCCAGGTGGTCCTCGCCTGGCACATCCAGCACGGCAACATCGTGTTCCCGAAGTCGACCACCCCCGCGCGGATCGAGGAGAACTTCGCGCTGTTCGACGTCGAGCTCGAGCCCGGCGACGTCGCGAAGATCGACGCGCTCGACGACGGCGAGGCCGGTCGCATCGGCCCGAACCCCGATGTGTTCGCCCACATCCCGGCCGACGCGGTGGGTGCAGCCGGCGACTGAGACGCGCTGAGCGAGGAGGACGCGGGCCTCGGGTCCTCCTCGGGACGGATCACGGACCTGCCTTTGGATGGAGGCGGTCGCGGTGCGCGTGGAGTACGTTCGGCGCGTGAGCCGGCCCTGGTTGTTCGCTCGCAGCTACGCCCTGGACGTGCTGATCGTGATCGGGGCGATCGAGGCCGCGCTCGAGGTCGCCTTCCGGCACGACGCCCTGACCGAACCGCGCTCGTCACCGTGGTTCGCGGTTCCGGCGGTCGCGATCCTCGTGCTGACGCTGCTCGGACGCCGCCGCTTCCCGTTCGCGGCGCCGGTGTCGCTCTGGCTGCTGGCCGCCGCGCTGTCGTTCATCGACGGGCGCCTCGTGGTGTTCACCGTCAGCGTCTACGCCGCCGGGATGGCCGCGGCGCTGCTGCTCGGCAACAACGCCAACGCCGTGCAGGCCCGGATCGGGCTGGCGATCACGCTCGGCGGGGCGGCGATCATCGTCTACAACGACCCCGACCACGCCGCCGGCGAGTACCTCTTCGTCCCCGTGCTGTTCGCGATCGCCTGGCTTGCCGGCTTCGCGCTGCGCGAGCGCGTGGACCAGGCCGAGGCCGCCGAGGAGCGCGCGACCCATGCCGAGCGGGAGCGCGAGGAGAACGCGCGCCGCGCCGTGTTCGAGGAGCGGGTACGGATCGCGCGCGAGCTGCACGACGTCGTCGCCCACCACGTGAGCATGATGGGCGTCCAGGCCGGCGCGGCGCGGGTCGTCATCGACCGCGACCGGGCCCAGGCGAAGGAGGCGCTGAGCGCGATCGAGCTCTCGAGCCGGCAGGCGGTCGCGGAGCTGCATCGCCTGCTCGGCTTCCTGCGGCAGGCGGGCGACAACGACGACCTCGCTGCGCGACCCGGCCTGAGTCAGCTTCCCCAGCTGGCGGCGAGCATGAGCGACTCCGACCTCGCCGTCGAGGTCAGCATCGAGGGCGAGACGCGCTCGCTGCCGCCGACGGTCGACGTCTCGGCCTACCGGATCGTGCAGGAGGCGCTGACCAACACGCTCAAGCACTCGGCGGCGTCGCGCGCCGACGTGCACCTGCGCTACTGGCCCGATGAGCTCGAGCTCGAGATCGTCGACGACGGGCATCCCAACGGCGGCTCGTCATCGGCGTCGGGGGGCCTCGGGCTGATCGGCATGCGCGAGCGCGCCGCGCTGCACGGCGGGCAGCTCAGCGCAGGCCCCGCCGCAGGCGGCGGCTTCGCGGTCCGGGTCAGGCTCCGCACCCCGGCCGGTGCGCTGTGAGCACCAAGGTGCTGCTGGCAGACGACCAGTCGATGGTCCGAGCGGGCTTTCGCATGATCCTCGAGTCCGAGCCCGACATCGAGGTGGTCGGGGAGGCCGCCGACGGCGAGCAGGCCGCGGCGGCGACGCGCCGCCTGCATCCCGACGTCGTGCTGATGGACATCCAGATGCCCGGCGGCGACGGCCTGCAGGCGACGCGGCGCATCACCGAGAACCCCGAGCTGGTCAGCCGCGTGGTGATCCTCACCACCTTCGAGCGGGACGAGTACGTGTTCGAGGCGTTGCAGGCGGGCGCCAGCGGCTTCCTGCTCAAGAACGCCCCGCCGGAAGGGCTCGTCGACGCGGTCCGGGTGGTCGCGGCCGGCGATGCCCTGCTCGCGCCGTCGGTCACGCGGCGGATCATCGAGCAGTTCGCCCGGCGGCCCGTGGAGGCGGACGTGCGCGCGCGGGTGGAGTCGCTGACCCAGCGCGAGCGCGAGGTGCTGGTGATGCTCGCCCGCGGGAAGAGCAACAGCGAGCTCGCGGCCGAGCTGTTCGTCACCGAGGGAACGGTCAAGACGCACGTGTCGAGCCTGCTGGCCAAGCTCGGCCTGCGCGACCGCGTGCAGGCCGTCGTCCTGGCCTACGCGAGCGGGCTGGTCACGCCGGGCCGCTAGGCGCGACTCTGCCGTCCGACAGAGGCCACGGCGCCGAAGATCGGCGCTCAGGAGGAGCAGGGACGCGTCCTGCGTGCGATGGCAGGGGCAAGCGACCGCCGGAGACTCGCTCAGGCAATGGCAACCACCCTGA
>JAXDGY010000150.1:0-21644 GCA_034664785.1 Solirubrobacteraceae bacterium
ACCATCGCACGCGACTTGACGACCGTCTCCTCGAACTCCTCCTCGGCGTCCGAGAGCGCGATGATGGCGCCGCCGACCCCGAAGCTCGTGCCGCTCTTCGTCGCGGTGAGCGTCCGGATGACGATGCTCAGGTCCGCGGCGCCGTTCAGGCCGAACCAGCCGAGCGCCCCGGAGTAGAACCCGCGGGGGCCGTCCTCGAGCCGGTCGATGATCTGCATCGTCCGGAGCTTCGGCGCCCCGGTCATCGAGCCGCCGGGGAAGGTCTCCCGCACGCAGTCGACGGCCGAGGCCTCCGGGCGCATCGTCCCCCGGATCGTGGACACGAGCTGATGCACCGGCGCGTAGGTCTCCACGTCGAAGAGCTTGGAGACATGCACCGTGCCGATCTCGCAGACCCTGTTGAGGTCGTTGCGGATCAGGTCGACGATCATCAGGTTCTCGGCCCGGTCCTTGGCGTTCGTGGCGAGGTCGTCGTGCAGCGCCTGGTCGTCGGCCGGGGTGGCGCCGCGGGGCCTGGTGCCCTTGATCGGCTTGGACTCGACGACGCGGTCGGGGCCGACGGTCAGGAAGCGCTCGGGGGACGCGCTCAGGATGGCGACGTCCGGGAACTCCAGCAGCGCGCCGTAGGGCACGGGGCTCCCCTGGCGCAGCCACGAGAACGTCCGCCGCGGGTCGATCGCGACCGGCGCGGTGACGGCGTTGGTCAGGCAGACCTCGTAGGACTCGCCGTCGTGGATCTCCGCCTGACACGCGGCGATGCGGTCGAGATAGGCACCGCGATCGTGCCGGGGATGCACCATCCCGCGCGCGGTGGGGTGGGTCATCCCGACGAGCGTGTCGCCGCCGGCACCCGCCCGTGGCGAGGCCGCGTCCTGCGCCGGGACCGCGAGCAGCCGGCGGCTCGCGTCATCGAGCCACGCACGGGCGCCGGCGTCGTCCCCGCCGGCGCTCAGCGCGAGGAGGTACGACGTCCCCTCCACGTGGTCGATCGCGAGCATCCGGTCGGCGAAGATCAGGGCCGCGTCGGGCGTGTCCGCCCGGTGGGCGGCGTGCCCGCCGGTCTCGGCCTTCAGCTCGTAGCCGAGACATCCGACATAGCCGAGATTGAAGTCGAACGGCAGCCCGGGCGGCGTCGGCGTGGCGCGCCGGCGCAGCTCCTCGTCGAGGTACTCGAAGAACGGGCGGCGGACCTGGAAGCGCTCCCCGCCGCGGTGGACGTCCACGACTCCCTCTGTGACGTCGAAGGTCACGTATTCGGCGAGCGGTCCCGAGCCGTCGCCCATGAACGAGAAGCGCGAGAACCCCGGGATCACCGCGCTGCTGTCCAGCCAGAAGCGATGCGTGTCGTCGGAGAACAGCTCGTCGCACGCCGCCTCGGGGTCCGGCAGCACGGCGATCCGGCGGACGTGCACGCGGTACGGATGCCCGTCCTCCGGGGCCCCGCGGCCGGCCGTCGTGGCGCGGGTCCGCGCGAGCGCCAGGTCACGGAAGTTCGCGAGCAGCTCGCGCCCGTACTCCGTGCAGATGGACTCCGGGTGGAACTGCACCCCCCACAGCGGCTGGTCGCGGTGCCGGACGCCCATGACCACGCCGTCGTCGGTCCACGCGACGACCTCCAGCTCGTCCGGCACGTCGGTGGCCGCGAGCGAGTGGTAGCGGACCGCCATGAACGGCGACGGCAGCCCTGAGAACACGTCGGCGCCGGTGTGGTGCACGGGCGACGTGCGCCCGTGCATCGGCTCGGGCGCGTGGCCGACGGCGCCGCCGGCCAGGTGGCAGATGCCCTGATGGCCGAGGCAGACGCCGAGCACCGGCAGCGTCGTCTCCCGGATCGCGCAGGCGCTGATCCCGAAGTCCGCGGACCGGTCGGGCCGGCCCGGCCCCGGCGAGACCACCACGCCGTCGAACCGGTCGAGGTCGATCGCCGACCAATCCGCGTCGTTGTGGACGACGACGGGCGGACGGCCGTTCACCTCCCCGAGCAGCTGGTAGAGGTTGTAGGTGAACGAGTCGTAGTTATCGATCAGCAGCGTGCGCATGCGTCATCACCCCGCGGCGGCGTCGCCGGCGATGACGAGGTCCTCGACGCGGCATGTCTCCTCGATGATCAGGTCGTAGAGGCGATGCAGGAACGTGGCGTCCACGCTGTGCTCGGCGGCGTACGCCGCCGCGCGCTGCTGAACGACGGCGATGCGGTGCGGCTGCATCATCGGGACGCCGTCACGGCGCTTGACGGCGCCGATGCGCACGCAGCAGCCGATGCGATCGCGGACCGTGTCGAGCAGCACCTGATCCAGCGCGTCGAGCTGCGCCCGCAGGCGCTCGAGGTCGTCGGCGGCCGCGTCCGGGCCTTCGTACGGGGGAACGAGCATCATGTCCTCTCGGAGACGGCCTGCTTGCAGGCGTTGCCAAGCAGCATGCTGGTTCCTTCGACCGCTCTCATGATCTGGCCCATGGCACGGTTGGCCCTGTCCGACGCACGCAGGTCATCCGGGCGCCCGGGTCACCTGACATCTTTTGGTGATGACTTACCTCACCGGCGCTCCGCGCGTTGCTCCTGAGGACAGCGGCGCCTGGCTCGAGGGCGGGGTGGCGGTGGCGTGCCGGCACTCGACACTGTCTGAGACCAGCAAGACGACGGAGGCAGCCGCGTGCACCAGACGACCACCGGCGACGGCGGCCGGGATGCACCAAGGGCACTCACCAAGAGCGAGCCCTTCCAGACGTACTTCGACGTTCCCGTGGCCGGGGGCGCGCTGACCGTCGCCCGCGCCGGATCGCCGCCCCAGCCCGGCCGGCCCGTGGTCCTCGTCCTCCACGGGATGACGTCGTGCCACATGGCCTATCGCACCGTCGCACGTGAGCTCTGCGGCGACGCGCGGCCCATCTGCCTGCTCGCGCCCGATCTGCGCGGCCGCGGACGCAGCGCGCACCTGCCCGAGCCCTACGGCCTCGCCGCCCACGTCGCCGACCTGGTCGCCGTGCTCGACCACGTCGGCGCCGACCGTGCGATCGTCGTCGGCCACTCGATGGGCTCCAACATCGCGGCGCTTTTCGCCGCGGAGCATCCCGAGCGCACGGCCTCAGTCGTGCTGCTCGACAGCGGACTTCCGCTCGGCTCCGAGAAGATCCTGTGCGACGACGCGGAGGAGGGCGAGCCACGCGGCCTGCTCGACCGCCTCGAGTCGACGTACGCCACGGCCGAGGAGTACATGGCCTTCTGGCACGCCCATCCGGCGCTCAGGGACGCCTGGGACGAGGACATCGAGGCCTTCGTCCGCTGCGACTTCGTCGAAGTCGAGGACGGCGTGCGCTGCGTCGTGGAGATGAAGGCCGCGATGCGGGACGTGGCGGACCTGATCTTCGATGGCCCGATCAGGACAGCGGTGACCCGGGTGCGCACACCGGTCCGGCTCGTGCGGGCCGAGCGCGGGCTGTTCGACGACGACCCCAACATCCCCCTGGGGGAGCTCGAGGAGTTCCTGCGGGACAACGCGCACGTGACCGTCGAGATGGTTCCCGACGTCAACCACTACACGATCCTCATGGGGGGCGGCCACGGCCCGCGCCGCGTCGCCGCGACCCTGGCCGAGCTCGAGCGCTCTACTGCACCCGGACCCTGACGGCCTTGGGGCCCTTGTCGCCCTGCTCGGCCTCGTAGGTCACCTTGGCTCCCTCAGGGAGCGACTTGAAGCCCTCGGCCTGGATGTCGCTGTGATGGACGAACAGGTCCTTGCCGCCATCTTCCGGGCTGATGAAGCCGAAGCCCTTGTCGTCGTTGAACCACTTGACGGTTCCTGTTGGCATGTCTTCCTTCCGCGGGAGGAGCCGGGCGTTCCAGACGCTACCCGGCCAGCTCGGCGGCGCCGGGACCGGTTGCTTGTCCACGACGTCACCGAGCTCACCGCGTCCCTCGAGAGCGCTGGGCGCTCGCGCTTCGGATCGGCACTGATGATGGAGAACAAGGTGCTCGACCTGCCTGGGTGGAACCGCGCGTCAGTCCGGGCGCTACCCGGTGCCCTGGGGGTCATGCGCGGTCGCGCCCGGGACGACATCCTCCGGAGCGCCGAAGGTCGGGATCGTGAGTGAGCCGTCGTCGGCCAGCGTGAAGCCGGGGTTGTGGGCGATCTCCCAGGCGTGACCGTCGAGGTCGGCGAAGACGCCGGCATAGCCGCCGTAGAACGTCCTGCGCGGGGGTCTGGTGATCGTCGCCCCGGCGCCTTGCGCCGCCGCGACGATCTCGTCGACCTCCGGTTGCGAGCGGACGTTGTGGGCGAGGACGATCCCGCCGAACCCGGCCGGCGGGCCCGGCGGCATCCCGCCGTCGAGCGCGAGCTTGTCGCGCCCCCAGAGCACCAGCGCGATGCCGCCGGCCTGGAAGAAGACGGTCTCCTCGACCTCCTGGCCCCGCCAGCCGAGCCGCTCGTAGAACGCCTTCGCACGCCCGACGTCGGCGACTCCCAGCGTGACGAGGCTGATCCGCTGCTGCATGGCGACGGATCCTGCCACGACCGGGCGCCGCGCGAGGGGCGCCCGCGCGCCTAGGAGACGCCTCCGCCGCCGTCGGCCGGGCCGCAGACGGTGAGCGCGGGCGAGTGCCCGGCGGCGTTGACCAGGCCCTCGCCGTTGCCCGGCAGCGGCGAGAGGTCCTCGGTGTAGCGCGCGGCGGGGCTGTCCACGGGCGGGTCCAGCGCCACGAGACCGCCGCCCTGGAAGTGGGGGCTGGCCTGGTTGCACACCGGCACGCTGGGACGTGCCTGGGCGACGGGGGCGGTGGCGATCGACAGAACAGCCGCGGCGCCGGCGGCGGCGCGGAGCAGGTTGGGGTGGTTCATGGTGTTCCTCCTCGGCACCGCGCGCGCCGGCGACGTGCGTTCTGCCCACCGGCGGACCGATGTCTGACTGCTGACCCCCGGTCGGGCGACGCGCGCGCCCGCTAGGCGACGCGGCCCGTGCGGCGCGCGACCCCGGTCGCGACGGCGGCGTCGGCGACGGCCCGCGCCACGGCCTTGACCACCCGGCGGTTGAAGACGCTCGGGACGATGTAGTCGGCCCGCAGCTCGTCGTCGGCGATCGCGCCGGCGATCGCCTGCGCAGCGGCGAGCTTCATCTCCTCGTTGACCCGGCTGGCGTACACGTCGAGCGCTCCGCGGAACACGCCGGGGAAGGCCAGCACGTTGTTGATCTGGTTGGGGTAGTCCGAGCGGCCGGTCGCCATCACGGCGACGGCGTCGGCCACCTCCTCGGGCTGGACTTCCGGGAGGGGATTGGCCATGGCGAAGACGATCGGGTTCGGCGCCATCCGGCGCACGGCGGCGGCGGAGATGGCCCGCGGGCCTGACAGGCCGATGACGACGTCGGCGCCGGGCAGGAGGTCGTCCGCGCGGCCCCGCCTGCCGGCCGGGTTGGTGCGCTGGGCCATCTGCGCGCGGATCGGGTCGAGGTCCGGGCGGCCGGGGTACAGCACGCCGTCGACGTCGGCGACGAGGAGCTCGCGAACACCGTGGGCGAGGATGATCTCCGCGCAGGCGATGCCGGCTGCCCCTGCGCCGACGATCACGACGCGCGTGTCCTCGGCGCGCTTTCCCACCACGCGCAGGGCGTTGAGCAGCGAGGCGAGCACGACGATCGCCGTGCCGTGCTGATCGTCGTGGAAGACCGGTACGTCGAGCTCCTCGCGCAGCCGCCGCTCGATCTCGAAGCAGCGCGGCGCGGCGATGTCCTCGAGGTTCACGCCCCCGAACGTGGGCGCGAGCATCCGGACGAACTGGACGATCTCGTCGACGTCCTGCGAGTCGACGCAGAGCGGGAACGCGTCGACGCCGGCGAGCTCCTTGAAGAGCAGCGCCTTGCCCTCCATCACCGGCATGGCCGCTGCCGGGCCGATGTCCCCGAGGCCGAGCACGGCGCTGCCGTCGCTGACGACCGCCACGGTGTTGGCCTTGATCGTCAGCGTCCACGCCTTCGACGGATCCTCGTTGATGGCGGTGCAGACCCGGGCGACGCCGGGCGTGTAGACCATGGACAGGTCGTCGCGCGTCTTGACCCTCGCCCGCCCCCGGACCTCGATCTTGCCCCCGACGTGCATCAGGAAGGTGCGGTCGGAGACGTTCTCGACCTCCACGCCCTCCACCGCGCGCACCGCGTCGCCCACGGCGTCGCCGTGCGTGGTGTCGGCGCACTGGACGGTGATGTCGCGGACGACCTCGTCGCCCTCGACGCGGACGAGGTCGATGGCGCCGAGGCTCGCGCCGGCGCTGCCGATCGCGTCGGCCACCCGCGCGAACGACCCCGGCCGCTGCGGGATGCGCACCCGCATCGTGATGCTGTACGCCGGCGACGGCTGGGGCCGGACGCCGGGCGGCTCGGCGGCGGCCCCGGGCGTGAGGTCCGGCTCGACCCTGGGGCCGACGCCGTTGATGGGCACGCCGCGCACGCGATCAGCCACCCTGACCGAGGATGATCGGCGCGAGGGTCACGCCGGGCGACGTGACGTGCAGCCCCGGGTTGATGACCCGGCCGCCGATGATGATCGGGCCGAGGACCACCGCGATCGGGCCGACCGAGGGCGGGGTGAACGCCAGCGCCAAGGGGCCGCCGGGGAGCAGCGGGCGGATCGGCACCGAGCCGGACGGCACGGCGCCGGCCGTCATCGTTCCGGGGTGGGCGGACGCGCCGGCCACCGGAGCGCCGACGGCGAGCAGGCTCACCGTGGCGACGGTCGCCGCCAGGCGTCTTGGGATCGACTTCATGCGGGTCAGCTCGCTTCCTTCGTCGGGTCCGCCACGCGGCGGTCCGATGGTGATGCCGGCCCGGTGGCCTACCGCCTGCTCGACGGGACGGTCGCACCTGTCCGCCGGAGCGACCATCCCTCCTCCGGGAAGCCCATTGGACGGCGCGAGCGCCTCGCGGGCCGCTCACGAGGACGCTCGACCTCCGTGCTGGATGGGGTGCGCCTCGTCGAGCACGGCCCGGTCGCGCTCGAGCTGCGCGGCGTCCCGCTCGATCACCGCGTTGCGGCGCTCGAGCTCGGCGCGCGCCTCGTCGCCTCGCGCCTGCCAGAAGCGCTGCGCGGCGTCGTGCCGCTCGGCGGCCTCGCCGTGCCGTGCCGCGGCCTCGCGATGGCGATCGACCGTGTCGCCCACGACCGTGGACTACCCGGGACGGGCCCCTCGACGCCTACAGGAGGTCTGCGACCAGCGCGTAGATCAGCGGCGCCGCGGCCAGCAGGCCCGAGGCGAGCAGCGCCCGCTGCAGCCCGGGGCGCGGATCCAGGGCGTAGCCGAGGCCCGTCGCCGCCGCCAGGATCGAGCTGAGGATCGCGAGCGCCACCAGGGCCGAGCCGCCTGCGGAGAGGTGGCCGCAGTCCCCGGGAGCCACCGCGCACCAGGGTCCGAGCAGGAGCACCGCCCCGAGCGACAGCGCCCAGGGCAGGCCGGCGACGCCCACGAAGGCGGCGATCACCCGCCGGACGAGGACCCCCCGGCCGCGCAGCCGGGGGTGGGCGATGTGGTGGGGCTGCGGGTCGGGCACTCCCCCGCACGATCGGACGGGGACGGCTCGCCTTGACCGCGCGTCGTCCCCGCGGTTGGCTGCCGACGTGCCGGGCGAGCGGCTCGTGACGACCGGCCCGGCCGCTGGCCCTGCCGGTCCACCACGCGTAGCGTTGCCCGGGTGCTCCCCGAAACCGACGCACCCACCGCCGCCTATCGCCGCGCCGCCGAACGCAAGGACGTTCCCGGGATGTTGGCCTGCCTGGCGCCCGACGCGATCCTGAAGTCCCCGATCACGGACGGCTTCGCCTTCCGCGGGCTCGAGCAGCTCGCGCCGCTGTTCGAGGACGTCTTCGCGGTGGTGGACGACGTCCGCTACACCGCCGACGTGGGCGACGACCGGACGCGGATGCTGCGGCTCGAGGCCCGTGTCGGCCGTCAGCGCCTCGACGAGGCGATGCTCGTCCAGCTCGGCCCGGACGGCCGCATCACGCACATGGAGCTCTTCATCCGGCCGATGCCCGGGCTGACCGCCCTCGCGGCGGCCCTCGGCCCGCGCGTGGCCGGCCGCCGGTCGCGCGTGCGGGCGCTGGCCGTGCGCGCGATGATCGGGCCGCTCGCGTTCGCCACGCGGCACGGCGAGGGCCTCGGCTCGCGCCTCGCGCGCCCGTAGGCTCCTGGCGTCGCCGCTCAGGCCGACAGCTGCGCGGAGGCCGCCGCTCCCTGCTGCAGCCAGAAGACCGTGCGCCCGCGGACGGCCAGCGAGCCCGCGTCGACGTCGGCGCCCTCGGCGGCGACCGTCGCGCCGCGCCCGTCGAGCAGCACCACGCGCCCGCCCGCGCACGGCGCCGCGGCGCAGCCGGGGCGCACCATGACGGCGAGCGCCCCGGCGGCATCGAGCCCGACGCCGGCGATCCCGCCGGTGGCCGTGAAGCTGCGCCGGAGGAACGGGTGCGCGTCCCCGACCCGGAGGATCTCCACCCGGCTCGTGCAGCGGGGCGCAGCACCCGCGCCGCAGCGGTCGTCCGCCCACGCGATGCGCCGGCCCATCAGCGCGAACGCGCCGGGGCCCGACGCGCCGCGCGTCGTCCCGAGCACGACCGCGGGGCCGCGCGACCAGCAGGCGGTGAAGCGCGCGCCCACCCGCACGACCCGGGCTTCCGTCCCGGCGGCGACCGTGCCGCCCGGCTGTGCGCAATCGGCGGCAGCCGAGCCGCGGGGCGTGACGGCGGCCCGCTCCGGGGCCGGGGTGTCGGCGGTGCGGTGGCGCACGGCGGCATGCCCGCCGACGATCCCGACGGCCAGCAGGACCGCGAGCACGACGAGCACCACGCGACCCCGGCGGCCCACGTACGGCTCGGCGGGCGTCGCGGCGCGCCTGCGGGCCTCACGGCGGTCCTGCGCGCCGTCCCACGCCGCCTCGGCGTCGGCGACGCCCGCCGAGATCCACCCGACCGCGCGGGGCGTCAGCAGCGTCGGGACGATGAGCGGCAGCAGCGCGAGCTGGATCCAGTCCCACAGCGTGTTGCCACGGAAGCCCGTCCAGCCCCAGTCGCCGAGGTAGCCGCCCAGGACCGCGGCCACGAGGGCGGCCGCCGCCAGCCCGGCGGCGACCCGGTGGCGCGGGCGCACGAAGCCGGCGTCGGCGGCGAGGACGGGCAGCACCACGAGCACCACGGGCAGGACGAGCAACTGCAGCCAGTCCCACAGCGTGTTGCCCACGAAGCCCGTCCAGGTCAACGGCGCCAGGTAGCCCACGAGGACCAGGGCGGAGAAGCTGGCAAAGCCGGCCCCGAACGCCCGCCGCCGGCCGGCCCGCATGAGGTGGCTCTTGCTCAGCCAGATCGGCAGGGCGGCGACGACGACCGGCAGCAGCAGGAGCTCGAGCCAGTCCCACAGCGTGTCGTTGTCGCCGAAGCCGGTCCACGCCCAGCCCTCGACATAGCCGCCGTAGAGGACGACCGCGAGGGCGACCAGCCCGGCCGCCGACGCCACGACGCCGCGACCCGCGCCGCCGGCGGCCGCCCCGTCCTGGTCCTCGTCCCGGCCCGTCATCGCGCTCTCCTCCGCCGGCTCGCCGCTGCCGCGGCGCGAGGCTAGCGGACCGGGGCGGGCGCAACGGCCTCCTCAGGGCGGCCGGCGTCACTCCAGCGGCGCGGGGCGACCGAAGTGGTAGCCCTGGGCGAGGTCGACCCCGAGGTCGCGCAGGACCTCCGCCGTCGCCTCGTCCTCCACGCCCTCCCCCACCGTGCGCTGGCCCAGTCGCCGCGCCAGGTCGACCACCACGCCGACCACGTGGCGGCTGGCCCGGTTGGTCGTGAGGTCGCAGACGAACTCGCGGTCGATCTTCAGGATCTGCGCCGGGAGGCGCTTGAGGTAGGTCAGCGTGCCGAAGCCCGTCCCGAAGTCGTCGAGCGCCAGGGCGACGCCGAGCGCCTCGAGCCGCCGGGCGAAGGTCGCGGCGGCGTCGAGGTGCTGCACGACCGCCGTCTCGGTGAGCTCGATGACCAGGTTCTCGCCCGAGGCGCCCGAGGTCGTCAGCAGGTCCCCGACGACGCCCTGCAGCGCCGGATCGCTGAGGCTCTGCGCGGAGAGGTTGACGTGCACGTGGCGGCCGCTGGCGGCGAGCGCGACGGCGTGGCGGAGCATCCGCTCGTCCAGGGCCGCGATGAGGCCGAACTCCTCGGCCGCGGGCAGGAACACGCCGGGCGCGACGATCGCGCCGTCCGCGTCGCGCAGGCGCACGAGCAGCTCCTCGGAGACCTGCCGCCCCGTCGTCAGGTCGACGATGGGCTGGGCGTGGACGACCAGGTCGTCCTCGTCCAGCGCGCGGCGCAGCCGTCCCGCCCAGCGGTGCGCCTCGACGAGCGCGCGTGAGCGCTGCTCCTCGCGCTTGGCGGCCGTGACGTCCCGGGTGGAGACCACCATGCCCTTGACCTCGGTGCCGCCCGGGTCGAGCACGGGCTGAAAGTTGACCGACAGGTAGCGGTCGGAGCCCGTGGCGGCGTTGCGGTGCAGCAGCACCACGTCGCGCAAGGGCACTCCCGACGTGGCCGCCAGCCGTCCAGGGCTGTTGTCGCGCGTCAGCGGCGTGCCGTCCTCCAGGCGCGGCTCGAGCCGCTGGTACCAGTCGAGGTCGGCCAGCATGCGCTCGCGCGGCACACCGTGCATCTCGCAGGCGGCGGCGTTGACGTCCACGACCGCGCCGGTGTGGTCGACGATGACGATCCCCTCGTCCAGCGCGGCGACGACCGAGCGGTAGAGCGCCTCGCGGCGCACGCGGTCCTCCTCGGCGACCCTGCGCTGGGTGACGTCGCGGACCTGGAACAGCAGCCGCCGCGTGACGGCGTCGGGCTCGGGGACGATCGAGCAGTGCGCCAGCCCCCAGGCCTCGGTGCCGTCGGCGCGCACGTAGCGGCGCTCGACCTCCCGCGGGGCGAGGCGGCCCGCGGCCACCTCGCGCATCGAGAGCTCGTCGCGGGCCGCGTCGCGCGGGTCGTGCAGGACGGCGAAGCTGCGACCGAGGAGCTCCTCGGTCGCGTAGCCGGTGAAGTCGCACAGCGCGGCGTTGACGTCGACGAGGGTGCCGATGTCCGGCTCCTCGACGGACACGATCGCCATGGGAATCGGGGCCTGCTCGAAGGCGAGGCGATGCTGCAGGACCGCGTTCTCCGCCTCCGCCCCGGTCCGCTGGACGACGGTGAGCAGCCCGGTCACGTCGCCGAGGGCGTCGACGGACGGGATGAGCTGGAAGCTCAGCTCGCCCGATGAGCCGTGGTACCCGAACGCCTGCGGGGCGCCGGCGAGCGCGGCGCGGAAGCGGGGGCCCAGTCGACCCCAGGCGTCCGCCGACATGATCACCTCGAGGCTGCGGCCGACGAGCGTGTCCGGGCTCCACTCGCGGTCGTCGAGGAGATCGCCGGCGACCGCGACGACCTGCGTGTCGGCCGTCACGAAGGCGACCACGGTGGCCCGCAGGCCGGCGGCGAGCCGCTCGACGACCTGCTCGTGGCCGCGTGCGTCCGGCCGTTCTGCGCTGGTGATCAGCCGGGGAAGGGCACCGCCGGCCCTCAGCTCGCGGAGCGTGTCCACGCCACCGTCATCGGCCGCGCGGCGCCGTCCTTCAGCCGGCCGTCCGCAGGAGGACCAGCGCGAAGCCGAGCGTTTCCCGCCCTCCCTCGGACAGGTAGCGGTCGCGCGCCGCGTCGACCCAGGCCTGGAGCCGCTCGACCCCGGGCTCGCCGGCGTGGGCCCGGACGTGGGCGTCGCCGCGGCGCTGGTTGCCCCATTCGTAGCGGTCCCACTCCTCCTCGGTCGTCGCGACCGCGTCGACGGCCACGAGGCCGTGGGGCTCCCCCGCCCGCATCAGCCCGGGATAGTCGGGCAGCTCGTCGGCCGTGGCGCCGAGCACGTCGAGATAGGCCTGGCCGGGAGGCCGCCGCCAGTAGCCGTCCCCCACCACGATCCAGCCGCCCGAGCGCGTGAGCGCCGCCATGCGCGCGAGGACGGCGTCGAGGCCGCCGGCGGCGTGGGTCGACCCGATGCACGCGGTGACGGTGAACCCGTGGGCGGGCAGGTCGACGGCGCCGGCGTCGGCTTCGAGGAACTCGAGGGCGGCGTCCGGGGCCCGCTCGGCGGCGCGGCGGCGCGCCTCGGCGATCAGCCCGCCCGCGAGGTCGATCCCGACGCCGCCGGCCCCGGTCCGCTCGGCGAGACGCACGAGCAGCTCCCCGGGGCCGCAGCCCAGGTCGAGGACGCGATCGTCCGGGCCGAGCCCGAACGGGGCGAGCAGCGCGTCGAGCCGGTGCGGGTCGATCGGGTTGTGGAAGGGGAGCGACCCGTGGCAGATGGCGCTGACGGTCTCGCGGTCGTAGTCCATGGCCGGATCCTCGCCGAACCGGCCCGGCCTCCGTGCCGCCGCAGGGTCGCTAGCCTCCGGCGCCGGATGCCCCCCGCCCGTCGCCCACGCCGTCGCAGCGCCCCCATCGTCGAACGCCCCGTCGAGGCCGGCCCCGGCGAGGCGCTCGTCTGGACCGACGGCGCGTGCAGCGGGAACCCCGGCCCCGGCGGCTGGGCGGCGATCATCGTCCCGGCGGACGGCGGCGAGCCGATCGAGCGGTCGGGCGGCGACCCGGCGACCACGAACAACCGCATGGAGTACATGGCGGCGATCGAAGGCCTCCGCGCCCTGCCCGCGGGCAGCCGCGTGGCGGTCGTGACGGACTCCCAGCTCATGCTGAACTCGATGACGAAGTGGCTCGACGGCTGGAAGCGCAAGGGCTGGAAGACGGCGAGCGGGGCGCCGGTCAAGAACGTGGACCTCGTGCAGGCGCTCGAGGCGGAGATCGCGCGCCACGAGGCGGTGCGCTGGCACTGGGTCCGCGGGCACGAGACCGGCGCGGACCACGCGCACAAGGCGCTCAACGACCGCGCCGACCAGCTTGCCGTCGCGGCGGCCGCCGCGGCCCGGCGCTGAGCTCAGGCGACGGACGCCACGACGGCCGAGGCCAGGACCTCGCCCCCGTCGGCGGCGGCGATCCACAGCGCGTCGCCGTCGAGCAGGAGCTCCGCCGGCCCGGCCGGTGCGGCGGCCCGGTGCTCGAGCTCGGCGTCGATCGCCTCCGGCTCGTCGCGGCCGGCGACGAGCTCCTCCACGGCGGTCCAGTAGACCGAGTTGTTCACGTGGCCGGCCAGGTCGAGGTCGCTCGCCCGGAAGGCCCACGGCCGACGCTCGGCCCCCGGCGTGGGGCCCTGCTGCCGCAGGCGGGCGGAGACACGGCGGCCCGCGGTCGCCTCGGCGAACGCGTCGCCGACCGAGCCCTCGAGGCTCATCGGGCGGCCCGTCTGGGCGTCGATGAACACCCACAGCGCCACCGCGTCGACGTGCGCGCCGCCCTCGCCGCGCAGGACGGTGCGCCGCTCGGCCCAGACGCGCCCCAGGCCGCTGGCGAAGGTGTCGGCGTGCACGAGCTCGCGGAAGCGGGGGAACCGCTGCACCCGCAAGCGCGTCCGGCGCACCACCCAGAAGCCGAGCTCGGCGAAGCCCGCGTCCTCCACGTCCGCGTAGGCCACGTCCTGCAGCCAGCGGGCCATCGCGTCCAGCCGCGCGCGCCCGCTGGGCGCGACGTCGGCGAGGCCGGGACGGACCTGCTGGCGGAAGACGCGCCCGCGCTCGGGCGGCGGCACGATCTCGGTGAAGGCGGGGGCGGCCGGGGCGCGATCCACGCGGCGGATCCTAAGGGGCCGCCGAGGTCCCGCCGCCGGGGTCCGACCGTGAAGCTGCTGTCATGGGGGCGTGAGCGAGCTTCCACCCGCGCCCCGCATCGGGGCACCGGCGCACCCCGTCGCGCGAGAGGCTAGGAAGGCGGGGTGAGTCGCCGTCGACGCCGCCGGTCCGGGCCCTCGTTCTCCTCGGGACCGCGGGCTGGGTCCGTGTTCCTCGGCGCCACGGGTCGCCCGCAGCGCCGGGGCGGCCGCGGACGGCCGCCCGTCGGCCGCCTGCTCGCCGTGCTGCTCGTCCTGGCGGCGCTGGTCGCGGGCGGCGTGCTGGCGGTCCGCGCCCTGTCCGGCCCGCCCGATCGCCGCCACGCCGCCGCGCAGGCCTACGTGGCGGCCTGGAGCAGGCGGGACATCGCCGCCATGTGGCGTGCACTGGATCCCGCGACCAGGCAGCAGCGGCCGCTCGCCGCGTTCCGCGGCCTCGTGCAGCGGGCCGACGCCGCCGCCGGGGTCACGCAGGTGCGCACGGGCCGCCTCGGGCCGCTGCGCGACGGCGCGGTCCGGGTCCCGGTCGCCGTGTCGACGAGCCGCTTCGGGACGCTGCGCGGGGTGATGACGATCCCGGTGCGCCAGGACGGGGAGGTCGCCGGCGTGCGCTGGACGCCCGACCTGCGCCTCCCGGGCCTGCGCGCACGGGAGGCGGTGACGCGCCGCAGCGGCCCGCAGCCCCGCCGGGCATCGGTGCTGGGGGCCGACGGCCACGTGCTCCAGGACGCCGTGGTCGGGCGGGTGCCCTCGGGAAGCGACGCGGGCTCGGGGCTCGAGCGCCAGTGGGACGCCCGCCTGGCGGGCGCGCCGTCCGCGACGCTGCGCTTCGGCTCGCGGACCATCCGGCGGGTGGCCGCCAGGCCGGGACGCTCCGTCCGCACGACCCTGCGGCCCGGCCTGCAGGCCACCGCGACCGCCGCGCTCGGCGGAAAGCTGGGTGGCGTGGCGGTCCTGCGGCCGTCCGACGGCGCGATCCTCGCGCTCGGCGGGCTGGCCTCCTCGGCGCCCCAGCCGCCGGGCTCGACGTTCAAGATCGTGACGGTGTCCGCGGCGCTGAAGGCCGGGATCACCTCGCCCGGGCGCAGCTACCCCGTGCGCAGCTTCGCGACGCTGTCCGGGGTCAAGCTGCGCAACGCGAGCGACGAGTCCTGCGGCGGGACGCTGTCGACGGCGTTCGCCCAGTCGTGCAACTCCGTCTTCGCCCCCCTGGGCGCCCAGCTCGGCGCCAAGCGCCTGGTGGCCGCCGCGGAGGCGTTCGGCTTCAACGAGGCCCCGCGCGTGCCGGGCGCGAAGACGAGCACGATCCCGTCCGCCGCCCAGCTGAAGGACAGCCTCGCCGTCGGCGCGAGCGCCATCGGCCAGGACCGCGACCTGGCCACCCCGCTGCAGATGGCGTCCGTCGGCGCGACGATCGGGCGGCACGGCATGCGGACCCGGCCCCGCCTCGTCACCCTGGACCCGATCGTCCGCCGGCGCGTCGTGTCGTCGCGCGTCGCGGCGCAGGTCCGCACGATGATGCTCGGCGTCGTCAGCTCGGGCACGGGGACCGCAGCGGCGCTGCCCGGCATCCAGGTGGCGGGCAAGACCGGGACGGCGGAGCTGCGCCCGACGGCGGGCGGGCCGCCCGACCCGAAGAACACCGACGCGTGGTTCGTCGCCTTCGCCCCCGCCCAGCGCCCCACGGTCGCCGTCGCGGTCATGCTCGTGGGCGCCGGGGCGGGCGGCAAGGCGGCCGCCCCGATCGCCCGGCAGGTCCTGCGGGCCACCCTGGTCGGTTGAGGGGTTTCCGTGTGTTTGGACCGATGTCCGATGGGAACCGTCCGGTGCGTGGCAGACCATGCCGCTCCATCCATGGGGGCCCAGGGGACGACAGATCATCGGGGGAACCTGCAGGCGCGCGGCCTGGGCAGAGCCGGTGGCCATGGCTGAGCGCTTCTCGCGGCGCCAGGGTCATGTCCCCGGCGCCGGGCGCCAGGCGGCGACCCGCCACCTGCTGCGCCACAGCAGCCTGGGCGTCGAGCTGGACGAGCACTGGGACGACGACCGTGGCGGCCCCGACTGGAAGCACCTCATGTGGGAGCGCGGGCAGCGCGCTCAGGACGCGGTGCTGATCGCCCTGGCCGAGGAGCTGTGGTCGGGCGCGCTCGGCGGGTTCGGCCAGCTCGACGAGGGTGACCGCGGAGCCGTCCTGCATGCCCTGGGGATGCTGCAGGAGGCCGGCGAGGGCTCGGCCACCACGAGCTGACGCCGGGGCGCCGCGAGTCAGGAGCGGCGCCGGCGGCCCTTGCCGCTGGCCTGCGCCTCCTTGGCCTTGTCGGACGGGGCGTACTTCTTCTTCTCGGCTTCCGTCATCTGGCGGACGTTGAGGGTCCCCTCCTCGATCTGCTGGCGCATGAGCTCCTTCTTCTCGTTGCGCTTGGCCTCGTCACGTTCCTTCGCCGTGCTCATCCTGTCCCTCTTGGTAGGTGCCTGGAGCCTGATTGGACCCTAGCCGTCCCGGGAGCGGAGCAGGGCACTGTCGATCCTCGCCGAGCAGTCCGTGTACTCGGCGTCGGTCGGCGCGAGATCCCGCTTGGCGGCGCTGAGCGCCGACAGCGTGAAGCCGGACGGGACCGCCGCGCCGGTCCGGCAGACCGCGAGGACGGCCTGCGGATCGTGGGCCACGGCCTTCGCCGGCGCGGCGCCCGTCGGCGCCGCGCCTGCCGACCCCGCACCCGCCGGCGCCGGCGCCGGACCGGGCGCGGACGTGGCGTGGCGCACCACCGCCGCCTGCCGGCTGGTGGTGTGGTGGTGCCCTGGGGGGACGTCGGGCACCTGGATCGCCACGCCCACGAGGGCGACGGCGGCCACGCACTGCGCGGCCTCCCCGCCGAAGTGGCTGAGCATGCCGGTGGCGGGCTTGTCCGCGAGGCCGGCGGCGAGCGCCCGCAGCGGCGCGAACAGCGGCACGACCGCGCCGGCCCAGGCCTGGCGCTGCTCGGTCAGTCGCGTGCGCGCGCGCCACACCAGCGACTTCGTCGCGCTGAGCGACCAGCCGTGGTGGCGCCCCACGTCCTCGTAGGAGCGGCCCTCCACGGCGACGCCGACGAGCGCGTCGCGCTGGGCCTCGGGCAGCGCGCGCATGGCGGCGACGGTCTGGCGCAGGTCCCCACGGACCATCGCCCCGGCGTGGACGTCGGTCGGGGCGACGACGTCCTCGTCGAGCTCCGCGGTGGCCCGCCGGGCGAGGCTGCGGTGGCGATCGGCGCAGCAGTTGGCCACGATCGTGTGCAGCCAGGCCGTCTCGTTCTCGGGCTCCTTGCCGGCCCGGAGGGCCCGCAGCGCGCGGATCAGCGCCTCCTGTACCACGTCCTCGGCCTCGTCGGAGCGCTCGCCCAGCCGTCGCCGCGCGGCCCGCACGAGCGGGTCGCGATGACGCGTCGCCAGCTCGGCGAAGCGGTGCTCCTGGCGGGGGCTCATGTCCCGATGACGCGATGAGGCGCGCAGAAGTTGCGGTGCGCGGGTGCCGGACGCCGTCCGCGGGCGCCAGATGGCAGACGCGCAGAAGTCACGGTGCGCGACGCCGGGTCAACCCGCGTGGGTCAGCCGGCCGGGGCCAGCCGGGCCGGCGCGCCGTAGGGCACGAGGACCTCCGGCAGGACGACCGAGCCGTCCGGCTGCTGGCCGTTCTCGAGCAGCGCGATCATGTGCCGCCAGGTGACCGCGGTGCCGTTGAGCGTGTGCAGCGTCACCGGCTTGCCGCCACCCGCGGGCCGCATGCGGATGTCCAGGCGCCGCGCCTGGTAGTCGGTCGTGTTCGAGGTGGAGGTGACCTCGCGGTACTGGCCCTGCCCGGGCATCCAGGCCTCGCAGTCGAACTTCTTGGCCGCGCTGGCGCCCAGGTCGCCCACGCCGATGTTCACGACCCGGTACGGGATCTCCAGCTCGCCGAGGATCTCCTCCTCGATGGCGAGCAGCCGCTCGTGCCAGGCCGCCGACTCCTCCGGCCGGACGAAGCCGAACATCTCGACCTTGTCGAACTGGTGCACGCGGAAGATCCCGCGCGTGTCCTTGCCCGCGGCGCCCGCCTCCCGCCGGAAGCACGGGGAGAACCCGGCGTAGAGCCGCGGCAGCTCCTCCTCCGGCAGGATCTCACCGGCGTGCAGCGAGGCCAGGGCCACCTCGCTGGTCCCGGCCAGGTACAGGTCGTCGGCGGGCAGGTGGTAGATCTGCTGCTCGGTGTCGGGCAGGAAGCCAGTGCCGTAGAGAGCCTCCTCGCGCACGAGCACGGGCGGGATCACCGGCTCGAAGCCGTGGCCGCGCAGCTTCTCCAGCGCCCAGCGCACGAGCGCGAGCTCGAGGAAGACGAGATCCCCCCGCAGGTAGGCGAAGCGGGAGCCCGACAGGCGCGCGCCGTGCTCCATGTCGATCCGCTCGCCCGCGAGCGCGAGGTGGTCCCTGGCGCCCTGCGCCGGCACGCGCGGCTCGCCGTGCTCGGCGATGACCTCGTCCTCGTCGGCAGCCGTCGCGTCCGCGAGGTTGGGGAGCTTGGCCAGGGCGGCCTGGAGCTCGTCCTCCACCCGGCCGAGCTCGGCCCCGAGGTCCTTCGCGCGCGCGGCGACCTCCTGCATGCGCCCGATGGCCTCCGACGCGTCGCCGCCGGACCGCTTGGCCTCGGCGATCGCGCCGCCGGCGGCGTTCTGCTCGGCCTTCAGCCCCTCGACCCGCGGGATCAGCGCCCGGCGGCGCTCGTCGAGCTCGAGGACCTGCTCGAGCGCCGCGGGGTCCTCACCGCGACGGGCCAGCGCGACCCGGACCGCGTCGGTGTCCTGCCGCAGGACCCGGAGGTCGAGCACGGCGGGCGGCTCAGCCGCCGGAGCTCGGCTGGCAGGTCACGCGCCTGGCGCCCGCGGCGACCGTGACCTGGCTGCCCGAGTACTGCTGGAGGAAGGCGGCGACGTCCTGCGCGTCCTTCCCGACCACGATGTTCTCGGGCATGATCGCGCCGGAGAAGCCGCCGTTGCGGATCGCGTAGAGCACGCTGTCCGCGCACTCCTTGCGCTGGTTGAAGTTCGGCCCGTCGACGCGCTCGCGGTCCGTGCGCTTCGTGGCGCTGCCCTCGGCCCCGACGACGTCGAGCGTGTGGCAGCCCGAGCAGCGCTCGGTGAACAGCTGGGAGCCCGCCTTGACGTCCGCGGAGGCACTGGCGGACTTGATGACGTCGTTGCCCTGCGAGCCGCAGGCCGAGAGGAGCGCGCCCGCCACGAGCAGGGCGATGATCGGCAGCAGGCGTGCGAGGGCGGGACGGCGCATGACGGCGCGGATGATACGGAACGGTCATGATCGTGCGGTTCCATGCCACGGACCCCTTGCGCCACGCTGGCGATGCTGGGCACGGCGGCGGTGCTCGCGGGCTGTGGCGCCGCCGAGCCGGCGCCCGTGACCGATCGCGACGCCACCCTCCGCCTCACCCTGACCGAGTACCGGATCCAGCCCCAGTCCGTCCGCGTCCAGGCGACGCGCCGGCCGATGCCGGTGCGGATCGTGGCCACCAACCGCGGCATCCTGACCCACAACGTCAAGGTCGAGTCGATCACCGCCGGCTCCGAGCAGGGGACCGCCGACCAGCCCACCGTCTTCGGCGGCACGGACGGGACCGCGCAGCCGGGGCAGACGGTCGCGGGGACCGTCTACCTGCAGCCCGGCACCTACCGGCTGACCTGCACGATCGCCAACCACGACAACCTCGGCCAGTACGGCACGCTGATCGTCGCCGCGCCCCGGTGAAGGACATCGGTCGGGCCCGGCGAAGCACTCCTCGATCCCGGCGCCGGCCCTAGACGGCCGCAAGTCCCACCACACCGCGGCTGCTCTCGACAACGGCGGCAACCAGGCCGGCGCCGGGACCTCCTGACCCAGGTGGCGCCGCCATAGACTCCGCGCCCCCATGACCGTCGATCCCCGCGCCTACCGCGACGCCATCGGCCATTGGGCCACGGGCGTGGCCGTCGTCACCTGCCAGGGCCCCGACGGGCCGGCCGGGCTCACGACCAACGCGGTCTGCTCGGTGAGCCTGGACCCGATCCTGCTGCTCGTCTGCTTCGACAACGCGTCGCGGACCCTGCCGGCCGTCCGGGCGTCGCGCCGCTTCGCGGTCAACATCCTGGCCGCCGGCCGGGAGGACCTCGCCGCCGTGTTCGCCTCCAAGCGGGTGCAGGCCGAGAAGTTCGAGGCGGTCACGCACCGCATCGAGGAGGGCGTGCCCGTGCTCGACGACGCGCTGGCGTGGATCGCCTGCGACGTCGCGGAGCTGCACCCGGCCGGCGACCACACGATCGGCATCGGCGCGGTGACGCACGTGCACCACGTCCCCGACGGCGAGGCGCCCCCGCCGTTGCTGTTCTACCGCGGGCGCTACGTCTCGACGTAGGCGCGCAGCGCCAGGAACGCGACGACCAGGGCCGCGAGCGCCATCACGCCCATCTCGCGCCGCAGGATCGCGGTCACGACGGACCGCTGGCGGTCCTCCGGCAGCTCGCCGACGGCCTTGGCGCCCTCGAGCCCGCGGGCGTCCAGCACGGTCTGCGCGGACACCAGGCGCAGCTGCTCGGCGACGACGGCGACGGGGACGGGCAGCAGGACGTAGAGCCAGAACAGCCCGTTGCCGGGACGGTATCCGGCGACGTAGAGCACCCCGGCCAGCACCGCGTAGGCGGCCGCGGCGGCCTGGGCGCCGCGCAGGCCGAGCCACCACCGGCGCCGCGGGTCGACCCGCCACCACAGCAGGCCGCCGGAGAGGCCGGCGAGAAGGTTGAGTCCGGCGACGATCAGGGCGCCGGTTTGTGCGGTGACGAGCATGGGTTGTGCACTTCGGAGTGCGGACTGCCACTTAGTAGCAGTCCGTCACAAGAAGCTGCTAGAACGGGACACCGGATGATCCGCAACTACGCGCCAGCCATCGTCTTCCTGCTGCTCGGCGGCGGGATCGGGACGCTGTTCGTGGCCATCAACGCGAAGATCGGGCCCAGGCGCAACATCAGGCAGAAGTTCGACCCGTACGAGAGCGGGCTGCCGTCCGAGGTCCGCAAGAGCTTCCGCTTCGGCATCTCCTTCTACCTGATCGCGATGCTGTTCCTGCTCTTCGACACCGAGGTCATCTTCCTCTACCCGATCGCGGTGAACCTGCGGGCGTTCGGCACGTTCGCGCTCATCGAGACGATCGTCTTCATCGCGCTGCTCTTCGTGGCGTTCATCTACGCCTGGCGAAGGGGTGCATTGGATTGGAGGTAGTTCGACGGGAGAAGGTCGCGCCTGACGACTTCCGCGTGCGGCAGCTCAAGGCACGCGACATGCTGCGGGGCGACCTGCAGGACTCAGACCTCGACGACTACGTCGAGTCGCGGGTGCTGACCACGACCCTCGACAAGGCCGTCGACTGGGCCCGGGGCAACTCCCTGTTCCCCGCGACCTTCGGCCTGGCCTGCTGCGCCATCGAGATGATGTCGATCGTCGGCGCGCGGATGGACGTCGCCCGCTTCGGCTTCGAGGCCTTCCGCGCCTCCCCGCGCCAGGCCGACATGCTGATCATGTCCGGGCGCGTCTCGATCAAGATGGCGCCGGTCCTACGGCGCATCTACGACCAGATGCTCGAGCCCAAGTGGGCGATCGCGATGGGCGCGTGCTGCTCCTCGCAGGGCGTCTTCAACAACTACGCGATCGTGCCGGCCGACAAGTTCATGCCGGTCGACATCCACGTGCCGGGCTGCCCCCCGCGCCCCGAGGCGCTGATGCACGGCATCCTCAAGCTGCGCTCGCAGATCCAGAAGGATCCGACCATGAGCTGGCGGTCCCGGTATGGCGCCGAGCAGACGATCGAGGTCATGCCCGAGGAGGGCGAGGAGCTCA
>JAXDGY010000151.1:0-17617 GCA_034664785.1 Solirubrobacteraceae bacterium
CCGGGCTTCGGCGTCGGCTACCCTGTGCGACCGCGCGGCGGGATTCCCGAGCGGTCAAAGGGGCCTGACTGTAAATCAGGTGGCTACGCCTTCGAAGGTTCGAATCCTTCTCCCGCCACTTGCGCGCTCACGCCGGTCGCCATCGCCGCTCGGCGACCACCGCGCCCGCCGCAGCCGAGCCGACCAGGACGAAGCCGATGGCCACGAGCCAGCTCAGCAGCGCGAAGGCGACGCCGATGAGCCCGTAGCGGCCGGCTGACTCCGCGACGGTGCGCGGCATCCAGATGACGGTCCCGACGCTCACGACCGACATCGCGAGCGCGGTGATGACACCCGTGGGCAGGAGGGGGCGCCAGGCCAGGCGCCGCCCGAGCAGGAGGAACGGCGTGACGGTCCACAGCGTCGCGGCGAACGCGAGGTTCGCGACGACGGCGGCCGTCCCGTCCAAGAGCGCGTCGATGACCTGGCGCACGATCAGGAAGACGGGGATGGTGGCGAGCCACACCAGCGTCGAGGGCGTCCCCCGCAGGCCGCCGAGCGCCGGGAGGCGGAACGCCAGCTCGTAGAGGCGCTGCAACCCCCGCGCGAACGACAGGGCGCTGATGACCACCAGCACGACGCCGAGGACGCTGAAGCTCGACCTGACCTCCTCGGGCGACGCGAGCGCCTGGCGCAGGCTCTCGGCGGCCGAGCCCTTGAGCTTGAAGCGATGGATGAGGTCGGCCGCGAAGTCGCGCCCGTCGATGGTCGGCGCGACCGCGTCGTAGACGATGAACAACGGGATCACGGCGGTGAACGCGAGCGCGGCGAGGGAGACGGCCCGGTCGACGAACTGGACGGACACCAGGCGCTCGAGCCAGGCGCGAGCGAGGAGCCCCAGCCAAGCGGGCCCGCGCTGCAGCATCTCGCCCCCCCGGCGTGTCGCCATCGTCCGCGAACCGTAGTCCCACCGACGAGCGGCGTTCGCGCCAGGGGCGGCGACACCGCCTCCCCGATCGGGTCGCCGGTTGGTACGGTCGCCGCGCTGTGAACGCCTCCGCCGCGGTCGCGGTGCTCCCGGGCTGATGCGGCGCTCCGCGTCGTGGCTGCTCGCGGGCATGGCGGCGATCGCGCTCGTCGTCGCCGTGGTCCTCGCGTGCGCGCAGCGCACGGTCTTCCGCGCCGACGGCTTCGGCGATCGCGTGGCCGCGACGCTCGAGTCGGGGCCCGTGCGCCAGGCGGTCGCGCGGCGGATCTCGGACGCGGCGATCCGCCAGGAGCCCGACCTCGTGGCCGTGCGCCCGCTGATCGAGGCCGCTGCCCAGGGCATCCTCCAGACCGAGGCGTTCCGTGAGCTGCTGCGCGGCGCCGCGGCCGACCTGCACCGCTCGGCCTTCGATCGCGACGCCCCCACGGTGACCCTCAGCGTCGCCGACGCCGGGATCCTGGTCGCCGACGCGCTGCGCCGTGTGCGCCCGGATCTCGCGGGGCAGGTGCCGCAGCGGTTCGCCACGCAGCTGGTGGCGGTGACCGGCGGCGGCGAGCGCACGGCGCTGCGCGTCGCAGAGCGCGCGCAGGACGTCCGGCGCGCGGTGCCCATCGCGTTCGCCGTCGCGGCGCTCCTGGCGATCGGCGCGCTGGCGGTCGCCCCCGGGCGCCGCGACGCGGCGCTCAGGCTCGGCGTCGCGGTCGCCGTCGCCGCCGGCCTGCTCGCGGTGGCGACGGACCTCACACCCCGCGCGGTGGGCGACGGAGCCGCCGGACGCGCCGTCCTCGAGGTCTGGCTCCGACCGCTCGCGGCGTGGGCCTGGGCGCTGGCCGCGGCGGCAGCCGTCGTCGCCATGGCCGCCGCGTCGGTCGTCCGGCCGGTCGCGGTCGGCACGCTCGTGCGTCGGGGCTGGGCGGTGGTGAAGGCTGTCCCGCGCGACCCGCGGCGGCGCGCCATGCGCGCGGTCGCCGCGGGCGGGCTGGGCATCGCCTGCATCCTGGCGCCGCGCGCGGCGATCGAGGCGGCGGTGGCCGGCGCCGGCGTGCTCCTCGCCGTGTGGGGCCTCTCCGAGCTGCTTGCGCTCACCGCCGCGCCGCAGCCCGCGGGCCGGGCGGCCCGCGAACGCGGAGCGGGACGTGCGCCGCGGGTCGCCGCGGTGGCGCTGGCGCTCGTGGTGCTGCTCGGCGCGGTCGGCGCGCTCGCCGCGAGCGGTGGGCCCGACGCGCCGCGCGTGGGACGCTGCAACGGCAGCGCCGCGCTGTGCGACCGCCCGCTGGACGACGTGGCGTTCGCCGGCACCCACAACTCGATGGCGGCCGACCGCGAGCCGGGCTGGCTGTTCGCCGCCCAGGACGCCGGCATCCCGAGCCAGCTCGAGGACGGGGTGCGGGCGCTTCTCATCGACACCCACTACGGCTACGCGACGCCGCGCGGGGTCATCACCGACCTCTCGGGTGACACGAAGAGCCGCGCCAAGATCGTCGACGAGCTCGGGGAGCGGTTCGTGCAGACGGCCGAGCGGCTGCGGCAGCGGATCGGCACGCGCGGCGCCGCGCCGCGTGAGGTCTTCCTCTGCCACGCCTTCTGCGAGGCCGGCGCGACGCGCGCGGTGGACGCGCTCGCCGGCGTCCATCGCTACCTCGTCACCCACCCCGAAGAGGTCCTCGTGCTCTCCGTCGAGGATGACACCGCGGCGGCGGACACGGCCGAGGTCATCGAGCGCAGCGGCCTGGAGCACGAGGTCTTCCGCGGCCCGGCGCGGCCGCCCTGGCCCACCCTGCGCCGGCTGATCGAGCGTGACGAGCGGGTCCTGGTGCTGACGGAGGACAGCGCGGGCGCCGTGTCGTGGATCCATCGCCAGCCCGAGGTGATGCAGGAGACGCCATACCGCTTCCGCAGCGCAGCCGAGGTCGAGGCGCCGGCGAGCTGCTCACCCAACCGCGGCGGCACCGCGGGCTCGCTCTTCCTCGTCAACCACTGGGTCGACACGTCGCCCGCGCCGCGCCCGAGCATCGCCCGCGAGGTCAATGCGCCCGCCGTCCTCGACCGCCGCCTCGGGCGCTGCCGCCGCGACCGGGACCTGCTGCCCAGCGTCGTGGCGGTCGACTTCTACCGCGAGGGCGACGTCTTCGCCGCGGTGAACGCGCTCAACGGCGCGCGCTGAGCGATCAGCGGGACCGGGTGCCGTTGGAGCCCGTCGACAGCGGGCGACCCGACAGCGACCTATGATCGGCCGGACCGTGCAGGCCAGCGCGTCTCGTCCATGACCCGTCCCTTCGATCTCAAGGTCTCACATCGCCGCGACGGCGACGTCGTGACCGTGGCCCCGGAGGGGGACATCGACCTCGCCACCGCCGACGTGCTCCGCGATGAGCTCGACGCCGCCCGCCGGGGCGCGCACACGCTCCTGCTCGACCTGCGCGGGGTGGGCTTCATGGACTCCTCCGGCATGCGCCTGCTCGTCGAGGTGGAGCTGCGGGCCGCCCAGGACGGCTTCACCCTCTTCGTCGTCCGCGGCCCCGAGCCCGTCCAGCGGCTGCTCGAGCTCACCGGCCTCGCGGAGCGCCTCGAGCTCGTCGACGACCCCTCCGACGTGGTCGCCGGTGGCGGAGGCGCCTAGGGACCCCTGGTGGTCGGGTGGGCAGCAGGCCCACCCGTGGGCCGCGCCGCTCGGCCTCGCGATCGTCGCCGCCCTGACGGCCGTCGACATCCGCTGGGGCCAGCAGCGGGTGATCATCGCGTCGGTCGTCATGGCGCCGTTCGTCACGGCGCTGCTCGGGTCGCTGCGCCAGACGGCCGCGGTGGCGCTCGTCGCCCTCGCGGTCTGCGCGGCCAGCGGCGCGTGGAACGACAACCTCGGCACCGGGGACTGGGTCGCCCGCCTGTTCATCGTCGGCGCGGCCGGCGCCTTCGCGCTGACCGGCGCCCGGGCACGTGTGCACCTCGCCCTCGACCGACGCCGGTTCCGCCTGCTCAACGCCGTCGCGGGCATCGCCGAGGGCGCATCCACCGTCGACGAGACGGTGCAGCGGCTCAGCGACCTCATGGTCCCGACGCTCGCCGACGTCTGCGTGATCGACGTGCAACGCGACGAGAAGCTCGAGCGCCTGGCCGTCACCGCCACGGGGCCGCGGGCCCGGGACATCCGCGCGGGCCTGGAGCGCCGGGCGGCGGCGGCGGGACACTCCCGGGAGCATGCGGCCGCCGCGATGGCCTCCGGCAAGCCGCAGCTCGTCCAGCACGCCACCGACGACATCGTGCGCGCCGCCGCGATCGACGAGGCGGACCTCCGCTTCCTGCGCACCCTCGGGGGCCGCTCGACGCTCGTCGTGCCGCTCCGCGCGCGCGGGCAGAGCATCGGCTCGATGGCGCTCATCGTCACGGACATCTCGCGGCGGAAATACGACGCGGATGACCTGGCGTTCGCCACGCTGCTCGGCGGGCGCGTCGCGCTCGCGCTCGACAACGCCGGGTTGTTCTCCGAGCTCGAGTCGCTCGAGGCGCAGCAGAGCGCAGCGCTCGACACCCTCGCGGAGGCCGTGACGGTGCAGGACCCGGCCGGCGGGCTCGTCTACGCCAACGAGGCGGCGGCCCGCAGCTTCGGCTTCCCCTCCGCCGAGGCGCTGCTGGGCGCGGGCGTGGCGCAGCTCAGCGAGCAGTGGGACGCGTGGCTCGAGGACGGTTCGCCGCTCGATCCCGACGCCCTGCCCGCCCGCCGCGTGCTGCGCGGGGAGCCGGCGGGCCCGCTGCTGTTGCGCGCGGTCCACCGGACCACCGGCGAGGAGCGCTGGCGGCTCATCAAGGCCAGCGCCGTGCTCGACCGGACCGGGCACCCGCGGCTCGCGGTCAACGTGATCGAGGACGTCACCGAGGCCAAGCGCGCCGAGTCGGCGCAGCGCTTCCTGGCCGAGGCCGGCGCGCTGCTCGCCTCGTCCCTGGACTACGAGGAGACGCTGGCCCAGGTCGCCAGGCTGGCCGTGCCCGAGCTCGCGGACTGGTGCGGCGTGACGCTGCCCGACGACCGGGGCCTCCTGCGCTCGGTGGCCGTCGCCCACGTCGATCCGGACAAGGTCGCCTTCGCGCGGGAGTACAACGCGCGCTACCCCGAATCGATGCAGAGCGAGTCGGGATCCGCCCAGGTCATCCGCAACGGGCGCTCGCAGCTCTACAACGAGATCCCCGACGAGTTGCTGGAGCAGTCCGTTCCGGATCCCGAGCAGCTGGCGGCGCTGCGCATGCTCGGGATGCGCGCCGTGATGATCGTCCCGATGCCGACGGCACGCGGCGTGATCGGCACGATCAGCTTCGTCAGCGCCGAGTCGCACCGGACGTTCACGCCGAACGAGCTCCGGCTCGCCGAGGAGCTCGGGCGGCGGGCGGGGACGGCGGTGGAGAACGCGCGGCTGTACACGGAGCGCTCGTGGATCGCGCGGACGCTGCAGGCCGGCCTGCTGCCCGACGCGCTGCCCGAGCTGCCCGGGTTCGGGATCGCGTCGCTCTACCGCCCCGCCGGCGAGGAGAACGTCGTCGGCGGCGACTTCTACGACGCGTTCGACACCCCCGCCGGCTGGATGATCGTCATGGGCGACGTGACGGGCCGCGGCGCCCAGGCCGCCGCGCTCACCGCGCAGGCCCGCCACACGCTGCGCAGCGTCGGGCGGCTGCTCGGCGAGCCCCGGCGCGCCGTCGAGGAGCTCAACGCGTCGCTCATCGAGCGCGCCGAGCTGTCGATCTGCACCGTGGCGGTCGTGCTGCTGGCCCCGACCGGGTGGGGCGCGACGGCCACGATCCTCTGCGCCGGGCACCCCTCGCCCCTGCGTATCAGGACGGGCGAGGTCGAGCCCGTCGGCCGGCCCGGGCCCGTGGTCGGCGCCTGGGACGACGCCGGCTGGGAGACCGAGACGGTCGACCTGCTGGCGGGCGACATCCTGCTGCTGCACACCGACGGCGTGACGGATGCCGTCGGCGCCGGCGGGCGCTTCGGCGACGCGCGGCTGGCGGGGGCCGTGGCCGGCGCGACCAGCGCGCAGGACGCAGTCGTCCGGGTCCGGACCGCCGTGGAGGCCTTCGAGCGCGGACCCCAGGCGGACGACACCGCGCTGCTGGCGGTCCATTGCACGCCTGTCGCGGGGCGCACCCGAGCCGCGCGGCGGCCGCTGCAGAGCGAGCGATGGACGGCGCCGGCCGTGCCGGCGAGCGTCGGCCTGCTGCGCGGCGCCATGACCACCTTCGCAACGGACGCGGGCGTCGAGGGCGAGGCGCTCGCGGACCTGCGGCTCGCCGTCTCGGAGGCGCTGACCAATGCCGTCGTCCACGGCTACCCGGACGGCGCGGAGGGCGAGCTCGGGCTGCACGCCCTGGTGCGGCCTGGGCGCATCGAGGTGACGGTCGAGGACGACGGCATCGGGCTGCGGCCCCGCTCCGACAGCCCCGGCATGGGCCTCGGGATGCCGATGATCGCTGCGCTCGCCCTGGAGTCCAGCGTGCGTCGCGGCGCGTCGGGTGGCACGGTGGTCCGCATGGCCTTCCCGCTCGTGGCGGACCGCCCGGCCCTCACGGGGCCCCGCCACGAGGGGGGGACGGGCGGGGCCCCGCGATGAGCCTCCGACCGCCGTCCGTGTCGCGACCCCGGCGGCGAAGCACAGCGCTCCGGCCGCCGGACTGCGACAGGCGGTCGTGGATCGACATCGTGGCACAGGGCGACCGAGGTGGCGTCGGCAGGGTACGGACCCGTTCAGGAGCCCGTCATGACCGCTCGGCGATGCTCCGGCGGCGCGTGGCCCTGTCAGTCCCCCGGCCGCCGCCACCGGCGACCGTGACAAGCTCCTCCCCCGATCAGACCCGTCGCGGCGCCGCCGCCGCATGCCTCCCGGCCGTCCTCGCGGCGGCGCTCCTGGTCGCAGCCTGCGGCTCGTCCCACCCGTCCGCCTCGCGCACGGCGGCGCCGTCCGCGGGGACCTCCTCCGCGACGGCGACCACCGGGGCGGCGGCGCCCGCCACGACGCCCGCGCCGGCGGCCGACCCCCGGCTGCGCGTGCTGCACACGGGGCACCTGCCGGCTCCCGTGCAGCTCCCGGCGGTCGCGCCCGCGGGCAGCGGGCTGCTCGCCATCGGCGGCCTCGACGCGGCCGACGCCTCGGTGGCCTCGATCGTCCGGGTGCAGGGCACCAGCGCGCGCGTCATCGGCCGGCTGCCGAGCCCGCTGCACGACGCCGCCGCGGCCACGATCGGCTCGCAGACCTGGTTCTTCGGCGGCGGGCAGGCCGGGGCGGGCAGCACCCAGGTGCTGCGCATCCTCCCGAGCGGCGGCACCCGCCCGGCGGGGACCCTCCCGGCCGGCGCCTCGGACGTCGCGGCCGCGACCATCGGCGGGACCGCCTACGTGGTCGGCGGGTACACGGGGACGGTGGCGCTGCGGTCGATCTTCGCCTTCACGCCGGGCCACGGCATCCGCGTCGTGGCCGAGATGCCGCGCCCGCTGCGCTACGCCGCGGTGGCGGCCGTCGGCGGGCGCCTGCTCATCGCCGGCGGCACGTCCGGCACCACCGCGCGGAGCGAGATCCTGAGCTTCGACCCCGCCTCGGGCCGGGTCCGGCGCGTCGGCCGACTCCCGTCGGCGGTGACCCACGCCGTCGGCGCCGCGCTCGGGGGCCGCTTCTACGTGCTCGGCGGCCGCGGGGCGTCGCTCACGGCGCAGCGCGCGGCGATCCTCGCCGTCGACCCCGCGACGGGGCGCGTGCGGAGCGCCGGCCGGCTGCCGGTCGCGCTGTCGGACCTGAGCGCCGCGTCCCTGCCCGGCCAGGTCACCGTCGTCGGCGGCCGCGACGCGTCAGGTCGCGTGCACGACGAGATCTGGGCGCTGGGGGCGGGGGCGTGAGGCCGGTCTGGCCGCTCGCCGCTGCGGCTTGCGCGCTGACGCTGGCGGTCGCGGGCTGCGGGGGGACGTCGGGCGGCGGGGGCGCCGCCGCGGACCCGCCCCGCGACAACACCTCGACCCCGTCCGCATCGAGCCCGGCGGCCGCCCCGGCCACGAGCCCCGACGCGTCCCGGGCGAGCTTCACGCCGCGGGCCGGGCGGATCCCGCCGCTCATGGACCGCCGCAACGTGTACGCCGCCGAGCGGCCGGGGCTGCTGAGCCCCGTGGTCCGCAACGACCCGCCGCGGATCTACGTCCCCAACTCGAAGTCGGACACGGTCGACGTCATCTCCCAGCGCACCGCGAAGGTCATCGCGCACTTCGCCGTGGGCGCGCTGCCGCAGCACGTCACCCCGTCGTGGGACCTGCGGACGCTCTGGGTGACCAACGACCTCGGCAACAGCCTCACGCCGATCGACCCGCGGACCGGCCGCCACGGGCTCCCGGTGCCGGTCCTCGATCCCTACAACCTCTACTTCACCGCCGACGGCCGGCGCGCCATCGTCGTGGCCGAGGCCCACCGGGTGCTCGACTTCCGCGAGCCGCACACCATGGCGCTCCGCCACCGCCTGCCCGTCCCGCAGTGCGCGGGCATGGACCACATGGACTACACGGCCGACGGGCGCCGCGCGCTGGTGTCGTGCGAGTTCGCGGGGCGGATGGTCGTCGTCGACCTCGTCCGCGAGCGCGTCGTGAAGACGATCGACCTGCGCACCGGAGCCATGCCCCAGGACGTGAAGCTGTCGCCCGACGGGCGGACGTTCTACGTGGCCGACATGGCGTCGGGCGGCGTCTGGCTGGTCGACGCGCGCACGCTGACCAAGGAGGGCTTCGTGCGCACCGGTGCCGGAGCGCACGGCCTCTACCCGAGCCGCGACTTCAGGTACCTGTACGTCTCCAACCGCGACGCCGGCACGGTGACGCTGCTGTCCTTCCGCACCCGCCGTCCTGCCCGCACCTGGCGGCTGCCCACGGGTGCGAGCCCTGACATGGGCGGCGTGTCGGCCGACGGCCGGGTCCTCTGGCTCTCGGGTCGCTACGACGCCGACGTCTACGCGATCAGCACGCGCACCGGGAAGCTGCTGCACCGCATCCCCGTCGGCCAAGGCCCGCACGGGCTGGCCGTGTGGCCCCAGCCGGGCCGCTACTCGATCGGGCACACCGGCATCCTCCGCTAGGCCGGGGCCTGGCCGTGCAACTTCCGTTGGCGGCTTGGAAGCGGAGCCGGACCTGCCCTACGATTGACCTGCAACAGGCGCAGTGCAATCGTCGTGGGAAGGGGGGTCAAACGTCCCGCGACGGGGATCAGGGGGTCATCGGGACCGCCTGTGGCGGCACCGCGTCGACCGGCCCGTCCGGCCGACTCCATACTGCACACGCCCATGGTGCCAACCTCCGCAACGGTCAGACGACTCCGCCCTGCGGCCGGCTGCGCGCTCCTGCTGACGGTCGCCCTCGCCGGCTCGGCGACGCCGAGCAGCGCCGCGGGGCTCGAGACCTATGCGCCCGCTGCCGACTCGGCTGTCAGCCCGATCTACCGCTCGACGACCTACGGCAAGCGCCAGTGGCTCCGGGTGGGGGGACAGGGCCGCTGGCGCAGCTACCTGACGTTCAAGGTCCCCGGGCCCGTCGGCCCGTCCTCGCGCGCTGTGCTGCTGCTGCGCGCCCGCAACGTCCCCACCGCGGGCTTCGACGTGGACACCGTGCTCGGTCCCACCGGGCAACCGCTGTCGGGCTCGTGGACCGACAGCGGCCGTGACGCCCAGCACACGCTGCGCATCGGCTCCCGCCTGGCCAGCTGGAAGCCGAGCTGCAACGAGAAGACCCGCAAGGCGCGCCTTGCGCGCTGCCGCCTGATCACGGTCGACCTGACGGCCGCGGTCCGCACGGGACAGACCTTCAACCTCGTGCTCGTCTCCAAGAGCCGCCACCCGGTGCAGGTCGTCAGCCGCGAGGCCGACGAGGGCCGCCCGCACCTCCAGGTCACCCCGGCGCAGGCCGGCACGCCCCCCTCGGACGCCTCGTCGTCGGATCCCGGCAGCCCCGGCGGCCCGCCGGCGGAGCCCGGCTCCCCCGGCGCCTCGCCGGCGCCCGGGAGCACCGACCCGCCCGGTGCCGCGGTGCAGATCCCGGCCGCTGCGGTCCCCGGGATCTGGACCACCCCGGCCGAGCTCGCCTCCAAGCCCACCTCCGGCCCGGCGTGGGCGAACCTCAAGAAGGCCGCCGACGCCAACCCGGGCACGGCCGACCTCTCCGACCAGAACTCCGACCACGACGTCAACATCCTTGCGAGCGCGCTCGTCTACGCGCGGACCGGGGCCTCCATCTACCAGGGCAAGGCGGCCGCGGGCATCGCCGCGGCGATCGGGACCGAGGCCGGCGGGCGCACGCTCGCCCTGGGCCGCAACCTCGCCTCCTACGTGATCGCGGCCGACCTGATCAGCCTGCGCGATGCCGACCCCGCGCTCGACGCCCGCTTCCGGGCATGGCTCAGCGCGGTGCGGACCGAGAACCTGGGCGGCGAGTCGCTCATCACGACCAGCGAGGCGCGTCCGAACAACTGGGGCCTGATGGCCGGCGCGAGCCGCGTGGCCGCGGATGCCTACCTGGGGGACCAGATCGACCTCGACCGCGCGGCCCGCGTGTTCAAGGGCTGGCTCGGCGACCGGGCGAGCTACGCGTTCTTCAAGTACGGCGACGTGTCCTGGCAGGCCGACCCGTCCCGGCCCGTGGGCGTGCAGCCCGTCGGCGCTGTGAAGAAGGGCCTGCTGATCGACGGCGCCCTCGCGGACGACATGCGCCGCTGCGGCAAGTTCAACGTGCCGCCGTGCCACACGGACTACGCCTGGGAGGGGATGCAGGGCGTCGTCGTGCAGGCCATGATCCTCGCCCGTCGAGGCTATGACGCCTTCGGCTGGCAGACCCGCGCCGTCCTCCGGGCCGCGCAGTTCCTCGACCGGCTCGAGCAGTCCTACGGCAACTGGTGGGCCAGGTCGGACGACGCCTGGCAGCCGTGGATCATCAACCGCGCCTACGGCACCACGTTCCCCGCCTCGACGCCCGCCGCGCCCGGCAAGATCATGGGCTGGACGGACTGGTCGCTGGGCTGAGGGCGGTCGGGGGGCGGGCCGGGCTCATCCGGGCAGCGCGATGTCCGCCAGGCTGAAGCCGACGTCCTCGCCGAACGTGGTCAGCATGCGCTGGCGCAGCATCCCGTAGCGCCGGACCGCCTCGCTCCGGCGGCCACGCTGCACGAGGAGGCGCAGCAGGTCGATGTGGGCCTCGACGTCGAAGGGCTCGTGCAGCGTCAGCCGCTCGAGGGCCGCGGTGGCCGCCTCGAGGTCGCCCGCGGCCTGGTGGACGGTCGCCAGCTGGCGCATCGCGTCCGTGGCGATCCCGTGGAGGCGGTCCCGCTCGTCGAGCGCCCACTCCGCGTATGGCTCGTCCGCCAGGAAGTCCCCGCCGTAGAGCTCCAGAGCGACCGTCAGCGCCGCGGCGGCGGCGGCCTGGTCGCCCGCCTGGAGGGCGGTCTGGCCGGCGGTGATGCGGTCCTCGAACTCGTCCGCGTCGATCTGCACGTTCGCGCGGTCGATCCGGTAGCCCCCGGGCTCGGCGAGGATGAAGGACGACTTGCCGCGCTCGCGCGGGCCGGGCTCGAGGTGCTCGCGCAGGACGTGCACGAAGTGGCGCACGCCCTCCAGGCTCCCCGAGCCGCTCTCGGGCCAGAGCTTCTCGCTGAGCTCGTCGGCGAACGAGACCCGCTGGCGATGGGCCAGGAGGAACTTCAGGATCTTGCCCGGGCGGTTGGCCAGCCAGCGCCCCGCGATGGGCCCCTCGGGCCCCCGTACGGACGTGCGCCCCAGCGTCACGATGCGCAGGCGCGGCCCGGTGGTCCAGTGGGGGGTCGTCCGGCGACGGCGGTCGTTCGGGTCGCCCGGCCGCAGCTCGGTGAGGATCTGCACGGGTTCCGCGCCCACGCGCGCGACGGTGACCCACGCGGCGCGCTCGCCGGCACCCTCGGGCAGATCGACTCGTACCTCGGGCAGCACTCCGTCCCCCTCCGCGGCCCGCTCGTGGAGGCACAGGTCGGCGAGCGGTCCATCCTCGCGGCGGCATCCGATGAGCTCGCAGACGACGCGATCCCCGCCCGCCCCGAGGTCGGTCAGCGGACCCGCGATCCGCGCCGCTGCGGTGTTAAAGACGGCAACGCCACCGGTCGATGACCCGACCAGAAGGGCGTACGGATGCCCGTGGAACGCCGAATGCTCGACTGACCCGGAACCGGTCTGTCCCCGACCGTCGCCGGGAACGTCAGCCTGTTGCGAGGATGAGGCGGCCAACGCGTCGTCTCCCTTAGCGCAGTACGGCTATCCGCACCTTCGCGTGTTGTATTTGCACAGATTCAACCTAAAAATGGTCCTGGCCACAGGATCTTAACACCTAACCTCAGGTCGTCTTGACGGGCACGACCTAAGGTGCACGACTCAAGCTTCGGCTGTCTAGGACGGACGGTCGGGGGGACATTGGAACGGAATCCAACGGGGGAAGCATCTTGCGAACGGACGGGCGCCGCCCATCGCATGCCTTTGCGCATGCACCATTCGCTGAGCCGCCGCGCATGCGCGGTGCTCAGGGGGAAGAAGCAGACATGCGGGACATCGTCGCCGCCGCCGGCCTGGGCGACCGCGATGCCATGCGAGAGCTGTACGTGCGCCATGCGCGTGGGGTGCACGCCTACGTCGCCCGGATCGTCGGTGACGGTCACGACGCCGAGGACGTCACGCAGCAGGTCTTCGCGAAGCTGCTGACGGAGCTCGACCACTACCGCCCCGGGAACGCGCCCTTCGCGTCCTGGGTCCGGCGGGTCGCGCACAACACCGCCATCGACCACGTGCGCCGCCGGCGCGCCGTGCCGTGCGAGGACGTCGAGCCGCAGGGCGGCTCCGCGGAGGACGCGAGCAACGAGCGCGGCTCCTCGCTGCGCGAGGCGCTCGCCACGCTGCCGGGCGACCAGCGCGACGTGCTCCTGCTCCGCCACCTGGTCGGCCTGTCGCCCGAGGAGGTCGCCGCCCACCTGGGCCGGTCCGTCCGCTCCGTGCACGGGCTGTCCTACCGGGGCCGCGCCGCCGCCCAGGCTGCGCTGCAGGAGATGGGCTTCCGTCCCGCCACCCGCGCGACGCGCTTCCAGCGCACGCCCGTGAGGACGGCCGCGTGATGGTCGCCTCCGCCATGACACCCAACGGCATCGGCGTGACGCTCGATCCGCTCGTCGCGGTCATCGGGGATCCCCGGACGACCCGCCAGGTCGAGATGGCGCTCTCGCGTCAGGGCATCGAGGTCATGGGCTGCGTCGAGCAGGCCGAGGACCTCATGACCCTCCGCGACGTGCGCCACCCGCACGTGGTGGTCCTCGTGTCGGGTCACGAGCGCGACGACGCGCAGACGATCCGCACGCTGGCCGCGTCGGTCCCGCACTCGCGGATCATCCTCTCCCTTCGTGATGCCCGGGCGACGACGGTGCGCGCAGCGCTGCGCGCCGGCGCCGACGGGGTCATCCTCGAACAGCAGCTCGCGCTGACGCTCCCCGCCGTGGTGCGGGCCGTCTCGCTCGGGCACGCGGTCGTGCCGCTCAAGGAGCGCAGCGCGCTGGGCCGCGAACCGCTGTCGGCCCGCGAGCGCGAAGTGCTCGCCCTCGCGGCCGACGGCCTCAGCAACGCCGAGATCGCCGGACGGCTCACGCTCGCAGAGAGCACGGTCAAGAGCCATGTGTCGTCGGGCTTCCAGAAGCTCGGCCTGCACTCCCGGAACGAGCTCCCCGCCCTCGAGTACGAGGGACGCGGGCGCCGCTCTACGGGACCACGTACCCCTGAACTAGCCGGAGGCACCGCATGAAGCGCATGTTCATCGTCGGAACGGACGGATTCCTGGTCACGACCATGCGAGTCGCCCTCCGCTACTCATCCGAGATCACCGTCTTCGGCGTCCGTGACGCCGACGCCAGCGTCCGCCGCGCCCTGCGCGAGGCCCGCCCCGACATCGTCCTGCTCGACGGGTCCGCGTCCGCGGAGCGGACGCGGGAGCGCCTGGCGGACGTCGCCGAGGAGCGGCCCGACGCCATCGTGCTGGTCCTGGCCTCCAGCGTGGACGCCGACTCGCTCGAGGACCTGCTTGAGGCCGGCGCCACGGTGTGCCTGTCGCGTGCCCTGACCAGCGGCCAGCTGGAGACCCTGCTCGCCGACGCGGCGCAGCACCAGGCCTCCGCACCGGCCGCCGTCCGGGCCGCCGACCCCGCCGAGGCGCAGCCGGCCGAGGGGCAGCGCCCCGAGTCCTGCCCGCTCACCAACCGCGAGCTCGAGATCCTGCGGTGCGTGGCCGAAGGCCACACGAACGCCCGCATCGGGCGCGACCTGTGGGTGACCGAGCAGACGGTCAAGTTCCATCTGTCGAACATCTACCGCAAGCTCGGCGTGTCCAACCGGACCGAGGCCAGCCGCTACGTGCTGCTGAACAACCTCGGCATCAGCCGGCCCGCCGTGCAGCCCGCGCCGGCCGCCGCCCCGTCCCTCACGCCCGCTCCCCGCCAGGTGAACGGCACCCACAACGGCAACGGCGGGCACTCCGCCGTCCTGAACTCGATCACCCGCTAGCCATGCGGCAGTTCGACAACTACCAGGATCCCTGGCATGCGCTGCGCCACGAGGTGGATCGCAGCCGCCGCCACGGGCATCCCGCAGCCCTGCTGCGGATCGCCCCGGCGACGGCCTCCGCCTCGGCGGACCGCCGCGCCCGCCGGGAGCTGAACGGCATCGCCCAGCGCCTCCAGGGGCTGCTGCGGACGATCGACTGCATCTGGCTGCAGAAGGAGGCGGTCTACGTCCTGCTTCCCGAGGCGGACCGCGACTCCGTCGAGGCGCTCATCGCGCGCCTGCGACGCGTCGCGCCGGGTCTGCTGCCCGCCGGCGGCGTGACGATGGCCTGCTTCCCCGAGGACGGGTTGACGGCCAACGCGCTGCGCGCCGCCGTGTCGGAGGTGCCGAAGGGCGCCCTCAAACTCAACCCGGGCCGTCTGGCCCGGCCCTCGGCCGCCCGCTTCGAGCGGGCCCAGGAGGCTGATCAGTCATGAGGTCCCGCGGTCCCAGCAAGCGCTACCTGATGCTCAAGCGCACGTTCGACATCGTGCTGTGCCTGGGGCTGCTGACGGTCTGCCTGCCTGTGCTGGCGCTCTGCGCGCTGGCCGTGCGGCTGAACTCGCCCGGTCCGGTCGTCTTCTCGCAGCTGCGCACCGGCCGCGACGGCCGGCGGTTCCGGATGTACAAGTTCCGGACGATGGTCGCGAACGCCGAGGAGCTCAAGGCGAGCCTCGCGCACCTGAACGTGCTCCCGGCGCCCGACTTCAAGATCCCGAACGACCCGCGCATCACGCGCGTGGGCAGGATCCTCCGGGCGACGAGCCTCGACGAGCTGCCGCAGCTGTTCAACGTGCTCCGCGGCGACATGTCGCTCGTGGGCCCGCGGCCGACCTCGTTCGCGCCGTCGACCTACGACACGTGGCACACCCACCGCCTCGACGTCCCGCCCGGCCTCACCGGCCTCTGGCAGGTCGAGGGCCGGCACACGATGACGTTCGACGATCGCCTCCGCCTCGACGTGCAGTACATCCGGCGCGCCTCGATCGCCTACGACATCGTCCTGCTGGCCCGGACCGTGCGCGTGGTCGCGCGTCGCTCGGGGGCGTGAGCACCGTGCACCTGGTGCGTTCCCTGGCCGCCGATCCCGGCGAGCCTGCGATGCATGACGCCATCGCGCAGGCCCTCGGCGTGCTCGACGGCGCGGGCATCCGCTGGTGCCTGCTGCGCGGCGCGCAGGAACTCGATCTTGTCGACGGTGACGTCGACCTCCTCGTCAGCCGTTCGGAGCTTGGACGGCTGCGACACAGGCTGGTGGCCTCAGGGGGCCTTTCCCCCCTGTCCTCCTGGGGCCGCCGGCCGCATTCCTTCTACGTCGGCCCCGTGGCCGGCGAGGACGACGCCGTCCTCAAGCTCGACGTGGTCGACGAGCTGGCCTTCGGGCCCTACGGCGAGCTGCCCACGGGCGCCGCCGACCAGGTCCTCGCGGGCCGCCGGCGGCAGGGCGACCTCTGGCTCCCGGCTCCGGCCGACGCCTTCTGGTCGTTGCTGCTGCACGCGCTCATGGACAAGGGCCGGGTGCGCGAGGAGCGCGCGCGCGAGCTCGTGGCCCTGGCGCCCGCGGCGCGGGACGAGCGCAGCGCGCTGCGCGACGTCGTCGACGCCGCCTGCCCCGGAGGCTGGGGCTCCGCTCGCGTGCTCGACGCCGTCGAGCATCGCGCCTGGGACGAGCTGCTCGCGCTGGCACCCCTCCTGCGCGACCGCTGGCCCGGGACGACGCGCGCCCGCCGCGCGGGCCGGGTGGCCGCGCGCCGCCTGCTCCGCAAGGCGTCGCGTCTTCAGCAGAGGGGGTCCATGACCTCGAACAGGCGGCCGAGGTCGACGGGGTAGGGATGGTCGACCGCGAAGGCCGGCTTGCCGGCGAAGACGCGATCCAGCAGCGCTCGCTCCCGCTCGCCCGCGGTCTCGAAGACGGGGTTGGCTCGGTCGGGGAACGCGAAGCGGAACTGGGCATGGGCGGCGGCGATGGGCTCGCGCTCGTACTCGAGCGACGCGGCCATCCGGCGGGCGACCTCGAGGGGATCCACCGGGCGGGCGACCGTCTCGGGATCGTCGCGGCTGCTCACGAGGAAGAGCCGGTCGAACGGCGCCGTCAGGTCGAAGGCCCCGTCCTCGAACAGCCGCTCGGGGGGCAGGTCGACGTAGCGCTGGCGATCGAGGAACGCCCCGACCCGGCGTCCGCGACGGCCCCTGGCCGCGCTCGTCGCCGCCCGCAGCCCACCGAGTCGCGCCCGCTCGGCGCCCGAGAGGCGCTCGCGCGCCGCGGGCAGCTGGCGCAGGTTCCAGTCCCAGACGCGCATCGGCTCCGGGATGCCGTGCACCTTGCTGCCGTCGGGCTCGACGTAGATCCACTCGTCGCCGACGAAGCGCGCGCCGTGCGCGAGGAAGGCGAGGACCGACTCCGTCTTGCCGCCCTTCGACCAGCCCGTCACGACGATGCCGCGCCCGCGGTAGGTGAAGGCGGCCGCATGCAGGGGCAGGGCTCCGTGAGCGAGGACCGTCAGGTTCAGGCAGGCGATGAGCAGCGGGACGGCCGGGAGCCCGCGCTCGCACACGATCTCCGCGCCGGACGTCCCGATCTGGTCCAGGGGGATCTGCACCCGGGCGCGTGCCTTGTGCTTGGAGCGCAGGATCAGGAAGGCGTCCTCCGTGTAGCCCGCGTCGTCGAGCCCGAGCAGCGTCACCGGGCCGCGGACGTCGAGGCGGTCCACGAAGCGCACGACGAGGTCGGGCTCGCCCTGCAGGGAGCCTCGGATCGGCCCGAGCTGGCGGTCGACCGCTCGCGCGTCCCCGGGAGCGGCATCCAGCAGGCGCACGCCTGCCAGCCCGTGGAGGTCGTTGTCGACGGTCTGCAGGTCGCTCATGAAGGCCGGAACCGTACCCACCAGGCACGAGGAGGCGCGCGAGGAGCGCCACGACCGCCGCCGTCCACGACGACGTGCTCCGCGTCCGCCGGGCCGACTTCCGCTTCCTGCTGCCCGACCCCGCGCTGGGCCGGGTCGCCTATCCCGCCCCGCGCGATCCCGAGCTGCTCGCGGCCCTCGAGCG
>JAXDGY010000152.1:0-2808 GCA_034664785.1 Solirubrobacteraceae bacterium
CGCAGGTCGAGCTTCTCGAGCGCCGGCAGCTCGGCGAGCGCGTCGGGCAGCGCGTCGAGGCGGTTGGCGCGCGCGTCGAGGACGCGGAGCCGCCGCAGGCCGGCGAGGCCGGCCGGCAGCTCGGTCAACGCGTTGGCGCGCAGGTCCAGGTAGCGCAGGTCGGCCAGGTCACCCACGTCGGGCGGCAGGGCCCGCAGCCTGTTGCCGCCGAGATGCAACTCGCGCAGGCCAGTCAGGCGCCCGAGCCCCGCGGGGAGCTCCGTGAGGCCGGCCCGCTGGAGGCGCAGCTCCACCAGCGCGCCGAGCTCCCCGAGCCACCCCGGCACGGTCCCGAGCGGGTTGTCGGCGAGGCCGAGGTAGGTCAGCCGGCACAGGGCGCGGACGCCCATTGGGATCGCGCTGAGCCGGTTGTCGCCGAGGTAGAGGACCTCCAGGCCGGTCAGCGCGCCAAGGTGCTCCGGGACGCTTGGGAGACCGTTGTGCGCCAGGTCGAGCGTGCGCAGCGCGGTCAGGCGGCCGAGGTCCTCGGGGGCGGTGGCGAGCGGCAGCTCGGCGACGTAGAGGTGCTCGAGCGCGGGCGGCAGGCCGTCGATCCGCCGCAGCGGGTTGCCCACCAGCGACAGCGAGCGCAGCGCGGGCAGCCGGCGCAGGACCTGCGGGAGGCTCGTGAGCGCGTTGCGGCGCAGGCTCAGCCAGCGCAGCGAGCGCAGGCCGGCGAGCGCGTCCGGCAGCGCCGTCAGCCCGAGGCCGGTGAGATCGAGCGCCTCGACGCCGTCCAGCTCCCCCACATCCGGCGGCAGGCCGTCCAGCGCCGCGCCGTCGGGGGCGACGCGCACGTGCCGCGGCGCCCCGGCCGCCCGCCAGGCCGCGGCAGTGAGCTGCTCGGGCGCGAGGCTCGTCGCCATGCGCCGGACCCTACGTGCAGTACCCGGGGAGGGACTCGAACCCCCACGTCCAGAGGACAGCCGGGCTTAAGCCGGCCGCGGCTACCAGTTACGCCACCCGGGCCCGCCCAGCACGCTACCGTGTCGAGCGGTCCCGGCTCACCGCAACTAGCCGTCCTCTGCGGCGTTCTGGGTTCAGGGACAGGAAGGTCCCGACACGCGTGGAAGTCTCAGCCCTCAAGCACCGAGCCGCCCTACGCGGCCCGACGCCGCTCATGCGGCTCCAGAGCGACGAGCGCCTCGTCGCCCTGACGCGGCGCGGCAACCAGGCCGCGTACGAGGCGCTGGTCGCGCGCTACCAGTCGCGCCTGCAGGCCTTCTGCCGCCACATGCTGGGGTCGCGCGAGGACGCCGAGGACGTCCTGCAGGAGGTCTTCGCCGCCGCGTTCAACGCGCTCATGGCCGACGACCGGCCCATCAACGTGCGCCCGTGGCTCTACCGGATCGCGCGCAACCGCAGCCTCAACCACCTGCGCCGCACGCAGCCGATCGGCGTGGACTCCATGGACGTCCACCTGGCCGACAACGGCGCGACGACCGCGGACCGCGTCCACCGGCGCGAGGACTTCCGCGAGCTCGTCGGCGACGTGCAGGAGCTGCCCGAGACGCAGCGCACGGCCCTGCTGCTGCGCGAGATCGACGCGCTGAGCTACGAGCAGATCGCCGACGCGATGGAGACGACGGTCCCGTCGGTCAAGTCGCTGCTCGTCCGCGCGCGGGTCTCGCTCGCCGAGGCCGCCGAGGCGCGTCGCATGACGTGCGAGGAGGTGCGCGTCGAGCTCGGCGAGGTCGCCGAGGGCCTGCAGCGCAAGAGCCCGCCGGTCCGCCGCCACGTGCGCCAGTGCGAGCGCTGCGCCGCCTTCGACAAGCAGCTGCGCGCGACCAATCGCGCCCTGGCCGCCGCCTTCCCCCTCGGGCCGCTGCTGCTGCTGAAGAAGTTCCTGATCACCCAGGGCGCGAGCAGCGCGGCCGCCACGTCGGCCACCGCAGGCGCGGCGGCGGGCGCGAGCGTCGCGGGCGCCGGCGCGGGTGGCGCGCTGACCGCCGGCATCGGCGCCGTGGTGACCAAGACGGCCGCCGGCCTGGCGGCCGCCGCCATCGTGACGGCCGGCGCGGTCGAGGTGGACCACAGCCAGCGCCGCCCCGCCGCCAAGTCGCAGGTCGCCGCCCAGGCTCAGGCCGCCCCATCGGCCGTCGCCGTGGCCCCGCCCGCCCCGCGGGTCGTCGCGACCACCCCGCAGCCCGCCGCGACCCTCGCTCCCGCTGCCGTGACGCCCAAGCCGGCCGCGGACAAGACGGGCACGACGCAGGTCGTCGCCGCCGTCCCGGTCGACGTCCGCACCGGCGCCGACAGCCCCCAGGTGCTGGCCAACGCGCCGCAGCCGGACGGCACGGGTCAGGCCGACGTGCTGCCCGTGGATCCGGCGGTCCCCCAGACCGGCTCGGACACCACCACGCTGCCGGTCCGCCCCGGCTCGGCTCCCGGCATCCCGGCGCCGACGGTGCTGAGCCCGGCGCAGGCCCCGGTCTACACCCCGGCGCCCGCCCCGGAGGAGCTGCCGGCCGTCGAGGCGCCCACGGCCCCCGAGCCCGCTCCCGTCGCAGCTCCCGATCCCGCCCCGACGCCCGCCGCGCCGGCTTCCGTCCAGGCGTCGCCGCCGGTCGTGACCGCCGCGCAGGCACCCGCTCCGGCGGCCCCGGCCGCGCCGGCCGCCCCGGCGCCGGCGGCGACCACGCCGCCCCCGGCCCCCGCCGCCGCGCCCGCGCCCGTCACGCCGTAGCGATCCGCCCGGCGTAGCCTCCGAGCCATGGACTCCGGTGCCGCGAGCAGCTCCCTGGCCCGACGCATCCACGAGCGCGCGCA
>JAXDGY010000153.1:0-2748 GCA_034664785.1 Solirubrobacteraceae bacterium
GGCATCCCGACGTGCTCGACCGCCTGGGCGGCGGCCACGGCGACCACGAGCGCCTGCGGATCGGCGTTGCCGACGTCCTCGCTGGCCAGGATGACCATGCGGCGGGCGATGAAGCGCGCGTCCTCGCCGGCCTCGAGCATGACCGCGAGGTAGTACAGCGAGGCGTCCGGGTCGCTCGCCCGCGTCGCCTTGATCCAGGCGGAGATCGTGTCGTAGTGCTGGTCGCCGCCCTTGTCGTAGCGGATCGCCCGGCGCTGGAGCGCGTCCTCGGCGCCGGCGAGGTCGATGGGGCCCTCGCCCGTGGCCGCGGCCAGCTCCAGCGCCGAGAGCGCGGTGCGGGCGTCGCCGCCGGAGCGGTCGGCCAGGAACGCGAGCGCCGCGTCGTCGGCCTCCGCCCCCAGGCCCGGCAGCGCGCGGCGCAGCAGGCCCTCGACGTCCTCCGCGCTGAGCGGCTGCAGCTCGTAGAGCCGCGTCCGCGACAGCAGCGCGGCGTTGACCTCGAAGGACGGGTTCTCCGTCGTGGCGCCGATGAGCGTCACGAGCCCCTCCTCGACCGCGGGCAGCAGCGCGTCCTGCTGGGCCTTGTTGAAGCGGTGGATCTCGTCGAGGAAGAAGACCGTCGGCGTGCCGGTGGCGTCGCGGCGGTGGCGGGCCCGCTCCATCACGGCGCGGACCTCGGCGCGCCCGGCTTCCACGGCGCTGAGCTCCTCGAACGCGGCGTTCGCGCTGGCCGCGACGAGCCGGGCCAGCGTGGTCTTGCCGGACCCGGGGGGGCCGAACAGCAGCATGGAGTGCGGGCGGCCCTGCTCGATGGCGACGCGCAGCGGCGCGCCCTCGTGGAGCAGGTGCTCCTGACCGACGACGCCGGCGAGCTCGGCCGGGCGCATCCGGGCGGCCAGCGGGGCGCCCGGGGGCGGCGCGGCGGCGCGGTCGGGCGGCTCGGCGCCGGTGTCGAAGAGCTGGTCCACGGCGTCACCCAGCATGGCAGCGCCCGCGGCCGCACCGGCGCCGGACGCGTACGATGGCTCCCCATGGACCAGGACGCCACCGGGCTGCTGCAGCGGCTCATCCGGTTCGACACGGTCAACCCGCCGGGCAACGAGCGCCCGGCCCAGGAGCTCCTCGCGCAGCTGCTGCACGACGCGGGCTTCGACGACGTCCAGCTGCTCGGCCGCACCCCGGAGCGCCCGAACCTCGTCGCCCGCCTGCGCGGCCGCGAGGACGGGCCGACGTTCTGCCTGCTGTCCCACATGGACACGGTCCTGGCGGACCCGGCGGCCTGGCAGCACGACCCGTGGTCGGGCGACGTCGACGACGACGGCTTCCTCTGGGGTCGCGGCGCCCTGGACATGAAGTCGCAGACCGCGGCGGAGGTGGCGGCGGCGATCGGCCTGGCCCGGAGCGGGTGGCGGCCGGCCCGCGGGGACCTGCTCGTCGTCTGCGTCGTCGACGAGGAGACCGGCGGGGAGGAGGGGGCGGTGTGGATCTGCGAGCACCACCCCGACCTCGTCCGCTGCGACGAGCTGCTCAACGAGGGCGCAGGCCCGGTGATCCGGTTCGACGGGGGCCGCTACTACGGCGTCTGCGTGGCCGAGAAGGGCGTCTTCCGCTTCACGCTGACCACGGACGGCATCGCCGGCCACGCGTCGATCCCGAAGATCGGCGACAACGCGCTGCTCAAGATGGCTCCGCTCCTGGAGCGCATGCGCGACCGGCAGCCCGGCTTCGACCTCACCGACGGCCCCCGGGGGCTGCTCGAGGGCCTCGGCCTGAGCCCGGACGGGGACCCCGCCGCCGCGCTGGAGCGCCTGCGCGCCAAGGACCCGGGACTCGCGATGCTGGTGGAGCCGATGCTGGCGGTCACGCTGGCGCCGACCCGCATCACGGCCAGCGAGAAGATCAACGTCATCCCGTCGCGGGCGGTCCTGAAGGTCGACTGCCGCGTGCCGCCCGGCCTGGGCAAGGAGCAGGCGCTGCGGCGCATCACCGAGGTCCTCGGCCCCGACGGCTACGAGCTCGAGTTCTTCGAGGAGGTCGAGGGCAACGCCTCGCCGGCCGACACGCCGCTGTTCGCCGCGATCGAGTCGTGGATTGCGCGCGAGGACCCCGAGGCCCGCGTCGTGCCGACGATCCTCCCGGGGTTCACCGACTCGCGGACGTTCCGCAACGCGTTCCCCGAGTGCACGGCCTACGGCTTCTTCCCGCATCGCCACCAGGCGCTGCACGACACCGCGCCCCTGATCCACTCCGCCGACGAGCGCATCGACGTGCGCGACCTGGCGTGGGCCACGCGCTGCTACCACGACATCGTCCAGGAGCGACTCGGATGAGCGAGAAGACCACCACCACCTCGCCCAAGCTCCGCCTCGGCGGGATGGCGCTGCGCAACGGGCTGCTCGTCCACGGCCCGACGCACTGGGCCGCGGCGGTGCGCAAGGCCGACGGCAGCATCGGCGTCGCCTCCGGGCGCAAGCCGCGCCTGCGCGGTCGCATCGCGCAGGTCCCGGGCGCCCGCGGCGTCGCCCGGCTCGGCGAGGCCATGGTCGTCATCCCGCTGGTCAAGCGCGCGCTGCCCGAGGCGCGCCTGCCCTTCCAGGACGCGACCGTCCTGGGCGCGATGGCCGCGGCGACGCTCGGCGGCGCCGTGCTGCGCCGGCGCACGAGCGGCGTGGCGGGCGAGGCGGCCCTGGCGGCGGTCGGCCTGGCGCCCTCGCTCATCGCGCTGCGCGGCGGCGACCTGGCCGCCTA
>JAXDGY010000154.1:0-17712 GCA_034664785.1 Solirubrobacteraceae bacterium
AGTCGGGGAGACAGGATTTGAACCTGCGACCGCCCGGCCCCCAGCCGGGTGCGCTACCAGACTGCGCCACTCCCCGAGGAGTGTTGTCGATACAAGCGGGCGACGGGAATCGAACCCGCCCTAGAAGCTTGGAAGGCTTCTGTGCAGCCACAACACTTCGCCCGCAAGCTCGCTACCTGCGGAGGATACCGGCCGGGCGGGTGGGGCGCGCGGTCGCCGTCAGCGGATCTACGGCGTCGTGAGCACCAGCCGTGCTCCGGCGCCGGACTCCCTGCTGGCGTAGTAGGCGCTGCTCGTGCTGGTGCTCTGCAGCGCGAGGTCGTAGGTGCCGTCGCCCGCGGCGAACGCGCCGGCCGACAGCGTGATCCTCACGAGCCCGCCGGCGACCGCCGGGTCGACCGCACCGGCGCTGCCGAGCTTCGTCCCGGCGGCCGGCATCCGGGCCCATGTCAGGTTCGACTCCGTCCACGGCGTCACACCGTCGGTGAGCAGCCCGGAGGTCAGGAAGACGTCGCCCCCCACCTTGCTGGCCTGCGTGACGGCCTTCAGCTCGAGCACCGCGCCGGTGACGGGCCGGGTGAGGCCGCTGACCGTGAAGCGCAGGAACGAGGCGTACGTGCCGGCGCGGACGCGCAGCGTGGGGTCCGCGCCGTAGCTCTTGCTCGGCGAGCCCGCGTTGGCCTTGGTGTCGGCCACGAGGGTCACCCCGGCTGCGGGCGGCGGCGGTCCCGTCGCCGACACGGTGACGGGCTTGCTGATCGTGGAGCTTCCGGCGGCGTTGGTGGCCGTGAGGCTGACGGTGTAGGTCCCCGGCTGGCCGTAGGTGTGCACCGGCGGGTTCTGCGCGGTGCTGCTGGTCCCGTCCCCGAAGCTCCAGGCCCAGCTCGTGGGCGACCCTGAGGATGTGTCGGTGACGGTGGCGCCGAGGCCCGAGGTCGTGCTCGTGAAGGCCGCGGCGGGCTTGCCGGGCGTGGGCGCCGCGCCGTGGCAGGTCGCCGTCCCGGCGTCGCTGGCGCCGGATCCGACGAACTGCCAGTCGGCGCCGTTCGGGTGCAGCGTGAGCTTCAGCAACCCGTAGACCCCGCTGCTCTTGCCGCCGCTGCCGACCACGACCTCCCGCGGCCCGTTGGGGTCGGCCGCCCCGGCGGCGTTGCGGGCCACCGGCTTCTTGTAGCCGTGGACGTGGCCGTCGAGCACGAAGTCGGCCCCGGCGTCGTACAGGTCCTGCCAGATGTCCTTCAGCTTCGGGGCGCTGCTGAGCGGGTGGTGCCAGAACGCTGCGATGCAGGGCTGGCGCGTCGCGGACAGGTCGCTGCGCAGCCACGTCTCCTGGGCGGAGCCCTTGGCGCACGACACCGGACTGCAGGCGTTGCTCGAGTTCAGCGCGATGAAGTGCCACGTTCCGACATCGAAGCTGTACCAGCCCTGACCGCGCGTGCCGGTCGGCACCCCGATGCTCGCGAAGTAGTCGAAGTAGCCGGCGGCTCCCGAGGTCTGGTACTCGTGGTTGCCCGGCGCGGGGCGAAGGACGCTGCGGAGCGCGGGCTGGCCCCACGACGTCCCGAACCACTTCTGGAAGTCGGACAGCCCTCCGGACGGGTACTGCAGGTCGCCCGGCGCGATGAGCGCCGCGAGCCCCTCGGCCGAGCTCTTCTGCGCCAGCGCGAGGTTGGCGGTGTAGCGCTGGCTGCACGCGCCTGGGGTCGTCGTGCCCGCGCTGTTGCAGGCGACGTCCCCGGCCGCCATGACGACCGGGTCGGCGCCGAGGGCGGCCGGCGCGAACGACGCGGCACATGCCGTCATCGACAACGCGACAAGCACGGCGATCCGGCGCATGGCACCTCGAATCGGTCTGGTCGGCACCGTCACGGGACGGCTCGGGCGCGAGCGTACTCCCGGCCCGGAGCGCCGTGGGCGATCTCAGCCCGAAGGTCTAGGCACGCGGGCCTCCGTCGGAACCGTGCCGACGTCGTCCGTCAGGCCCTCGGGCGGCCACGGGCCGTGCCAGTTGTCCACGCCGCCGTCGAGCGTGACGACCGAACCGCCGAGCGCCTGCCCGAGCGGCGACGCGAGCAGCGCGACCATCCAGCCGAACTCCTCCACGGTCCCCAGGCGCTGCAGCGGCACGGTGCGCGCAGCGCCCCGCAGCACGACCTCGGGGTACTTGCGCAACGACTCGGTGTCGAAGCGCCCGATCGCCAGGCCGACCACGGCGATGCCGCGCTCGGCCCACAGCTCGGCGTGCTCGCGCCCGAGCGCCTCGACGGCGGCGCGCGCCGCGCCGGTGTGCGCCATGGCCGGCATCCCGTGGTGGGGCGAGACCGTCACGTTCACGACGGTGCCGCCGGCGGGCCCGAAGCCGTGGTCGGCCGCGGCCCGCATCATCGCCAGTGTCCCCCCGACGTTGAGCCGCAGCACGGCGTTCCAGCCCTTGGCCGAGATCCCCTCGGCGGCGACGAAGTACTGGCCGCCCGCGTTGTTGACGAGCGTGTCCAGTCCCCCGTGGCGCTCGACGGTCGTCCGGATGAGGCGCTCGGCGGCCCCGGGCTCGCGGATGTCCCCCGCCACGACCGAGCACCGCGGGCCCAGCTCCCGCGCCGCGGCGTCGAGCACGTCCTCGCGGCGGCCGGCGATGACCACTCGGGCCCCGCACGCCAGCAGCTCGGACGCCGCCTGCTTGCCCAGGTTCGTCCCGCCGCCGGTCACGAGCGCGACGTGCCCGTCGAGGGCGTCGGCGCGGAAGATGCGCGACAGCGCACGACGGTCAGCCATCGGGCGTCGACCTCACGACGGCGAGGCCGCCCATCACGAGGACGGGCGGCCTGCGCAGGGCGGGAGCTGTTGCTCGGCTAGACGTTGCGGCGGCGGCGGAACTGCACGAACGCTCCGGTGCCCACCAGGAGCAGTCCGACGACGAGCAGCGGCAGCGGGTCGAAGCCCGTGAAGGCCAACTGGTCAGGCGTGGTGCCCGTGGGGGCCGCGGCCACGTTGGGCGACGCGCCCGCAGCGGTCTCGGGCGCCGCCTGGGACTGCGGGGTGGTGCCCGAGCTGTTGTCGGCCGACGGCGTCGATGACGACGGCGTGGTCGGCGTCGCCGCCGGCGTCGTCGTGGTGGGGACCGTCTGCGTGTAGTCGCCGGGCGTCGTGGTCGTCGGCGTCGTCGGCGTCGTCGACGTCGGGACGGTCTGCGTGTAGTCGCCGAGCGGCGTCGTGGTGGTCGACTGGCCGAAGGCCACGACCGACAGCGAAAGGCCGAGAACGCCGAACGCGACGGCGGTGGCGACGACGGTCGTGAGGCGATGGCGCTTGGACTTCAGGTCCATGGGTGATTCCCCCTGGCTGGTGAGCTCTCCGTGCCGCGATGCCCGATGGGCACGACAAGCACAGCAGTCGAACGGAAAAACGGCGCGAAGCGTACCGACTGTGGACGACGGAAGCGACCGCGCCAAGTCGCACGCGGCGCCGACCTGGGAGAGCGCTCCGGCGTCCTCGCCCCTGGATTCGACATCGGATCCCGTGGACCTTCGCGGCTGCCGTTGGAACGCAACCCGGATCCGGGCGCGGTGCGTCGCCGACCCCTCGCGGGGTAGCGGCGCCCTGGCCACCCTGCCCGCGCACCATGAGCTCCCCCATCCCCATCGGCCCCAAGGCGACCCTGCAGCGCGACGTCGCCCCGGGCGTCCACCTCGTCGAGGACAACTACACCAACTGGTTCCTGGTCGAGGACGGCGGTGCCCTGGCCATCGTCGACGCCGGCCTGCCGACCTCATGGCAGCGCCTCGAAGCCGCGCTGGCGAAGCTCGGGCGCAGGCTCGACGACATCGCGGCGATCGTCCTCACCCACGGGCACTTCGACCACATGGGCTTCGCCGAGCGCGCCCGGCGCGAGCTCAGGGTCCCCGTGCACGTGCACGAGAACGACGTCCCGCTGACCCAGCACCCGTGGCGCTACGACCACGAGCGCCCCCGGGCGACCTACTTCCTGACGCAGGTGAAGGCCTTCCCGATCTACGCGACGTACCTGCGCCACCGCGCGTTCTGGCCCGCCCCGCTGGGGCAGGTCGAGCGCTTCACCGACGGCACGCTCCCGGTCCCGGGCGCACCACGGGTCGTCCCCACGCCGGGTCATACGATCGGCCACTGCGCGCTGCACCTGCCCGACCGCGACGCGGTCATCGCCGGCGACGCGATCGTCACCCTGGACCCCTACACCGCCAAGCGGGGGCCGCGGCTCGTGGCGAGGGCGGCCACGGTGGACAGCGAGCGCAACCTGCGTGCCCTCGACGCGCTGGCCGCGACGGGCGCGCGGACCGTCCTGGTCGGGCACGGCGAGCCGTGGAGCGAGGGTGCCGAGGCTGCCGTCGCGCGGGCCCGCGAGGCTGGAGCGGCCTGAGGACGGGGTGTGCCCCCGCCCGGCCTGTCGCGGCTCGGACGCGGAAGCAGGGGAGCCGGGATTCGAACCCGGATTCACGGTTTTGGAGACCGCGCGCATAGCCATTAACTCACTCCCCTTGGCCGCGTCGAGGATAGCTCTTGGCGCGCTGGGGAGGATCGGCGGCCGCGACTCGCGCCACCGGCCCGCGCGCGAGCGCCCGGCCTTGAGACCGGGCGCTCGCACTGGCATCAGCACCCGCCCGTGGGCGGCTACCGATGCTGCATCGTGTTGACCGCCGTGACGTCGAAGCTCGAGTTCACGAGGACCTCGACCTCCGTGCCGTCGGCCTTGCGGACGTGCGCCTCGTAGGGCGACCCATGGTCCACGTCGGTCTCCACGCGCTCGACGGTGCCGCCGGAGACCTTGGCCTCCGCGGCCGCCTTGACCTTCGCGGCCACGTCGGCCGGCAGCGCCGCTTCGGTCTTGCCGTTGGCGCCGACGTGACCGCCCGGCGTGGTCGGGTCACGCTGCGGACGGCCCTGCTGGGCGCCCTGCGGGGCGGAGCCGTGCGTCCCCTGGGGTGTGGTCGAGGTACCGGTCGTCGAGGTCTTGTTCGTCGCCGCATCGGCGAGCGCCGATCCGCCGAGCGCGAGCGCGCCGAGCGACGCGCCGACACCGGCGATGCGGGTCGCCTTGCGGCGGAGCTTCAGGACTTGGGACATGGTGGTTGCCTCCTCTGGTGTTGACTGGAGGCCAGCCTGGTGCCGGGGGCTGGGATGCGGCGCGGAGAACCCTGGGAGGACGCCGGGAGCGCGGATCTGCCTCGGCGCGCCGCTGGGGCTAGTCTCCGCCCATCCAGGGCGACGTTGCATGAGCACCCGGTCCGCGGGCGGGATCTCACGCTCGGCCGCCTTGGCCGGCCTCGCGCTCATGGCGATCGCTGCGACGTCGGCTTCGAGTGCTCGCGCCGGCGACGCGAACCGCGGCGCCTCGCACGGACGCCCGGCCGTCCTGCCGGTGCTCGACGAGGCGGTGACGGCGCGGACGCGAGCCATCTACCGTCGCGGTCTGACGCTCGGCAACCGGCCCGGCGTCTTCGCGAAGGTCGGCGACTCGAACACGTCAACGGGCGCGTTTCTCTCCGGCGTCGGGTGCGGCCGGGCTCGCCTCGCCGGCCACCGGGAGCTGGAGCCGACGATGCGCTCCTTCCAGCGCACCACGGTCCCGCGAGGCTATCTGCCGTTCCTCGGGCAGCCCCCGGTCTGCCGGGTCAGCAACAGCTTCACGCGGATCGGCTTCGCCGCGCACCCCGGCTGGGGCGTCTCCAGCCTGCTCTCGGCGTTCGCTCCGGTCACCGTCACCAAGGTCGGGGGGCGCTACGTCAACGGGGCGCATCCGGGGGCCGGCGCCCGCGTGATCTCCGAGACCCCGTCCGGCAGTTGTCCTCCGGGCGCGGACGCCGCGCTGCTGTGCGAGCTCCACACCCTCAAGCCGAGCGTTGCATTCGTCATGATCGGGACGAACGACGTCCAGTCCATGGCGCCTTCGACGTTCCGGTCGAATCTGGGTCACGTCATAGCGGCCACCGTGCAGGCGGGCACGATCCCGGTGCTCAGCACGATCCCGTCCCTCGGTCCCAGCCTCGTGGCCCGGGTCGCCGCGTTCAACCGCGTCATCGCCGCGCTCGCGGTCGACCGGCATCTTCCGCTCTGGGATCTCTGGCGCGGCCTTGCTCAGCCGGGGATGGTGAACGAGGGAGAGTTGAGCGACCACGTCCACCTGAGCAGCTCGCCGCGTGGTGCGTTCGACTTCGGTCCCGACAGCGTCCGGTACGGCACGAATCTCCGCAACCTCCAGGCGCTCCAGATCCTCGCCGCGATCCGGAGACGGGTCGCTGTCGCGGCTCCATAGTCGCCGTCCACCGCGAGCTGCGCGAGGGATGGGACGCGCTCTCGGGGCCCCGCCACTTGGGGGACGGAGCGCGGGACCCCGTGAGGAAGAGCGTCTCGCCGAATCCGTTCGGCTCGCTGCGTCAGCGTGACATACGCGACTGCCTGTCGCGCTACCCGAAAGGCCGGGATTTACGTGATCGCAGCGTGGCTCGCGGCAGCGGCAACCCGTCCTCGAGCAGCCCCAGGAGGCCCGCACCTGGCGATCGGACGCCGTCGCCGACGCCCGTCGCGGCGCTCTGAGGACCCCGGCGCCGACCACGATCTGGAGGCGTGGGCGGCGTGGTTGACAAGGAGGGCGTCATCGACACCAAGAGCAAAGCCGGCCGGCGCGACGTGCCGATCCTCGACCGCCTGGCGCCCGAGCTGGACGAGCACAAGCTGCGGACCGGCCGCGGCGGCGACGACCTGGTGTTCGGGTCGACGGCGGACAAGCCGTTCACGCCGACGACGATCCGTGACCGCGCAGTGGCGGCGTGGAAGGACGGCCTCGCTCCGATCACCCTTCACGAGTGCCGCCACACCGCGGCGAGCGTCCGGCTGCAACGCAAAAACGGTCTCCGAGATCATGGGGCACTGCACGATTCAGATGACCTTCGACTCGTATGGGCACCTGTTCCCGGGCGCGCTCCGGGAAGCCGCCGTGCTGCAAACGCGTACCTCGCGCGCCAGGCCGGCGACGCTCCCACGCTCGCCGTCGTCACGTAGGGCAGTCCGAGCCTCAGCGCGCGTCGTCCCAGGTCGGGCTCGGCGCGCGCTTGACCACCACGCGGTGATGCACCGGGCACCGACGGCCAGGGGAAGCATCGTCGTAGCGGGGCGACGACGGCTTGATGCACGCCCGGTGCGGCTTGGCCGCGGCGCCCGCCGGGGCCAGCAGGAGACCGGCGAGAACGACGGGCAGGACGTGGCGCATGGCGCGACCATATCTGCCCGCGGACGCGGGGCGGGCGGCGTTGCGCGATCGCGACGGCCGCGAGCAGTCTGCCTGGCGCGCATGACTGGCGCGCACCGCCCTCCACGCACCCCGCGAGTGTCGCGAGCGCTCGTCAAAGCCGATGGACACGGCTCATGCGGGCGGAGGGACTCGAACCCCCACGGCTTGCACCACGAGGACCTAAACCTCGCGCGTCTACCAGTTCCGCCACGCCCGCCGGGCCGGCTGCCGCGCCGAGGTCGTGCACGACGCGCCGCCGGATTGTAGGGTCGCCGGACGATGGCTGACGACGGGATCATGATCGAGCACCCGAACCGGGCGAAGGCGTCGAGCAAGGCCACGAGGGTCATCGTGGTCCTGCTGCTGCTCACCTCCGCCGTGCTGCTGGCGGTCATCACCATCGGGGGCTGGGACGCCGAGGCCGGCGGCCAGGCCGTCACGCTCGCCTGGGTGCTCGTGTACCTCGTGCTGGCGTTCTTCGTCGCGCGGTGGAACCGCGGCGTGCTGCCCGTGGCGGCGGCGCTGGCCGTCATCATGCTGATCTTCTGCGCGGTCGCCGCCCCGGGCTGGTTCGACCGCGACGCACTCGGCTACACCGACCCGGCGATCTCGTCGGGCGTCCTCGGGGTGCTCACGATCATCGCGATCCCGCTGCAGGCGCTGCTCGCGATCTTCGCGATGCACGGCTTCCAGCAGTCCTGGAACGTCGAGGTCGAGCGCTACGCCGACGGCTCGACGAACGCAGAGCCGCTGCCCGCCTGACCGGGGCGCCGCCGCGGCCTAGACTTCATCCGCCCGCCCGGGTGATGGAACGGTAGACATGGCGGCCTCAAAAGCCGCTGCCCTCACGGGCGTGCGGGTTCGAGTCCCGCCCCGGGTACTGGCGCCGATCAGCCGAGCAGGTTCACGGCCCGCGCGACGATGAGCGTGTCGGTGGCGAGGGCGGCGACGGACTGCAGCGCCAGCGTCAGCTTGGCGACGCTCGTGAGCGGGAAGTGGCTCTCCGGCGGCCCGAACGTGGCCGCGTTGACCAGCGAGAGATAGAGGAAGTCCGGCAGGCCCGGCGTCCAGTCGCGCGGGGCCCAGCGCGGGTCCTGCATCTGCGGGAAGACGAAGTCGAGGCGTGCGTCCACCCCCGCGGCGCGCCGGATGGGGCCTCCGCGATCCATCTCCCAGTACCAGAGGGCGAACAGGATCACCGACGTGAACCACAGGACCGTGCCGCCGCCCAGCAGCGCGCGGCCGCTGACGTGGTGGCCGTCCACGCCGAACTTGGCGAGGAAGATCAGCGACGCGACGTCGGCCGCGCTCATGAGCGTGACGAGCCCGATGCGCAGCTGCCGCCGGCGGGGCGGCTCGCGGCCCGCTCTCGGGGTCGTGGCGACGAGGCCGGCGAACAGCAGGCCCTCCACGGCGGGCAGCAGCCACGTCGGCCCGACGGTCAGCTGGTCGGGCAGCGTGACGCTCAGCAGGATGACCGTCAGGACGGCGAGGTGCTCGGGCCACAGCGGGTCACGGCGCGTGATGTCCTCGCGGGCGCGCTCGAGCTGCGCCTGCGGCGAGGAGGACTCGGCTGTCTCTGGCGGGCGCATCGCGGGTGGCAGCTGCTCTGCTCTGCACTAGGCCCCGACGCGCTCCGGGCCACCCCGCGCTGCCCGCGCGGCCATAGGATCGGGGGCGTGGACTACGTGCGCATCGGGGTGGTCGTCCTCGCGGCGGCCCTCGCCGGGTTCTACCTCCTGCGGGCGAAGCATCTCGCGAGGACGCCCCGGGCGCGCGCGCAGCAGGTGGGCCCCGGCCGCTACCGGCTCCTCGGCGCCGTCTGGATCGCCGTTGCCGCGGTCAACCTCTGGTTCGCGCTGAAGTCCTGACCCGCGGGCTCCGGTGCCGGGATGCCAGACAACGCACCGCGCCGTGGTCGCCGGGCAGCGGCCCGTCGTATGCTCGGCGCACCCACGACCAGAGGAGCCGACCATGGCCAGGACGACGCTTGACGACCGCGATCGGGAGCTGCTGCAGGGCAAGAACTTCGCCCACGTCGCGACCGTCCGCGAGGACGGGACCGTGCACAACGTCCCCGTCTGGGTCGACGTGGAGGGCGACAACGTCGTCCTGAACTCGGCCGAGGGGCGCGTGTGGCCGGAGAACGTCCGCCGGACGGGCCAGGCGACGCTCACCGTCGCCAACATGGAGAACCCCTACGAGTACGTCTCGGTCACGGGGCACCTCGCCGAGGACACCCACGAGGGCGCCGACGAGCACATCGACAAGATGGCCCAGAAGTACCTCGGGCAGGACAAGTACCCCTATCACCAGCCCGGCGACGTGCGCGTGATCATCCGCATCGCGCCGGACCGCGTGCAGCGGGCGGGCTCCTAGCCCTCCAGCAGCGCCAGCAGGGACGGGCTGATCGCCGCGGGAGCGACGGCCACGCCTGCCGGCAGCCCGCGGGCCGCGGGCAGCTCGGTGACCTCGAGGCCCGCGGCACGGCACAGCTGCGTCCCGGCCGCGATGTCCCAGGGCTGCACGCCGTACTCGTAGTACGCGTCCAGGCGCCCCGCCGCCGTCCACGCGAGGTCGAGCGCCGCGCTCCCCGCGCGCCGGATGTCGCGCACCGCCGGCAGCAGGCGAGCCACGATCTCCGCCTGACGCCGGCGGACGTCGGCGGCGTAGCCGAAGCCGGTCGCCACGAGGGCGGTCGCGAGGTCGTCCCGGTGCGACGCGTCCAGCGGCACGCCGTCGAGGGTCGGCACGCCGTCCTCCCCGACCGCGAAGAGCTCGTCGCGCAACGGGTCGAAGATCACCCCGACCCGGCCCTCGCAGGCGACGCTCACGCACCACTGCGGGATCCCGAACAGGAAGTTGACGGTCCCGTCGAGCGGGTCGACGACCCAGCGCAGGCCTGAGGTCCCCGCGTGGTCGTCGCCCTCCTCGCCGAGGATCGCGTCGTCGGGCCGGCGCTCGCGGAGGATCGCGCGGATCGCGCGCTCGGCCGCGAGGTCGGACTCGCTGACGAGGTCGGTCGGCGTGGACTTCGCGCTGATGGCCCCGGCGGCGCCGCGGCCGGCCTCGAAGCGCCCGAGCAGCAGCGCGCCGGCGGCGCGTGCAGCGTCCGTGGCGACCTGGAGCAGCTCGGAGCTCACGAGGTCAGTGCCGGGCGCCGCAGGTTCCAGGGGCGAGCGACCTCGAGCTGGGCGGCCAGCGCAAGCAGGGTCGCCTCGTCGTGCGGGCGGCCGAGCAGCTGGACGCCCATCGGCAGGCCGTCGTCGTCGAGGCCGACGGGCACGGCAGCGGCGGGCTGCCCGGTGGCGTTGGCGACGCCGAGCCAGGGGACGCGCGGCGCGACCGCGTTGAGCGTCCACAGCGCGCCGCGCCCGTGGAACTGGCCGATCCTGAAGGGCCCGCGTGCCGTGGCCGGGGTGAGCACGACGTCCACCTCGTCGAACAGGGCGTTGATCCGGGCCGCGGTGGCCTGCTCGCGGGCCCGCAGGCGCTTGATGACGGGCGTCCACGCGGCGCCCATGCGCGCCATCGTCCGCGTGCGGCGCTCCAGGCGCTCGGGGTGCTCCATCGTCGCGACGTCGGTGTGGATGCCGTGCAGGTAGCGCCCGAGGATCTCGCCGAAGATGCTCGGTCCGTAGTCCGGGTCGCGCTCGACGACCGTGTGGCCGAGGCCACGTAGCACGTCAGCGGTCTGCTCGAGCCCGCGGCGCTCGGCGTCCCCGAGCTTGGCCAGCGCGCCGGGCGGGACCGCGGTCGACAGCGCGATCCGCAGCCGCTCGGGCGGGGTCGCGGCGGCGGCCGCGAAGCCGCCGGTGGGCCCCGGCGTGACCGAGGTGGCGTCGAGGAACAGCGCGGCGTCGGCGACCGTCCGGGCCAGCGGGCCGTTGACCGACATCCCGTTCCAGGCGTCGTCGTGCGGGGACAGCGACACGCGGTCGCGCTGGGGCTTGATGCCGAACAGCCCGCACCACGTCGAGGGGATCCGGATGGAGCCCGCGCCGTCGGAGCCGAGGCCGACCCCGACCAGCCCGGCGGCCACGGCGGCGCCGGTCCCGCCGCTCGACCCGCCCGGCGTGCGCCCGGGGTCCCACGGGTTGCGGGTGACGCCGTAGGTCAGCGTCTCCGTGAACGGCCAGATCGTCATCTCGGGGACGTTCGTCTTGCCGATGACGATGGCGCCGGCGTCGCGCAGCGCGCGCACGACCGCGGCATCGCGCTTGTGCACCGCCCCGTTGGCCGCCGTGCCCCACGCGGTGATCTCGCCCGCGACGTGGACGTCGTCCTTGATCGCCACGGCGACCCCGAGCAGCGGACGGGTCTGGCCCTCGCGCAGGCGGGCGTCGGCCACGGCGGCCTCGGCGAGCGCCTGCTCGGCGAACACGACGCGGAAGGCGTTGAGCAGCGGGTCGTAGCGCTCGATGCGCTCGAGGTGGGCCGTCACGAGCTCGCGGGCGGACACCTCGCCGCTCCGCAGCAGCTCGGCCTGCTGAGCGGCGCCGGCGAAGGCGAGATCGGTCGCGTCCATGCGCGGCAGCCTAGTGAGCGACCGGTGCCCGGCGATCCGCGCCCGCGCGCGTGGCCCGAGCCGGTCGCCCGCGCACCCGGGACGGCCAGTTGTGCCGGGGGCGCCACGGCGTCAGGATCCTAAGCGTGTCCATCGCCCCCGTCACGTTCAGGTCCGAGTGGGTCGAGCCGCGCAGCCGCCTGAGCACGTTCTTCCGCTGGCTGCTCGTCATCCCCCACCTGATCGTCGTCTTCTTCTGGGGGATCGCCGCGTTCTTCGCGATCGTCGTCGCGTGGTTCGCGATCGTCATCACGGGCCGCTGGCCACAGGGGCTCTACGACTTCGTCGCGGGCTTCCTGCGCTACACGACGTATGTCAACGGCTACGCCTACCTGCTGACCGATCGCTTCCCGCCCTTCTCCGGGAAGGACGACAGCTACCCCGTGCAGCTCGGGATCGGGCCGCCCAAGCCGGAGTACAACCGGCTGACGGCCGCCTTCCGGCTGATCCTCTTCATCCCGGTCTACATCATCTCCTACGCGCTGAGCCTGGTCGCGGGCCTCGGGGCCTTCCTGGCCTGGTTCGCGATCGTGATCCTCGGCCGGCAGATCAAGCCGCTGGAGGAGATGATCGTCCTCGGGCTGTCCTACCAGCAGCGCTCGATGGCCTACGGCGCCCTGGTGTCCGAGGAGTGGCCGCCGTTCAGCTCCCCCGACGCGGAGCTCGAGCGCGGCCCGGACGGTGGCACGCTCGGCCCGGGCTCCGGCCCGTCCCCCGGCGGCTTCGCGCCACCGCAGGCGCCGAGCCGCAGCGGCTCGGACAGCGGCCTGACGTCCGGCGACCGCCGGGACTAGCTGCCGTCGATCGGCGGCTCGCGCGGCGGTCGCACCTCGACGGGCGCGGGCGGCGGGGGCTCCTCGGCGCCCGGCTCGGGCGGGGCCGGCGTGGTCGGGCGCAGGCCCACCACGAGCATCACGGCGGCCATCGCCGCCAGGGCGATGGGCCAGCCGAGCAGGCCGCCGTCGCGCGCGAGGGCCGCGAACGCCGCGAGGGCGGCGACGCCGAGCAGCGCGGAGCCGCGCTCGCGGTCGACGGCCGCGTCGGCGACGAGGCCGAACGCGCCGGCGAGCACGAAGAGCTGCCAGCCCCATCCGGCGGCTGCGCCGCCCTGCCCGAGCGCGGCCGGCGCGAGCCAGGTGAGCGCAAGGGCGAGCAGGGCCAGGCCGCCGGCGTTGACGAGCTGGACGGCGTGTGCGCGCCGCCGGTCGCGCTGGGACAGCGAGCAGGCCACGAGGACGAGCACGGCCACCAGCAGCGCCCAGCGCAGCCCGCCGGGCCCGAGCCCGAAGAGCTGGTCGAGCAGCGCCACGCCGGTGACGGTCGCGGCCACCGCGGCCAGCAGCGTCCCGGTCGCGGCGCCCCGCGCCGCCGCGAACCACGCCGCCAGCGCGGTGAGCGGCGCCGCCGTCCACAGCACCGTCCCCGAGTCCGGGAGGCGGGGCGCGCCCACGACCCGCCCGAGCTCGAGCAGCGCCCCGAGCGCGAGCGCGAACGCGGCCACGTGCAGGATCGTCTCGTAGGGGCGCGGGTCGTCCCCCTCCGCGGGGGCGCCCACCGCGAGCGCGAGCACGAACGCGAACGCCGCCAGCGCCACGCCGAGCAGCACCCCGGCTGCCCATTCGCCGTCGAAGCGGATGAGCAGGAGCGCGACCAGGGTGGTCAGGACGACGGCGCCCGCGGCGACCTGGTCGCCCCGGAACGGCTTGGGTCGCAGGGCGCCGGGCACCGCGCGCCCCCGGCTTGGCGTCCGCCTGTCCGCCATCCATCTCCAGTCCGCCGTTCGTGTGACGGCGGAGCCTAGTGGCCTGAGTCGTGAGCTCGGCCGCCGGTAGCCTGCGGCCATGAGCATCGTCATCACCGAGGACCGCGGCGCGGTCCGCCACGTCGTCCTCAACCGCCCCGAGAAGCGCAACGCGCTCAACGACGAGCTCATCACGGGCCTCGGGCAGGCCTTCGCCGCCGCCGCCGCCGACCACGCGGTCAAGGCCGTCGTCGTGCGCGGTGCGGGCCCGATGTTCTCCAGCGGCATGGACTTCGCCGGCCTCGGCGCGCTGGCCGCCGACCCGGCGAGCCTGCGCACCTTCCGCCGCCCGATCCTCGCGACGTGGAACCTGCTCGAGGAGATGACCAAGCCGACGATCGCCCAGATCCACGGCGCGTGCATCGGCGGCGCGATGGAGCTCGTGCTTGCCTGCGACCTGCGCGTGATGGCCGCCGACGCGATCATCGGCATGCCGGAGACGCGCGTCGGGCTGATCCCGGACGTCGGGGGCTCCTCGCGGCTGCCGGCGATCGTCGGCCTCGGGCGCGCCAAGGAGCTCGTCATGGCCTCGCGCCTGATCGACGGGACGGAGGCCGAGCGCATCGGCCTCGTCAACCGCGTCGCGCCCGCCGACGGCCTCGACGCCGCGACGGAGCAGCTCTGCGGCGAGCTGCTGGCCTGCGCGCCGGTGGCCGTGGGCTACGCCAAGCGCGTCCTGGACGCCGCGGCCAAGCCGGCCCTCGCGCTGACCCTCGAGCAGGAGGTCACCTACCAGCGCCTCTGCGCGGAGACCGAGGACTTCGGCGAGGCCACCCGCGCCTTCGCCGAGAAGCGCCAGCCGTCGTTCAGCGGGCGCTGAGCGCGGCGCGCCTCAGGCGCCGTCGCGCAGGATCGCCTCGAGGCGGTCGCGGCGCGCGGTGAGCTCGGCGCGCAGGTCGTCCAGCTCGGCCTGCCGCCGGGCGACGAGGTCGAGCTGGTACCCGACGAGGCGCAGGCCCTCGACGGCGAGCTCGTGGCGCCGCTCCGGGCTCGCGCCGCCGTGGTACTCCTCCCGGCGCACCTCCCGCAGCTCCTCGCCCTCGACGACCTCCTTGAGCTCCTCGAGGCTGAGCCCGAGCAGCTCCTTGACGCGCAGGACCCAGCGCAGCCGCTCGACGTCCTGCTCGGAGTAGACGCGGTGCGCGCCGCTCTCGCGCGTGCCGGCAGCGGGCAGCAGGCCGATCTCCTCGTAGTAGCGGATGGTCCGCACCGTGGTCTCGGCACGGCGGGCGGCCTCGCCGATGCGCAGCACGGCAGTCATCGCGTCAGCTGCCGGCTCGGCGCCGCCGGGGCGGCGATCGACGTGGCCTGCGCGGGCCGCAGGAGCGAGACGACCATCCCGGCCAGCGACGTGGCGGCGAGGACCCAGAGCGCGAGGTGCATGTTCTGGATGAACGGCTCGAGCTTGGCCGCCGAGAGCCCGGTCGTCACGCCCGAGAAGATCGCGAACAGCGTCTGCTTCGGCACGGCCGCGGTGATGATCGCCAGGACGAAGGCGATCGACAGCACGGAGCCCGTGTTCTGCAGCATGGTCCTGGCCCCCGCGGCGATCCCGCGCCGGTTGGGCGGGACCGTCCCCATCATCGCGGCGGTGTTCGGCGAGTTGAACATGCCCGAGCCGAGGCCCGCGATCAGCAGCCAGACCGCCGCGGCGGGGTAGCCGGTCGAGATGCCGAGCGTCGTCATCCCGGCCATCCCGATCGCGCTGACGAGCATCCCCGTCGCCGCCAGCGTGCGGGAGCCGTGCCGGTCGGCGTAGATCCCCGCCAGCGGCGAGGCGATCAGCATCCCGAGCGCGAGCGGTGCGAGCTTCAGCCCCGCGATGATCGGGTCGTCGCCCTGCGCGCCCTGGAAGTAGAAGACGAAGACGAACGTCAGGGCGAAGCGGGAGAGGCCGTTGATGAACGCGGCGAGGGTCGCCGTGGCGAACAGGCGGTTCTCGAAGATCGCGAGGTCGAGCATCGGCGCGTCCTGGCGGCGCTCGATGACGACGAACAGCGGCAGCAGGACGACGCCCACCACGATCGGGACGACCGTCAGGGGGGCCGACCACCCGTCGAGGCCACCGCGCGAGACGCCGAACACCAGACCGGTCAGGCCGACGACGAACGCGAGCGTCCCCCACGGGTCCAGCCCGCGCACGCTGTCCGGGCGGGCGAGCTCGCGCAGGATGTGCGCCGCCCAGAAGGTCCCGATCAGGCCGAGCGGGACGTTGAACCAGAACACCCAGTGCCACGAGAGGGCGACCAGGCCGCCACCGAGCACCGGGCCGATGACGAGGCCGACCGCGGCGACCATCACGTTCGTCCCCATGGCGACGCCGAGCTGCTCCTTGGGGAACGCATCGGTGACGAGCGCAGAGCTGTTGGCGAACAGCAGCGCGCCGCCGACGCCCTGCACGATCCGCCAGAGGATGAGCTGCGTGCCGTTCGCGCTGAAGCCCGCACCGAGCGAGGCGAGGGTGAAGATCGCGAAGCCCAGGACGTAGGCCTGCTTGCGGCCGAAGAGGTCCGACAACCGGCCCGCGGTGAGCACCAGGACGGTCGAGGCGATCATGTAGGCGAGGATCACCCAGACCAGCGTGAGCAGGCTCGTGTGCAGCGAGCGCTCGAGGTCGGGCAGCGCGATGATCAGCGTGCCCGAGTTGATCGTCGCCAGCAGCATCCCGAGGCTGGTGCAGGACAACGCCCACCAGCGGTAGTGCTCGTGGTCTGCGCTCACGCCGAGGCGTCGTGTCGCCATGCAAGTCCCTCCGGAAGAAACCTCTATCTAACGTACACGTCAGATAGTAGCGCTCACGCGCGGGCTCACGCCCCGGGGACGACGCGGCGCTCGTGCGTGCCGAGCCCGAGGACCCGGTCGCCCTCGCGGACCTCGACCTCGAAGCGCCACTTGCGCCCGTCGACGATGTCGGCCACGACCGCCGACGCCGTGCAGCGGGCGCCCTCCCCCGCTCCGGCGACGTGGCGGATGCAGACCTCGAAGCCCACGGTCGCCTGATCGCCCGGCAGGTGGCGGCGCGCCAGCATCGCGGCGGTGCGCTCCATCTCGCCGATCATCGCGGGGGTCGAGAGCACGGGCGCGGGGATCGTCCCGCCCACGGTCGTCAGGTGCCGCCCCTCCGCCACGAACTCGCGCTCGAGCCGTGCGCCGATGGCGCCCGCGGCCGCCGCGTCCCCGTCGGGATGCATGTGGCAAACCTATACTCCGGCGCCGTGGAGGCCAGCGTCTCGATCATCGGCGGCTCCGGCGCGCTGGGCTACGGCCTCGCCGTCCGGCTCGGCCGCGCGGGCGTCCCGATCGTCATCGGCTCGCGCGACGCGGGCCGCGCCGAGGAGGCGGCCGCACGTGCCGCCGCAGCCGTCCCGCAGGGCAGCTTCCACGGCTTCGACAACGCCGCCGCGGCAGCCCGCAGCGAGGTCGTGGTGCTCAGCGTCCCGTTCCGCTCGCAGTCCGAGACGCTCACCAACCTCAAGGGCACGCTGCGCGAGGGCCAGCTGCTCGTCGACGCGACCGTCCCCCTCGCCGCCGCGGTCAGCGGCAAGGCCACCCGCATGCTCGGCGTGTGGCAGGGCTCGGCCGCCCAGCAGGCGGCGGAGATGGTGCCCGAGGGCGTCCGCGTGGTCTCCGCGCTGCACACGATCAGCGCGGCGACGCTCGGGCAGCTCGACGTCCAGCTCGCCGAGGACATCCTGGTCTGCGGCGATGCCAAGGCGGACAAGCAGCAGGTCATGGAGCTCATCGAGCGCATCGACGGCCTGCGCTGCGTGGACTGCGGGCGGCTGGAGACGGCGCGCATCACCGAGTCCCTCACGGCCCTGCTGATCGGGATCAACATCCGCTACAAGACGCACGCCGGGATCAGGATCACCGGCCTGGACTGATGGGCGCGCCGGTCGTCGTCCTCGCCGGCGGTACCGGCGGGGCGAAGCTGGCCCGCGGGCTGCTCGACGTCGCCGGCGAGGACCTCGTGGTCCTGGCCAACACGGGCGACGACGTGGAGATCCACGGGGGCCACGTCTCCCCCGACCCCGACCTGTGCCTGTTCTGGTTGGCCGACCGCATCGACGCGCGCGGCTGGGG
>JAXDGY010000155.1:0-3140 GCA_034664785.1 Solirubrobacteraceae bacterium
CAGCATAGCCCTCGATGTTCGTCTGGCGCGGCCTGGCGATCCCGAGCGCTCCGTCGGGCACGTCGTCGGTGATGACCGAGCCGGCGCCGGTGTAGGCGTCGTCGCCCACGGTCACCGGGGCGACGAAGGAGACGTGGACGCTCGAGCGCACCCGCGCGCCGATCGTCGTGCGGTGCTTGGCGCGGCCGTCGTAGTTGGCGGTGATCGTGCCCGCGCCGAGGTTCGATCCCTCCCCCACGTCGGCGTCGCCGACGTAGGACAGATGCGGGACCTTGGCGCCCGCGCCGACATCGGCGTTCTTGATCTCCACGAAGGTCCCGGCCTTGGCGCCCTCGCGCAGGACGGCGCCCGGACGCAGGTAGGCGAACGGCCCGACGCGCGCCCCGTCGTGCAACCAGGCGCCCTCGCAGTGGCTGTGCAGGACGCTGACGCCGTCGCCCACGGTGGTGTCGAGCAGCGTGGTGTTCGGCCCGATCGTCGAGCCCTCCCCGATCCGCGTCGCCCCGCGCAGGACCGTCCCCGGCTCCAGGACGGTGTCGGCCCCGATCTCCACGCCGACGTCGACGTGCGTGGCCGCGGGCGCGACGACCGTCACGCCCGCGCGCCCGTGGGCCTCGAGGATCCGGCGTTGGGCCAGCGCCTGGACCCGGGCGAGCTGCACGCGGTCGTTGACGCCCTGGACCAGGGCGGGGTCGTCGACGACGTGCGCCGCGACGGTCCCGCCGTCGGCGCGCAGGAGCGCCAGCGCGTCGGGCAGGTAGCGCTCGGCCTGGGCGTTGTCGGCGCCGATGCGGCCGATCACCGCCGCCAGCGCGCGGGCGTCGAAGCAGAAGATCCCGGTGTTGACCTCCCGGAGGGCGAGCTCGTCCGGGGTCGCGTCGCCGGGCGCCTTGGTCTCGACGACGCGCGCGACGCTGCCGTCGGCCGCACGCACCACGCGCCCGTAGCCGGCCGGGTCGTCCAGCACGGTCGTCGCCATGGTCGCGACGGCGCCGGAGGCCTCGTGGGCGTCGACGAGGGCGCGGACGGCGTCCGCCGTCACGAGCGGGACGTCGCCGCTGAGGACGACGACCGCCCCCACGGGCTCGATGTGCTCCAGCCCGGCGGCCACCGCGCCGCCCGTCCCGTCGGGCTGCGGCTGGATCGCGAGCAGCGTCCCCTCGGGCAGCCGGCCGTCCAGCGCCCCGCCGGGCGAGCCGACCACGACGACGCGGCTCGCGCCCGCCTCGCGGGCGGCGGCCACCGGCCAGTGCACCATCGGCCGGCCGCACACGGGGTGCAGCACCTTGGGCGTGCGCGAGCGCATGCGCGTCCCCTGCCCAGCGGCCATCACGATCACGGAGAAGCTCACGCCGGGATCCTAGGCGGCGGCCCCGGCGGGGTCCTGCGCGGCCGCCGGGCCGCTCGGCCCGGCTTCGATTGGGGAGCAGGGATTCGAACCCCGATTCTCAGGACCAAAACCTGATGTCCTGCCATTGGACGACTCCCCACCGACTGCGCGCCAAGGGTACCTGGCGGTGGCCCGGTCACCGACCGCAGGGCCGGGCGCAGACCGAGGACGTCTAGCGCGGCGGGCGCCGCACCGGCATCGCACGGCGCAGCACGGCGGCGAGGCCGGGGGGCGCGAGCGGATCGGCCGCCATCGCGCGGGCGTCGCCCGGGCTGACCAGGCGCCGCTCGGAGCGCACCAGCCCGACCCCGCCGCCGCGGGCGAGCGTCGCCGCGGCGAGGGACTCGAACGGGCCGACGGCCAGCTCGAGCAGCTCGAGGTCGAGCCTGGGCAGCGCGACGAGGAAGGGCCGCCCGTCCGTGGACGGCGCGACGGAGAGCAGCGACCCCTCGCCGAGGTCGGCGAGCGCCGCGGCCGCGTGGTGGGCGCCGAGTGCCGGGACGTCGGGCGCCGCGAGCAGGACCGGCCCCTCGTGGCCGTGCAGCGCGGCCTCGACGGCTCCCGGCGTCGTCGCCTCGAAGGCACGGTCCGGCGCCACCGCGGCGGCCCAGCGCCGGGCGCCGGCGGCGAGCTCCTCCCGCAGGTCCGCGGCCCCGGCCGCGCCCAGCAGCTCGTCGAGCTCCGGGTCGGCGGGCGCCGCCAGCGACGCGAGAACGGCCGCGGCTTTCAGTCCCAGGAGAAGTGGGTCCCGGTCGGCGCGACGGGGCCCGCGGCCACCACGCGCGGCACGGCGGCGGCGAGCGTCGCGGCGAAGGTCGCGGTGGAGGCCTCGACGAGGCGGATGAGCTCGTCCACGGGCGTGGCCTCGTCGTGGACGCCGTTGGCGTAGTCCGTCGCGTAGCCGAGCAGCGCGTAGGGCACGTTCGCCTCCCCGGCGAGCGTCGTCTCGGGGCCCGCCGTCTGGGAGACCGCGGTGACGCCCGCCTGCCGCAGCGCGCGGATCTCCGTGCGCGTGTTGAAGCGCGGGCCGTCGACGTGGCCGTAGCACCCGCCGTCCCGGACCACGTGGCCGGCGTCGCGGGCGCCCGCGAGCAGCGCTTGGCGCAGCGGCTCGCTGAACGGGCGATCGAAGATCCAGTGCCCCCGGCCCGGCGCGCCCGGCTCGGTGTGCAGCGTGCACAGCGAGCCGTCGGGGAGGCGGTTGGCGAGGAAGTGCAGGTCGTCGAAGACGATCAGGGAGCCGAGCCCGAGGTCCGGGTCGCAGCTCCCGCACACGGTCACGGCGAGGATCGCGTCCGCGCCGCGGGCCTTCAGCGCGCTGATGTTCGCCTGGTGGGTGACGGCGCTGCTCAGCAGCGCGTGGCCAGCGCGGTGGCGGCTGACGTGCAGGACCTCGGTGCCGGCCAGCGTTCCCGATGAGACGGGCGCGGGGCCGAACGGCGTCTCGACGTCCTCGGGCGCGGAGCCTTCGAGCTCGGGCAGGGCGTAGGTCCCCGATCCCGTGATGATCCCGATGCGCACGCCGCGGGATGCTAGGCGGTGCGCTCAGGGCGTGGCGGGCACGGCGCACGACGCCGGATCGTCCGCGTCGCCGTCGCACTCGGGCTCGTCCGAGGACGGGGTCGCGCCGGGGTCGGCGGCAGCCGGCGCGGGGTCGCCCGCGGGCTCCGGCGCCGGGGCGGTCGGCTCGGGCGTCGCGGTGGGGACCGGGTCCGTCGTCGGACCGGGGTCGACCGGGCCCGGGTCCTCG
>JAXDGY010000156.1:0-37186 GCA_034664785.1 Solirubrobacteraceae bacterium
GTCCGCCCGGCCGCAGCCGAATGGGACGAGCGTGAGGAGACCCCCTGGCCCGTCATCCAGGAGGCCGCGAAGATCGGTCTCTACGGCTTCGAGGGCCTCGCCCAGTTCCACGCCGACCCGACCGGTCTCACGATGGCGATCGCCAACGAGGAGCTCTTCTGGGGCGACGCCGGCATCGGCATGGCGCTCATGGGGACGTCCCTGGCGGTGGCGAGCATCTTCGGCTCCGGCACGCCCGAGCAGATGGGCGAGTGGGTCCCGCAGTGCTACGGGACCGTCGACGAGCCGCAGGTCGGCGCGTTCTGCGTCTCCGAGCCCGACGCCGGCTCCGACGTGTCGTCGCTGCGCACCCGCGCGAAGTACGACGAGGCCAAGGACGAGTGGGTGCTCAACGGCCAGAAGGCGTGGGCCACGAACGGCGGCATCGCGGCCGTGCACGTCGTCGTCGCGTCCGTCGACAAGGAGCTCGGCTCGCGCGGCCAGGCGGCGTTCGTCGTTCCGCCGAACACGCCCGGCCTCGAGATGGGCACGAAGGTCAAGAAGCACGGCCTGCGCGCCTCGCACACCGCCGACGTCTTCCTCGACGACTGCCGCATCCCCGCCTCCTGCCTGCTCGGCGGCAAGGAGAAGCTCGACGAGCGGATGGCGCGCGCGCGCGAGGGCCGCAGCGGCAAGCGCCAGGCGGCGATGCAGACGTTCGAGGCGAGCCGCCCGACGGTCGGCGCCCAGGCGATCGGGATCGCGCGCGCGGCGTACGAATACGCGCTCGACTACGCCAAGGAGCGCGAGCAGTTCGGCAAGAAGATCATCGAGAACCAGTCGATCGCGTTCGCGCTGGCCGACATGAAGATGGAGATCGACGCCGCACGGCTGCTCGTCTGGCGCGCCTCGTGGATGGGCCGCACGGGCCAGCGGTTCGAGAACGCCGAGGGCTCGATGAGCAAGCTGAAGGCGGGCGAGGTCGCCGTCTGGGCCACCGAGCGCGCCATCCAGATCCTGGGCGGCAACGGCTACACGCGCGAGTACCCCGTGGAGCGGTGGCACCGCGACGCCAAGATCTACACGATCTTCGAGGGCACCTCGGAGATCCAGCGGCTGGTCATCTCGCGCGCCATCAGCGGGATGCACATCCGCTAGGCCCCCTGCCGGGCGCCGCGCCGGCCGTGAGGTCGGCGCGGACGGTCCGGGGGGCCATGGTCGCGGTCCAGGCCGGTCAGCTCCGCGAAGCGCGCCCCGCGCGCCGCCGGCGGGCGTCGCGCATCAGCTCACGGGCCATCTCCACCTGCACGCTCCTGGCGCGCCGGTCGAGGCGGTCTGTGCGCGATCGGGTGTCGAGCTTCTCACGCGTCTGCTCGAGCAGCTCGGACGAGATCGGCGACGCCTGCGGCCCTGCGGTGGGCCTCGAAGGTTCCCCCTGGGGTGCTCTCGGCATGGTGTCCTTCTCTCCGGGATCGGTGCGCCCGCAGCCGGCGACTGCCAGCAGTCGAACCATGCAACGCGCCCGAATGCGGATCACCTGGGCCAGGTCGAATGCTGACCCGTACCCCGTTCGATGACCGATCACGTGCAGCACCGCCCACTCACCGTCCGCCTCCGCCGTGAGCTGCTCGTCGACGTGCTGGAGCTCCTGGCCGAGCGGTATCCGGACCCGGATCTCACGCTCGACGACGTCGCCCGCGGGGTCGCCTCGTCCCGCCGCCAGGTGCAGCGCCTCTTCGAGGAGTCCGGCGACACCTTCCGCGCCCACGTGACGCGGCTGCGGATGGACCGGGCGTCGGAGCTCCTGGCCACGACGTCGCTGCCCGTGCGCGAGATCTCGCGGCAGGTCGGCTACCGCCAGTCGGCGCAGTTCGCCAAGTCGTTCCGCCGCCACACGGGCAGCAGCCCGCTCGAGTGGCGCGCGGCCGAGCGCCTGGGCCGGCTGAGCGCCGCGGCCTAGTGTCCTGAGTCCGAAGGTCGCCGGTAGCCTCCGGGCGCCTGACCGCGCCTGGGCGCCGGCGGCGGCCACCCAAGTACCCCAGTACAAGACCGGCCGCCGCCGAAGCCCATCGCACCACCATGCATCCCGGAGCCTGCGACCGAACTCATGACTCAGGACACTGGCTTCCTGCGTCCGGCTAGCGCAGTCCCGCGCTCGCCCGCGGCGCTGCGACCGGGAGGTCGCGGGAGATCACGTGCACGACCGGCGCCCCGGTGATCCGCCCGATGCGCTGAGGGAGGTCGGCGCGCATCCAGTGCGAGGCGCCGGTCGGCAGGGTCGACACCATGATCTCGTCGTGGTGGCGTGGGTCGAAGGCCTCCGTGACGGCGACGACGGGGTCGCAGTCGCCAAGCGCGCCGTCCGCCTCCAGCCCCGCGGCGCGGGCGCCTTCCAGGGCCTCGTCGAGGCGGCCCCTGGCCGTGGCCCGCACAGCGGTGTTGGTGCCGGTGACCGGCACGATCATCGTGAAGCGCGCGGGAGTGCGCTGCGCCCGGGCGGCCATCGCCCCGAGCAGCTCGTCCGAGGCGGCCGTGAGGTTGGCGACGACGAGCACGTGCGACTTGTAGGCCACGGGAGCTCCCTTGCGATCGGTCCCTCCGAGCTTACGCCGAGCGCGCCGGATCGTCGAGCACGGGGGCGGGCGGAAGACCGTCCCAGGCGTGCCCGACGAAGACGGGCTCCGGGACCAGCCGCACGCCGAAGCGGTCGTGGACCCCGCCGGCGATCTCGCGGGCCAGCGCGACGAGCTGCGCCGTCGTGCCGCCGCCGCGGTTGGTCAGGGCGAGGGAGTGCTTGCCGGAGATGGCGACGGTCGCCGGGTCGCCGTGCCCGCGCGCGAAGCCGGCGCGCTCGATGAGCCACGCCGCGGAGGTCTTGACGCGGCCGTCCAGCTCCGGGAAGCGGGGCAGCCGCGCGTCCTCGCCGAGCTGCTCGCCGACCCGCCGCTCGAGGGCCGCGAAGCCGTCCGGCTCGAGGATCGGGTTCGTGAAGAACGAGCCCGCGCTCGTCGTGTCCGGATCGGACGGATCGAGCACCATGCCCTTCGCGCGCCGTAGGCCGAGCACGGCGTCGCGCACGGCTCCGAGCGGCGCGGAGCCGCCGATCGGGACGCCGAGCGCCCGGGCGAGCTCGACGTAGCGGATCGGGCGCGAGGCGGCCGAGCGGTCGAGCGCGAAGGTCACCTCGAGGACGACCCAGCGCCCGGGCTGCGCCTTGAACGCGCTCGAGCGGTAGGCGAAGCCACAGGCGGCGGCGTCGAGGTCGACGAGCTCGCGGGCGGCGCGGTCGTAGGCGCGCACGGCGACCACGGTCTCGGCGACGTCCTGGCCGTAGGCCCCGACGTTCTGGATCGGCGTGGCGCCGACGGACCCCGGGATGCCGCTCAGGCACTCCACCCCGGCCAGCCCGTCCTGCACGCAGCGGGCCACCAGGGGGTCCCACGGCTCGCCGGCCTGCACGGTCAGCACGGCCTTGCCGCCCCCATCCACGCGGCGCGTGCCCTGCGTGCGGATGTGGACGACGGTGCCCGGGAACCCGGCGTCGGCGACCACGACGTTGGAGCCGCCGGCCAGGACGAGCAGCGGCTCCCCCGCGGCATCGCCCTCCTGCACGGCGGCGACGACCTCGTCCTGCGTCGTGGCCTCGACGAAGCGCCCGGCGGGGCCGCCGAGGCGCAGGGTCGTGTAGGCGCGGAGGTCCGGCACGTCGCCAGGGTATTGGGGGACCGGTCCGCTGGGAGTTCCTCATCCGGCGCAGCCGGATCGCGGAACTCCCGACCGACGGCGGAGGGCTCTGCCCGACGCCGTCGGCGCGCCCGTCCCACGAGCACGTGCTGGCGCTCGATACCCTGACCGCATGTGCCGGAACATCAGGACGCTGCACAACTTCGAGCCCCCGGCGAGCGAGGAGGAGGTGCGCGCCGCCGCGCTGCAGTACGTGCGGAAGATCAGCGGCGCCACCCGGCCTTCGCGGGCCAACGAGGCGGCCTTCGAGCGCGCCGTCGAGGCGGTCACCGCCGCCTCGGAGCGCCTGCTGGCCGAGCTCGTGACCACCGCCCCCGCCAAGGACCGCGAGACGGAGGCGGCGAAGGCGCGGGAGCGGGCGGCCAAGCGCTACGCGGCCTAGCGCGCCGCTGCACGCGGGAGAGCGCGGGGAGTTCCCCTCCGGCGCAGCCGGATCGGGCTCCACGCGGGAGAGCACTGGGAGTTCCCCATCCGGCGCAGCCGGATCGGACTCCACGCGGGAGAGCGCCGGGAGTTCCCCATCCGGCGCAGCCGGATCGCGGAACTCCCGACCGACGGCGGAGGGCGCAGCCCGACGCCGTTGGCGGCGTCGGCGGCTGGCCTACTGATGCACGCATGGCCCTCTTCCTGCGGATCGTGCCCCACGACCGGCAGTACCGCCTGCCCAGAGGCGAGGAGGCCGGCGAGGTCACGAAGTCGCTGGCCGAGGTGATCGGCAGCGACGGCTGCGTGGTCATCGGCTACGACGTGCCCGACCAGCCGCGCGCGAACGCGGTCGTGGTGCTCAACGGCCGCAGCCTCGACGCCGTCGAGCTGATCGAGGTCCCGGACGAGGAGGACTGAGGGGCCACCGAGCGGGGCCGGGAGTTCCCCATCCGGCGCAGCCGGATCGCGGAACTCCCGACCGACGCCGGAGCGCTCTGCGCGACGGCGTCGGCGTTCTCAGCCGCCCGCGAGGTCCTTGCGCCGCATCGACCACATCTGGGCGGCACGCTCGAGCTCGAGCGCCGCGGGCCACGGCAGCCCGGGCGGCCCGAGCTCCGCGCGCAGCGAGCTCGCCGTCCGGCGCGCCAGCTCCGGGTCGGCGCCCGGGACCGCCGCGAGCGCGAAGGCGGCCGCCTCCACCTCACCGTCGTCCACCGCGGCCCAGGCCAACCCGAGCTCTGCGGCGCGCGCGCCGTCGATCGGCGCCCCGAAGAGGGTCAGCGCCGCGGCGGCCTCGCGGACGCCCGTGCGCCCGAGCAGCGCCCCGTGCCCGCCGCCCGGGTGCAGCCCGATCGGCAGGAAGCCCGACGCGAGCCGGGCGTCGCGCGCCACCACGCGCAGGTCGGTGGCGAGGAGGAGGTTCATCCCGGCGCCGACCGCGCCGCCGCGGACCGCCGAGACCGTCGGCGGCTCGAGCTGCCCGACGCGCTGGAAGGCGCGGTAGATCGCGGTCAGGCCGTCGAAGGCGTCGGGGTGCGCGGGGTCGCGGCCCGCGGCGCTCAGCGCGTCGCGGGCGCCGCCGGCGCAGAAGTAGCCGCCCGCCCCCTGGACCACCACCGCCCCGACCCCACGGTCGGCGTCGATCTCGTCGCACGCCGCGGCAAGCGCCCGGGCCATGTCGACGGTGAGCGCGTTGCGTCGCGCCGGCGCGTCGAGGGTGAGCAGGGCGACGCCGTCGCGGCGCTCGAGGCGGATCTCGGTCACGCAGCCGGACGCTACCGGCGCGCGAGCCCGGCGGCCTCCTCGGCCACCGCGGCGGCGAAAGCGTCCACGTCGGCCTCCGTCGTGTCCCACGAGCACATCCAGCGCACCTCGCCCGTCGCCTCATCCCAGACGTAGAAGGCGAAGCGCCCCTGCAGGCGTTCGGTCACCTCGGGCGCGAGCACGGCGAAGACGGCGTTGGCCTGCACCGGCCGCACGATCCGCACGCCGGGGGCGTCGGCCACCGCGGCGGCCAGGCGCTGGGCCATCGCGTTGGCGTGCGCGGCGTTGCGCAGCCACAGGTCGCCGGCGAAGAGCGCGTCCAGCTGGGCGGCCGCGTAGCGCATCTTCGACGCGAGCTGCATGGTCTGCTTGCGCCACCACGGGAAGCCGACGGCGTGCGCGGGGTCGAACAGCACGACGGCCTCGGCGCCGAGCGCGCCGTTCTTCGTGGCGCCGAGCGACAGCGCGTCGACCCCGAGGTCGGCCGTCGCCTCGCGCAGGTCGGCGCCGAGCGCGGCCGCGGCGTTGGCGATGCGCGCCCCGTCGACGTGCAGCAGCAGCCCGCGCGCGTGGGCCAGGTCGGCCAGCGCGCGGACCTCGTCGAGCTCGTAGCGCGTGCCGAGCTCGGTGGTCTGCGCGATCGACACGACCTTGGGCTGCACGGCGTGCTCGTCGCCGAGCCGGACGATGCGCTGCTCCACCAGCTCCGGCGTCAGCTTGCCGTCGGGGGTCGGGACGGCGATCAGCTTGGAGCCGAGGATGCGCTCGGGCGCCCCGCCCTCGTCGACCGCGATGTGGGCGGACTCGGCGCAGATGACGGCCTCGTAGGGCCGCAGCAGTGCCTGGATGCAGAGAACGTTGGCCGCCGTGCCGTTGAAGACGAGGAAGACCTCGGCCTGCGCGCCGAGGTGCCCGCGGAGTCGCTCGACGGCGCGCGCGGTCCATGGGTCGGCGCCGTAGGAGCCGGCGTGCCCCTCGTTGGCCGCGACGACCGCGGCGAGCACGTCGGGGTGGGCGGGCGCGTAGTTGTCGGAGGCGAAGGCGGTCACGCGACCAGGCTATTCGGCGCGGGCGCCCGTCAGCCCCGGACGCCGGAGCCGTGGAGCGCGAGTCGCTGCCCGTTCATCGCGCCCGAGGCCTCGGAGCTGATCCACACCAGCGCGGCGGCCAGCTCGGCGGCGCGGGTGAACGTCGGGAAGGCGTCCGGCGCCTTGCCCTCCAGCATCGCCGGCGTCGCGATCGCGTTGACCACGACCACGTTGGCGGTCGCGCCCGTGCCGGTGAACCCGTCGGCCAGCGCCAGCGTCCATGCCTCGGCCGCCGCCTTGGCCGCGGCGTAGGCGGCGTTGTCGTGGGTGGGCGCCTGCGCCTGCTTGCTCGACACGAGCGCGAAGCGGCCACTGCCGCTCGCGCGCAGCGGTGCGGAGAACGCGCGGCTGGTGTGCTGGACGGTGCGGATGAGCAGGTCGTGGAGCAGCGCCCAGTCGTCGAGCGGCGCCTCCTCCAGCGGCGTGCCGCCGCGCCAGCCCCCGACGAGGTGCAGCAACGCGTCGACGCGGCCGAAGCGCCCGACCAGGTGCTCCGCCCAGCCCCGCGCCGCGCCCTCGTCGAGCAGGTCCACCACCCGTGCGTCGACCCGGTCGTCCGGCAGCCCGCACTCGCCGGCGAGCGTGGTCAGCGCGCCCTGGTCGCGGTCGGTGAGCGCGACGAGGGCCCCGGCCTCCGCCAGGGCGTGGGCGACGCTCGGGCCCAGCCCGCCCGTGGCGCCGGCCACGGCCACCACGCGGCCGGCCAGGACGCCGCTCATGCCGCGCTGCCGGCGAGGACGACCGGCTCGAGCTTCTGCTGCAGGGACGTGTAGAAGACGCTCAGCGGGAACTCGTCGTCCTGCACGGCGTCGATCCAGCGCTTGGGCTCGGGCTCGGTGACCAGGCCCGGCGCGCCGCCCGCCCAGACCGACGCGACGCTCGGCGCCACGTGGCGCGACACGAACTCGTGGGCGCGCATCCAGTAGGCGACCTTGGGCAGGTCGATGCCGGTGCGGTACAGCGCCTCGACCTCCTCGCGCAGCGCGATGACGCCCTCGGCGACGTGCTTCCAGTCGATCCACAGCTTGTTGTCCGTCCAGCGGACGATGCCGCGGCCGTGCAGCCAGGCGAAGAGCAGCTGCCCGCCCAGCCCGTCGTAGTTGCGCACCCGCGAGCCGGTCACCGGGAAGCGGAACAGCCGGTCGAAGAGGATCGCGTACTGCACGTGGCGGGCGAAGGCCAGGCCCGCACCCTCCAGCGCGACGGCCTCCGAGTACGCCGTGAGATCGCAGCGCAGCTCCTCCAGGGAGTACATCCAGTACGGCATCCGCTGGCGGATCATGAACGGGTCGAACGGCAGGTCGCCGCGCGAGTGCGCGCGGTCGTGCACGAGGTCCCACAGCACGTAGGCGTCCTGCGACAGCGCGGGCGAGGCGAGCAGCGCTGCGGCGTCCGCAGGCAGGTTGAGCCCGAGCAGCTCCGCCGCCTCGCCGACCACGCGCCGGAAGCGCTCGGCCTCCCGGTCGCAGAAGATGCCGCCGAAGTGGTTCTCGGGCCTCCCGCGGACCGCGAAGGTCTCGGGGAACAGCGTGGCGCACTCCGAGTCGTAGCCCGCGGTGCGGTCCACGAAGGTGACCGGGACGAACTTCGCGTTGTCGTAGCGGTCGCGCTCCAGCGCGGCCAGCCACTCGGGCCACGGGACGCGCACCACGAGCGCCTCGAAGCGGGTGTCCCGCGAGCCGTTCTGCGTGTACATCGGGAACAGGACGAGGTGCTCGATGCCGTCCTCGCGGCGCTGGTCCGGGCGGAAGGCCTCCTGCGCGGAGGTGAAGTCCGGCCGCACGAAGCCGTCGTCGGCCCACGCGTGCAGGTCCTCGACCGTCGCGCGGAGGTAGGCCTCCTGGTGGGCGAAGCGCGGCGCCAGCGCCTCGACGGCCGCGGCGATGCGGTCCACCCGCGCGCGCAGGCCCGCGGCCTCGTGCCGGCCGAGGTCCACCGAGCCGTCGGGCTCCTGCAGCACGCGGAGGCTGTCGACCTCGCCCTTGAGGGCCTGCCAGTGCGGGTCGGCGAGCACGCCCGGATCGCCCGCGGGAGCCGTCGAGCGGGCGAACGCGGCATGGGCGGCCCAGTAGACCGCGTCGACCCACAGCGCGCGGTGGTCGAGCTCGCCCAGGCAGTCGTCGCCGAACAGGTCGGAGTCGGCGAGCGCCAGGACGCGGCCCTCGCCGTGCGTCGTGGCGGCCATGAGCGGCGCCCGCGCGGGGTCCGCCTCGGCCGAGGTGCGCAGCAGGGTCGTGGCGCCGTTGTGCAGCGTCAGCGTGCCCGCGCGGTAGCAGCACGCCTGCTCCACGCGGGCCAGCAGGTCCGCGCCGGCGACGGGGCGGCCGGCGGCGCGCTCGGCCAGGACCCAGGTCGGCGAGCCGTGCTGGTGGGCGTAGTCGTAGACCGTCCCGTGCGCGACCTCGAGGCCGAAGCGGCCGAGCAGCGCGTTGAGGTTGTTGCCGTACTTGTCCTGCTCGGTCTCCCCCAGCACGATCAACCCGCCACCGGCGGCGACCCAGGCCTGCACGGCGTCGAGCTCGGCCTCGGAGAGCAGCGGCGTGCCGGGCAGCGCACGCTCCCACTTGGCCTCCGACGGGTGGGCGATCACCAGCACGTCCGCCTGCCGCAGCACCTCGGGCGTCAGGGCGCCGTCGGTGTGCGCCGCGACGGTGAAGTCACGCTCCGCGAGAGCCTCGGCCGCCTGCGCGTAGGAGGAGTCCTCGGGGTGGCTGGGCTGCAGCGCCGCGGCGGCCGCAGGGCGGATCGTCCAGGCCTCTCCGTGGGCCTCGTCGAAGAGCACGCGCGCGATGGGGGCAGGTCCGGTGGCGGGCATGGGGCCAAGGCTAAGGGCCCTGTTGTGCCACCTCAATGCCGATCCGCATCGGATCTGCGCAAGAATCCATCGCATGGACGACACGGATCGCAAGATCCTTGCGCTGCTGACCGACGACGCGCGCCGCACCTACGACGACGTCGCGCGCCGCGTCTCGCTGTCTGCGCCGGCGGTCAAGCGCCGGGTGGACCGCCTGCGCTCCGACGGCACCCTGCGCGGCTTCACCGCGGTGGTCGACCACGCGGCGCTGGGCTACGCGACGGAGGCGCTGGTCGAGCTCTTCTACGGGACCGGGATCCAGCTCGCCGAGGTCGCGGCCTCCCTGCGCGCCCGCCCCGAGGTCGTGGAGGCGTGGAGCGTCACCGGCGAGGCGGACGCGATCGCGCGGGTGCGGACGCGCGACAACGCCGACCTCGAGCGCCTGATCATCGATCTGCAGCGCGACGGGGCCGTGGTGCGGACGCGGTCACAGGTCGTGCTGTCGCGGCTGGTGCTGCGCCGCGGCGAGGACGACGCCGGCGAGGTCTGACGCCCGTTGAGCGGGGTCCAGGAGGGTTTTGACAGGCTGTGCTGCACTTGTATACTAGTGGCCCGTGACCCTCCGGATCCCCCTCAGCGAGCGGACGTCGGGCGCCTCCGCGCGCGAGCGGGTCTACGCCGTCCTGCGCGAGGCCATCGTCTCGGCCGAGCTCGAGCCGGGCCGCCGGCTGTCGGAGAACGAGCTCGGCGAGCGCCTCGGCGTCAGCCGGACCCCGATCCGCGAGGCGCTCGTCCGCCTGCGCGACGAGCGCCTGATCGTCATCGCGCCCCAGCTCGGGACGTTCGTCACGCTCATCAGCACCGGCGGTGTCGGCGACGCGCACTTCATCCGCGAGGCGCTCGAGTGCAGCGCGATCCGCCTGGCCGCCGAGCGGGCGCAGGACGCCGACCTCGTGGCCCTCCACGCGAACCTCGATGCCCAGGCACGCGCGGAGGAGGAGCACGACGCCTCCGCGTTCGACCGGCTCGACGACGTGCTGCACCAGACCCTCTGCGGCCTCAGCGGCCACGGCATCGCCTGGGACCTGTCCCGCCGCGCCAACGGCCATCTCGACCGCGTGCGGCGCCTCAGCCTCCCCGAGCCGGGCTACCTCGGCCAGATGGTGGCCGAGCACCGCACCGTCGTCGCCGCCGTGGCCGAGCGCGATCCCGACGCCGCCGAGGCCGCGCTGCGCCACCACCTCCGCATGGTCCTGTCCAGCCTTCCGGCAATCCAGGCCGCACACCCCGACTACTTCGAGGAGACCTGACATGGCCGCCGTGGCCTCCCCTCCCGCCCTCCGTCCCCTCTACGAGCAGATGGTCCTCGGCCGCGTCTTCGAGACCGAGGCCGAGCGCCAGTACAAGGCCGCCCGCATCGGCGGCTACTGCCACCTGTCCTCCGGCCAGGAGGCCACCACCGTCGGCACGATGCACGCCCTGCAGGCCGAGGACCTGCTCGTGACGGGCTACCGCAGCCACGGCTTCGCGCTGGCCCGCGGCGTCTCGCCGGAGGCGGTCATGGCCGAGCTCTTCGGCCGCCGCGACGGCTGCGCCCACGGGCGCGGCGGCTCCATGCACCTGCTCGACGTCGACCGCGGCTACTACGGCGGTTGGGGCATCGTCGCCGGCCAGCTGCCCGTGGCGACGGGCCTCGCCCTCGCGCTGGTCCGCCAGGGCCGCCCGCAGGCCGTGCTCTGCGAGCTCGGCGACGGCGCGGTGAACATGGGCGCCTGGCACGAGTCGCTCAACCTCGCCGCGCTGTGGGACCTGCCCGTCGTCTTCCTCGTGGTCAACAACCACTACGGGATGGGGACCTCGGTGGAGCGGGCCTCCGCCGAGCCCGAGCTCTACAAGCGCGCCGCGGCCTACCGGATGGCCGGCGAGCGCGTGGACGGCGACGACGTCGAGGCGGTCATCGAAGCGACCGAGCGCCTGCTGACCCAGGCCCGCCAGGAGCGCCGTCCCGCCGTGCTGGAGGCGCTGACCTACCGCTACCGCGGGCACTCGGTCGCCGACGCCGGGCTCGCCTACCGGACCAAGGACGAGATCCTCGAGCACCAGGCGCACGACCCGCTCACCCGCGTGCGGACCCGCCTGCGCGGCGAGGGCGTGACCGAGGACGAGCTCGACGCGATCGACCGCGACGCCGACGAGCGCGTCGCCGCCGCCGTGCGCTTCGCCCTCGAGTCCCCGGAGCCGGACGTCGCGCAGCTCGCCTACGGCATGCACGCCGCGGGCAGCCAGGAGCAGTTCGCCCGCATGCGGCCGGGCAGCGCGTTCGGCGAAGCGGAGCTCACCTTCGACGCGGGGCTCGGGGCATGAGCGCCGTCGCCACCCCCGGTGCGGTCACCGGCACGAAGGTCATGACCTACCGCGAGGCGCTGCGCCTCGCGCTGCAGGAGGAGCTCGCCCGCGACGAGCGCGTCTTCGTCATGGGCGAGGAGGTCGGCGTCTTCGAGGGCGCCTACAAGGTCACCGCCGGGCTGCTCGGCGAGTTCGGGGCCGACCGCGTCCGCGACACGCCGATCTCCGAGGAGGGCTTCGTCGGCGCGGGCGTCGGCGCCGCGATGCTCGGCGAGCGGCCCGTCGTCGAGATCATGACCCTGAACTTCCTCCTGGTCGCCATGGACCAGGTGATCAACCACGCGGCGAAGATCGGCGCGATGTTCGGCGGTGAGGTGCGCTGCCCGCTCGTCATCCGCACGCCGAACGGCGCGGGCAACCAGCTCACCGCGCAGCACTCGCAGTCCTTCGACGGGTGGTTCGCCGGGACGCCCGGGCTGAAGGTCGTCGCCCCGGCCACCCCCGCCGATGCCAAGGGCCTGCTGAAGGCGGCCATCAGAGATGATGACCCGGTGCTGGTCCTGGAGAACCTGCCGATCTACAAGGAGAAGGGCGAGGTCCCGCTCGACCCCGGCTTCGTGGTGCCGATCGGCCGCGCGGCCGTGGCACGCGAGGGCAGCGACGTGACGCTCGTCGCCCACTCGTTCGCCACCGTGCGCGCGCTGCGGGCGGCCGCCGAGCTCGCCGAGCAGCACGGGATCTCCGCCGAGGTCGTCGACCTGCGGTCCCTGCGGCCGCTCGACGTCGAGACCGTCGCCGCGTCCGTGGCGAAGACCAACCACGCGGTCTGCGTCGAGGAGGGCTGGCCCTCCTACGGCGTGTCGGCCGAGCTGGCGGCGCGCATCCAGCACGCCTGCTTCGACGACCTCGACGCCCCCGTCGAGCGCGTCGGCATGGCCGAGGTCCCCCTCCCCTACGCCAAGGGCCTCGAGCTCGCGGCGATGCCGGGCGAGGGGCGCATCATCGGCGCCGTCCTGCGCAGCCTGGGGGTGGCGCGATGAGCGTCCAGGCCCAGGACATCGTCATGCCGCGCCTGTCGGACTCCATGGAGGAGGGCACGATCCTGAAGTGGCTCGTGGACGACGGCGCCGAGGTGCGCCGCGGACAGGAGATCGCGGAGATCGAGACCGACAAGGCCACGATGGCCTTCGAGGCCGACGCCGACGGGCCGCTGCACCTCGTGGCGGCCGAAGGCGACACGCTGGCCATCGGCGCGCTCATCGCGCGCATCGGCGGCGACGCCGGGGGCGACGGCGCGCCTCCCGCCGCGGCCCCGCAGCCCGCCGCCCCCGGCGAGCAGCCCGCGGCGCCGCCCGCGCCCGACGCCGAGCCCGCCGCCGCGACCCCCACCTCCGGCAACGGCTCGCACCAGACGGGCGCGCGGGTCAAGGCATCGCCGGTCGCACGCCGGCTGGCCGCCGGAGCCGGGCTCGACCTGGCCGAGCTGATCGGCACCGGCCCGGGCGGGCGCATCGTCAAGGCCGACGTCGAGGCCGCGGTGCAGGCCCCGGCCGCCGGGCCCGCGACGGCGCCGGCCCCCGCTCCGGCCCCCGCTCCGGCGCCCGAGCCCGCCGCGGCCCCGCCGGCGCCCACCGCGGCGCGCGGCGACGGCGCGTCCGGCCGCGGCGAGGTCACCGTCCAGGAGCTCACGCGCACCCAGCAGCTCGTGGCGCGACGGATGGCCGAGTCGCGGGCGACGATCCCGGACTTCACGCTCACCACCGACGTCGACATGACCGACGCGGTGGCACTGCGGGCCCAGCTGAAGGCCGCCGCCGGCGAGGGCGACCCGGTTCCTTCCTACAACGACATGGTCGTCAAGGCCGCCGCGCTGGCCCTGCGCGCGCATCCGCGCGCCAACGCGTCCTACAAGGACGGCCGCTTCGAGCTCTACTCGCGCGTCAACGTCGGCGTGGCCGTCGCCGCGCAGGACGCGCTCGTTGTGCCCACCGTCTTCGACGCGGACTCCAAGAGCCTCGGCCGGATCGCCCGCGACACCCGCGCCCTGGCCGAGCGCGTGCGCGACGGCCAGGTGACGCCGCCCGAGCTGTCGTCGGGGACCTTCACGGTCTCCAACCTCGGCATGTACGGCGTGACGCACTTCACGGCCGTCGTGAACCCGCCCCAGGCCGCGATCCTCGCGGTCGGCGCGCTCGCCGAGCGCCCGGCCGTCCGGGACGGCGAGCTCGTGACGCGCCAGGTCATGACCGTCACCCTCGCCTGCGACCACCGCATCCTCTACGGCGCCGACGCCGCGGAGTTCCTGGCCACGATCCGCGCGCGGCTCGAGGCGCCGCTCGGCCTGGCCTTCTGAGACGGCCGGGGCTCAGGTCCGCAGGTAGGACGCGCCGTTGACGTCGACGACGCAGCCCGACAGGAACTCGGGCGCCTCCGCGGCGAGGTGGACGACCGTCGCGGCGACCTCCTCGGGGCGGGCGACGCGGCCGAAGGGGCTCTGCGCGCGGATGGCGTCCCCCTGCGGTCCGGCGAGCAGCTCGGCCGCCATGTCGGTCTCCACGAAGCCAGGGGCGACGGTCATCACCGCGACGCCGTCGCCGGCGAGCGCGACGGCGAGGGACTGGCCCATCGCGTTGAGCCCGGCCTTGCTCGCGCCATAGGCGGGGGTGTCGGGCTCGCCGCGGAAGGCGCCGCGCGAGGAGACGTTGACGACGCGCCCGCCACCGCCGCTGCGGAAGTGGGCCAGCGCGCAGAACGTGGCGTTGGCGGCGCCGAGGAGGTTGATCGCCAGCGTCCGCTCCCAGGCCGCCTGCCAGGCCGCGTAGTCGGTCGACCCCGCCGGGTGGGCCTCGAAGACCGCGGCGTTGTTGACGAGCACGTCGAGCCCACCGAGCGCCTGCGCCGCCGCGTCGACGAAGCCGCGGACCTGCTCGGGGTCGGCGAGGTCGCCGCCGACCACAGCGTGGCCCTCGCCGGGCAGGGCGGCCCGCACGGCCTCGGCGGCGTCGCGACCGGTGGCGTAGTGGACGGCGACGCGGTCGCCGCGGGCGGCGAACGCCTGCGCGCACGCGGCTCCGATCCCCCGCGAGCTGCCGGTGACGAGGACCCTCAGCCCTGGCATGGCCGCCGCATGAGCCAGAGGTGGGGGCCGCCGCCGGGCGCGTCGAGCTCGGCGTGGACGCCGAAGCCGAGGCGCTCGTAGAAGGGCACGGACCGCGCGGACGACGTCTCGAGCACGGCCAGGCGGCCGTCGCGGTCGCAGCGCTCGAGCACCGGCTCGAGCACCAGCGTCCCCCGGCCGGCGCCCTGGTGCCCCGGCCGCACGCCCACGGCCCCCAGGTACCAGTGGGCGTCGTCGGGGTGGTGCTCGGCCACCGCGGCATCGGCCCAGGCGGCCCGCGCGGCGCAGGCCCCGGCCAGCGTCCCGGCGCGCACGGCCACCCTCGCCAGGGCGTCGGGGTCCGGGGCGCGGGTGCTGTCGGTCCACGAGGCCGCGGCCTGGCCGTCCGTGGTCATCCACAGCTCGCCGAAGGGCAGCACCAGCTCGCCGAGCAGCAGCGCGTAGAGCGCGCGCACCCGGCGCGGGTGGTCCTCCGCGTCGACCACCCAGTGCATCCAGGCGTCGCCGCGGAAGGCGTCGGCCAGCGCGCCCGCGGCGTCGGGAAGGTCGTCCTCGGTCGCGCGCCGCGCTGCGCTCACCTCGCGCATGCTACGCCCGCGCCACGTCGGTGCCCGCCGGTGCCGCGTGCGGCTGCGCGGTGCGACGCGGTGCGCGAAGATGTCAGGCGTGCCGCCGTCCGCCGTCCCGCCCGTGCTCTGGCAGCCCTCCCCGGAGCGCATCGACCGCGCGGCCATCACGGCCTTCGCGCGCTGGCTCGAGGAGACCCGTGGGCTCGACCTGCCCGACTACCCGGCCCTGTGGCAGTGGTCGGTCGACGACATCGAGGCCTTCTGGGCGGCGATCTGGGAGTACTACGACGTGCAGGCCGCGACGCCCTACGAGCGCGTGCTCGGCTCGCGCGAGATGCCCGGCGCGCAGTGGTTCCCCGGGGCGCGCCTGAACTACGCCGCGCACGTCCTGCGCGAGCGTGACCCCGCCCGCGTCGCGATCCGCCACGCGGGCGAGCTCGGCGCCCTGGCGGAGGTCACGTGGGGCGAGCTGCGCGCGGAGGTCGAGCGCGTCGCCGGCGGCCTGCGCGCGCTCGGCGTCGGCGAGGGCGACCGCGTCGTGGCCTACGTGCCGAACATCCCGGAGGCGATCGTCGGCTTCCTGGCCTCCGCGAGCCTCGGCGCGATCTGGTCCTCGTGCTCGCCCGATTTCGGGGCGCGGGCGGTCGTGGACCGCTTCGCGCAGATCGAGCCGAAGGTGCTGCTCTGCGTGGACGGCTATCGCTACGGCGGCAAGGACTTCGACCGGCGCGACGTCGTCGCGAAGCTGCAGGAGGCGCTGCCCACGCTCGAGGCGACGGTGCTCATCGGCCACCTCGGCGCGGGCCCCGTCGCGGAGGCGACTGCATGGAGCGACCTCGCGCCCTCCGGCGAGGCCGTCGCCGAGCCCGTCCCGGTCGCCTTCGACCACCCGCTCTGGGTCCTGTTCTCGTCCGGGACGACCGGGCTGCCGAAGCCGATCGTCCACGGGCATGGCGGCATCCTGCTCGAGCAGCTCAAGAAGCAGCACCTGCACCTCGACGCGCAGGAGGACGACCGCGTCCTGTGGTTCACGACCACGGGCTGGATGATGTGGAACTTCCTCGTCGGCGTGCTGCTGACCGAGGCGTCGATCGTCCTCTTCGACGGCAACCCCGGCCACCCGGACCTCGGCGTGCTGTGGGACCTCGCCGAGGAGGCCGGCATCACCTGCTTCGGGACGAGCGCGAGCTACCTCGCCTCGTGCGAGAAGGCCGGCCTCGTGCCGGGCGAGGGGCGCGACCTGTCGGCGCTGCGGTCGGTGGGGTCGACGGGCTCGCCGCTGTCCCCCGAGGGGTTCGCATGGGTCTACGACCAGCTCGGCGCGGACACGTGGCTCTTCTCGACGAGCGGTGGGACCGACGTCTGCACCGCCTTCGTCGGCGGGGTGCCGACGCTCCCCGTCCACCAGGGCGAGCTCCAGGCCCGCGCGCTGGGCGCGTCGGTCGAGTCATGGGACGCCGAGGGGCACCCGCACGTCGGCGAGGTGGGCGAGCTCGTGATCACGCAGCCGATGCCGTCGATGCCCGTCGGGTTCTGGGGCGACGCCGACGGCGAGCGCTACCGCGAGAGCTACTTCGACGTCTACCCCGGGATCTGGCGCCACGGGGACTGGATCGAGATCACCGACCGCGGGACGGCGGTCATCTCCGGGCGCAGCGACTCGACGATCAACCGCGGCGGGGTCCGCATGGGGACGAGCGAGATCTACCGCGCGGTGCTCGCGCTGGACGAGGTGGTCGACGCGCTCGTCGTCGACGTGCCGCGCCCGGGCGAGGAGAACTGGATGCCGCTGTTCGTCGTGCTGCGCGAGGGCGCCGTGCTCGACGACGACCTCGTCCGGCGGATCGCCCGGCGCGTGCGCGAGGACTGCTCGCCGCGCCACGTGCCCAGCGAGGTCCGGCAGGTCGCCGCGGTGCCGCGCACGCTGAGCGGCAAGGTGCTCGAGATCCCGGTCAAGCGGATCCTGATGGGCACGCCGCCCGACAAGGCGGCGGCGCGCGACGCGCTGGCCGACCCGGCCGCGCTCGACGCCTTCCAAGGGCTCACGCCGGCGGACGCGCGGGCGAGCGGCGCCTAGCAGGCGCGCAGCCCGTCGAGCAGCATCCCGACGTAGCGCGGCCACTCCTCGGGCCCCATCGCGCGCCCGTCGAGGCGCCGCCCGGTCGAGCGGCCGGCCATGTGCAGGAGCACGGGGAGGTCGTCGGGGACCAGATCGGGCCGGGCGTCGCCGGCGGCCTGGGCGCGGGCCAGCAGCTCGGCCATCGGCCCGAAGAGGCGGTCGAAGAGGTGCGCCGGCACCTCGGGGCCGAGCTCGTAGGCGAGCGTCTCGAGAAAGCCCTGGTCGCGGGCCGACAGGGCCACCGCGGCCTGCAGCAGGTCCACGAGGCCCGCCCAGCCGTCGTCGGCCGCGAGGGCGCGCCGGAAGACGGGCTCGAGCTCGTCCAGGCGCTGCTCGAAGAGCGCGTTGATCAGCGCCTGCTTGGTCGGGAAGCGGCGGTACAGCGTGCCCGCGCCCACCCCCGCGCGGCGGGCGATCTCCTCGTTGGCGACGTCGAGCCCCTGCTCCGCGAACGCCAGGCGCGCGGCATCGAGGATCCGGTCGCGGTTGCGCCGGGCGTCGGCTCTGAGGGGACGGTCGGGTGTCTGCGGGGCCGGCACGAGGGGCATCGTACCGCCGAAAGTGGAGAGCGCCCTCCACTCTCATGGTAGACTCATCTCAGTGAAGTGGAGGAACCCCTCCACATGAGACACAGGAGCGCCGATGAGCGTGTTCCGCAATATCCTCGTGGCGGTCGACGGCTCTGCCGACGCGCATCGCGCCCTCGGGCACGCGATCGCCCTCACGCGCGACCAGCACGCGCGCCTGACCGTGCTGACCGTGATCCCGCCGATGTCGCCGATGGTCGCGTTCACCGCCGACGTCGCCCAGTGCGCCCAGGCGCTCGAGCAGGCCTCGCAGACCATCCTCCGCGAGGCGGCCGACCGCGTCCCCGACGACGTCGGGCTGACCACCCGATTGACCGAGGGCATCCCGGACCGCCAGATCATCAAGGCGGCCGTGGACGGCGACCACGACCTGATCGTCATGGGCTCACGCGGGCGCGGGCGCCTGCGCGGCGCGCTGCTCGGGAGCGTCTCCCAGGCCGTGCTGCACCACAGTCCCGTGCCCGTCCTGGTGTCCCACGCGCCCAAGGGCGCGACCGCGGACCGCGCCGTCGAGCAGCCGGCCGAACCCGCCCCCGCCGAGCCGGCCACCGCCTGAGATCAGCGCAGCAGGAGCCGGAGGATCGGCTCGGCGCGACGCGCGTCGGGCCGCTCCCCGGTGATCAGGTCGAGGTAGGTGTAGGACTCGATCAGGCGGACGATGACGTAGGCCACCTCGTGGAGGTCGACCTCGACGCCGAGGGCCAGGCGCCCGGCGTCGTCCTCCTCGCGCAGCAGCTCATGGATCGCGTCGATGAGCCGCGGCTGGAAGCGCGTGTCGTGGCGGGTGAGCAGGCGCATCGCGTGCTCGCCCTCCTCGGCGAGCCAGCGCTGCAGGCCCGGCGAGGCGATGACGATCTCCAGAAAGCCCGTGACCGTCGCGACGATGCGCTCCGCGCCGCTCGCGCCCCGCGCCCGCGCCTCGTCGTCGGCCTGCGCGAGGCTGCGGCCCGCGAGCTGCCAGACGACCTCGACGAGCAGGTCGTCACGCGAGCCCACCCAGCGGTAGAGCGTCACGCGATTGACCCCCAACTCGTCGGCGAGCGCCCCCATGTCGATCCGCGCGGGGGCCAGCCACCGGCGCCGCGCCAGGCGGAAGGCGTCATCGGGGGTGGGTCGCGGCCGCCCGGCTGCGGGCTCGGCTCCGGCCGTCCCGGTGGAGGGGCGCACCATGCCCAGCACTCTGGCAGGCCGCGCGCCGGTCCGGCCCCCTGCACAGCGCGGCCAGGACCCGCTCTGAGCGGACGAAGAGTTCCGTTCGGCCACGATGTCGACCGGTTCGCGCTTGTGTTCAGACATCGGGCCGAGCAATGTTGCTCACCGGGTGTCACCGTCCTAGGGGATCACTTGTCCGTGTTCTCGGGCCGGTCGAAGGCAAGGCGAAGGGACAACCACATGGAGTTCAAGCAGGCACTGGCAGAAGCCGCCAAGCAGGGGCCGACTCAAAAGGGCGAGGCCATCACCCTGAACGAGTACATCGACCGTGTGGCGCAGCGACCGACGATCGCCGCGACGGCGCACGAACGGATCTACGACATGGTCAGCGCCGCCGGCAGCGCCGACGGGCTGCACGCCGGAGAGGTGTCCTACAATTTCTTCTCCGCCGAGCTGTTCGGGCTGGACGTGCCGCTCGAACGCGTGGTCCGCTACTTCGAGACCGCTGCGCAGGGGCATGAGACGCGCCGGCGCATCCTGCTGTTGTGGGGGCCTCCGGGCGGCGCCAAGAGCTCCGTCGCCGGACTGCTGAAGCGGGGCCTGGAGCAGTGGACCGCCACCGACGAGGGCGCCGTGTACGCCCTCCAGGCCTGCCCGATGCACGAGGAGCCGCTGCACCTGATTCCCGACGCGCTGCGCCCGCAGGCGCAGGAGCACACCGGGGTGCCGGTGCAGGGCGGGCTGTGCCCGGTCTGCCAGTGGACGCTGGAGCACCAGTTCGGCGGTGACTTCCTGCAGTTCCCGATCGAGCGGATCGCGTTCTCGGAAGCCGGCCGGGTCGGCATCGGCACCTTCGAGCCGGGCGACCCGAAGTCCATGAGCATGGAGCAGCTGACCGGCGGCCTGGACTTCAAGGCGATCGAGACGCACGGATCGGACTCCCATCCGCTCGCGCTCGACTGGGCCGGCGAGTTCTCGAAGTCCAACCGCGGCCTGTTCGAGGCGGTCGAGTTCTTCAAGAACCCCGCGGAGTTCCGCAACCTGTTCCTGACCATGGCCCAGGAGAAGCAGTTCAAGGTCGCCAAGTTCGGCTACATCGACTCCGACACGGTCATCGTCGCGCACACCAACGAGGCCGAGTTCCGGGCGTTCATGGCCGACCAGAAGAACGAGGCGCTCAAGGACCGCCTCGTCAGCGTCGCCGTCCCCTACAACGTGCGCGTCTCCGACGAGGAGAAGATCTACCGCAAGCTCCTGACCGGAGCGGGCACGCGCCACGACCTGCACATCGCCCCCTACGCGCTGCGCGCCGCCGCGATGGTGTCGGTGCTCTCGCGGATGCGCGAGCACGAGAACCTCGGCGTCGTCGAGAAGATGAAGCTCTACGACGGCGAGGAGGTCGGCGACTGGAAGCTCGCGCAGATCCCGGAGATCAAGCGTGCCGCCGAGCACGAGGGCATGAGCGGCCTCGGCCCGCGCGCGATCGTCGACATCCTCTCGGGCGCCGCGCGCAAGGCGAGCGAGGAGCACCACACCGGCAAGTACCTGACGCCGATCATGGCGCTGATCGCGCTGACGGAGTACATCGAGCGCCTCGAGGCGCCGAAGGAGACCCGCGAGCAGCTCCGCGCGTTCGTCGTCGACGCCCGCAAGGAGATCGACCGGCAGCTGAAGGACGAGGTGCGCAAGGCGTTCGTCCCCGCCTTCGCCGAGCACGCCCAGCGGCTGCTCGAGAACTACCTGACCAACATCGAGGCCTACTGCCAGGGGACCAAGACCCAGGACCCGATCACCAACGAGGACCGCGACCCCGACGAGAAGCTGATGCGGAGCATCGAGGAGCAGGTCAAGCCCGTCGTGCCGCAGTCGGCCAAGGACACCTTCCGCCAGGGGGTGCTGATGCGCATCGGGATCGCGCTGCGCAAGGGCGAGCGCCCGCTGACCTACCAGACCGACACGGTCCTGGCGTCCGGGATCGAGGAGTACCTGTTCGACCAGCTCAAGGACATCGTGCAGGTGACGGTCTCCAAGACCAACCCCGACAAGGAGCAGGCCAAGCGCCTCAACGAGGTGCTGACGATCCTGGTGGAGGAGCGCGGCTACAACGAGCAGTCGGCCAGGGACCTGCTCGACTACGTCGGCCACCTGCTCAACCGGTGAGGACGTCAGGCACCCGATGACCGTCGTCGGCGACTCAGGGCTCCCGCATGATTCCGGCCGGCGCGACGCCCTGCACCACCGGGAGCGGCTGCGCAAGAAGATCACCGAGCATCTGAAGGAGCGCATCGGCGAGGAGGACATCATCGCCTCGGGCCCGGAGAAGCGGATCCGCGTCCCGGTCAAGGGCACCAAGCGCTGGCAGTTCATCCTCGATCGGGGCCAGGGCAAGGGCGTCGGCCAGGGCGACGGCAACCCGGGCGACGTCAGCGGTCCCGCCGGGCCGGCCCCGGGCCGCGGCGAGGCGGGCACGGAGCCCGGGGAGGAGCTCTACGAGGTCTGGCTCGACATGGACGACGTCGAGGAGCTGCTGTTCTCCGAGCTCGAGCTGCCGCGGGTCAAGCCGAAGGCGTCCGCCGACGCCGAGGCCACCCAGACGGTCTACGACGACATCGCGCGCAAGGGCCCGCAGCTCGACAAGAAGGCGACCATGCGCGAGAACCTGATCCGCAACGCCAAGCGCGGCCGGCTGCATCTCGGGGGGATCGAGAAGCCCGATCTGCGCTACCTGTCCTACCGGGAGCTCCCCAAGCCCTGGCACAAGGCGGTCATCTTCCTGGCGATGGATGTGTCGGGGTCGATGGACGCGACGCGCAAGCGGATGGCCCGGCTGCTCTTCTACTGGTGCGTGCAGTTTTTGCGCCGCCGCTACCAGCAGACCGAGATGGTGTTCATCGCGCACACCACCGAGGCGCGCGAGGTCACCGAGCACGAGTTCTTCAACCGGGTCGAGTCGGGCGGGACGAAGGTGTCCTCCGCCTTCCAGGCCGTGACGCAGATCCAGCGGGACCGCTACCCGGCGGAGGACTGGAACATCTACGTGCTGCACGTCTCCGACGGCGACAACTTCACCGCCGACAACCAGCGCACCCTGGACCTCGTCCGCCAGCTCACGCAGATCTGCTCGCTGGTGGGATACCTGGAGGTCAACCCGGACCGCGGCGGCCCGTACCAGCTCTCCGCCTTCTACGAGCAGGAGGCGCAGGGCCTGGACGGCTTCGTGTTCGCCGAGGCCCACGACGACCGGGAGCTCTGGCCCGCGCTCAAGAAGTTCTTCGCCAAGGAGAACGTCGAGGCGGCGGTCCGATGACCGGCTACACGGTGGCCGACCTCCAGCGCGTCGACGAGCGTTGCCGGGAGATCGCCGTCGAGGACCTCGGGCTCGAGGTGCCCGAGGTCGTCTACCACCTCGTCCGGCCCGAGGAGGTCTACTTCGCCGCGGCCAACGGCCTGCCGGCGCGCTACTCCAGCGCCCGCTGGGGCGCGCAGTTCGACGCGGAGTACGGGCGCTACCAGCGGGGGCAGGGGCGCGTCTACGAGCTGATCTTCAACACCCGGCCGGTGCACGCCTACCTGATGGAGGGCAACAGCCTGGTCGCGCAGACCCTCGTCATCGCCCACTGCCTCGGCCACGGCTTCGTGTTCGAGACCAACGGGTGGCTCGGCGCGGTCGACCGCGACATCATGCCCCGCGTCCTGTCCGCGGCCGAGCGGATCGCCGACTACATGGCCGCGTACGGCCGCGAGCGCGTCGAGGACTTCCTCGACGCGTGCCACGCGATCGCCGTCCACCAGCCCCAGGCGCACCTGATCCGCAAGGCGCCCGTGCCGGAGCCCGAGCACCGCCTGGGCCGCTACGACGCGCTGTTCCCCGAGGAGGTCGCCGCCGACCGCGAGCGGGTCACCGCCGAGCGGGACGGGCTGCGCCGCCGCTTCCCGCGGGAGCCGCAGGAGGATCTGCTCGGGTTCATCGAGCATCACGCCCGGGCCCTGGAGGACTGGCAGCGCGACGTGATCTCGATCGTCCACTCCGAGCAGAGCTACTTCCTGCCGCAGCTGCGCACCAAGATCCTCAACGAGGGCGCGGCGGTGCTCGCCCACCAGGAGATCTGCCAGCGCCTGTTCCTGCCCGCCGACCAGTACTGGGAGTACGAGCAGCTCAACGCCGGCGTGCTCCAGCCGCAGCCGGACCGCGTCAATCCCTACAACCTCGGCATCAACATCCTGCGCGAGATCATGCGGATCGCCGCCGAGCCGGACGACGAGGAGCGCGAGCGCTGGTCGTGGGCGGGCAACGTCGACCCCTACGAGCAGGTCCGCCACGTCCTGCGCGACTACGACGACGAGGCGCTGCTGCGCGAGTTCCTCACCCCGAAGGTGTGCATGCGCTCCAGGCTGTACGCGTTCGACCGCGACCACAGGGATCCGCGGCGGATCCGCGTCTCCTCCCGGGAGGCCGAGGCCGTCCGCGACGTCCTGATCCCGCAGCACTCGTCGTTCGGGATCCCGCACATCGTGATCGTCGACGCCGACCTCCACGGCCGCGGTGAGCTGCTCCTGGAGCATCGCGACGACGCCATCGGCCTCGATCCCGAGTACGCGCTCGGCACGCTGACGCAGATCGCGAAGCTCTGGGGCAAGCCGTGCACCGTCAAGACGATCAAGGGCCGCGACGCCGGCAAGGCGACGTGGTTCACCGGGCGCCCCGACGGGCGCTCCGAGCAGTCCGCCAAGGAGCCGGCGTAGGGCACCGGGCATCCTCATCGACGCGACGGTGACTGAGCACTGCGCGTGCCCGCCGTGGTCTTCGCCGTTCGGGCGCTGGAACTGGTCGCTGCCGCGGGTGGCCTCAGCCGTCGGCGGGCTTGGCGAGCACCACCGACGTCTCGATCTGGCGGTCGGGTATCGACCAGTAGGACGCGAGCAGCACGGCCTTGCGCTCCGGCGGGACCTGCTCGAAGCCGTGGCGGCGGTAGAAGCGGATGGCCCACTCGGCGGCGGCCCAGGTGCCGACGAGGATGGGCCGCCGGCTCCGGCGCACCAGGTGCTCGAGCAGGGCGCCGCCGACGCCGTGCCCCTGGCCTGCGGGTGCGACGTAGGCGTGGCGGATCAGGTCGACGTCGCGGACCGACTGGACGCCCATGATGCCGACCAGCGCGCCGTCGGCCTCGTAGCCCCAGAACGCCACGCCGCCGGCGATCTCCCGGTCGAGCTCGCCCGGCGGCATGTACGGCTCGCGCCAGCGATCGGCGGGGATCACGCCGCGGTAGGCCTCCGCGGCGGCGTTGACGATCGCGAGGATCGCGGGGCGCTCGTCGTCGCGGCAGCGCCGGATGGCGCTCATGCGGTGAAGCCGAGGATCAGCTGCGCGGTCTCCAGGGGGACGTCGAGCTGCGGGCAGTGGCCGACGCCTTCGAGCTCGACCCAATCGGCGCGGGGCAGCCAGGCGTCACGGAAGCGGGCGGCGGCCGACGGCCACCGCAGCAGCCTGTCGTCGGTCCCCCACACGATCCGCACCGGGCAGGCGATCCGCTCCGCGTCGAGGCTCCAGCCCTCGCGGCTCGCGTGGGCGATCAGGTCGAGCGCCGCGTCGCAGCCGGCCGCGCCGCGCAGCTGGTGGGCGAGCAGCTCGGCCGGGATGTGCTCGAAGCGCACCGCGATCTCCTGGGTCGCGCGGCGCCGGCCCACCGCGGTCGCCACGATCGACTCCGCGTGCGGCGCGGCGGCCTGCAGCCGCTCGTGCATCGCCGACTGCAGGCGCAGCGTGTCCCTGAACGACTCGTCGCCCGGCGCCCAGCCGCCCGCCGGCGCCAGCGCCACCACCGTCCTGGCGCGGCCGCGCGCGGCGAGCTGGAGCGCGACGTGGCCCCCGAGGGAGTTGCCGACGAGGTGCGCGGTCTCGAAGCCGGCGTCGTCCATCGCGCGCTCGACCGCGTCGGCGAGCGCGGCGGCACCGGGCTCCCCCTCGATCGGCGGCCCGCCCGCGTGCCCTGCGAGCGTCACGGCCAGGACGTCGTGACGGCGCTCCAGCGCGGGCAGCACGAGCTCCCAGGTCCGCCACGTGTCGATGAAGCCGTGCAGGCAGACGAGCGGCGGCCCCGAGCCGCCGCGATGGGATGGGGTGAAGCTCCAGGACAGGCCCGGGACGCTAGCCGTCCGGGTCCTGCGCGGGGACCACCGTCGCCGGCACCTCCCCGGAGGTGGCCGCGACCGCCTCCACGCCGACGGCGTCGCGCTCCAGCCACGCGTGCAGCTGCTCGTAGACGGCCGGATGGTTGAGGACGTGGAAGTGGTTGAGGCCCGGGACGTGATGGCCGTTGTCGACCGGGAACGCGAGGTGGCGCCCGCGCGGGTCGTGGCCCGAGGCGCTCGGGAAGCCCACGAGCAGGTCGCCGACGACCCGGGCCAGGTGGCTGTCGGGGTCGCGTGCGAGCGTCGCGGCGACGAAGTAGTGGTTGGCGCCGGGCAGGAACGGGATCTCGTTGGAGTGGTCCTCCAGGAGGGCGTCCGGGTCGCGCCCGTCCCAGTCCTCGTCGACCACGTAGCCGTAGCGCAGGTCCTTGACCCCGGAGCTGCGGGCGTTCAGCAGCGCGGCGAGCGGCCGGGTCTCGGGCACGCGGCCGAGCGCCCAGCCCGCGGCGTTGGCCGCGCGCTCGACGCCGGAGCCGAGGTGCGGGCTGGCCAGGCAGAAGACGTGGCGGACGCGCTCGGTCCAGGACGCGCCCTCGGCGTGCCCGTAGTGGCAGGCGCTGCGGAGCACGAGGCCGCCCATCGAGTGCCCGATCAGCACGACCTGCTCCACACCGACCGGCCAGGCCGCGATCGCCTCGTCCAGCAGCGCGGACAGCCGCCGCCCGTTCTCCGAGATGTGCAGCCCGCTGTTGTAGCGCAGCCACAGCGGCGTGATGCCGAGGTCCTCCTCCAGGCGGGAGCCGTAGGTCCGCGCGGGCGTGCCGGCCGGCGCGTCCGGCCGGCGGCCGAAGAGCTCCCAGGCGCCCTCGGTCTCGCACCAGCCGTGTACGAAGACGGCCAGGCGCGGGGTCGCCTGGGGGTAGGCGGCGCGCAGGCTGTCGCGATCCAGCGCCAGGTCGGACCCGTGCAGGCGCAGCGCCATGTGCGGCGTGAGCGACCCGCCGTCCTGCTCGAGGCGGTCGCCCCACAGCCCGTTGAGCGCGCCGAGCATCAGCGCGCCGCGGCGCGAGTCGGCCAGCGGCGCGGCGCCCGGCTCGCGCGTCTGGGCGAGGGCCAGCCCGGCGGCGCGGCCGAGCGCGCCGGTCGCGGCACGCACGGACCGGTAGACGGGCTTCGCGATCCCGTCGTGGATCGTGGCCACCGACGTGGCCTGCGTGCCGGTCAGCGACCGGCGGAGGATCGCGTCGTGGAGCTCCTCCACTCGCGCGGTCGTCGCCGCCATCGCCGTGCCGGCCAGAACGCCGAGCGCCTTCACGTCGTCCGCGTGCATCGCCGCTCCTCGAGTCGCTTGCCAAGCAGTACCCCGCCTCCGGGGGGATGCAACACATCAGATCGGACGTTGCAGGCGCTGGAGCGCCGCGCGCATCCGGACGGGGATGTCGGTCGAGCGGCGCTGCGCCCGGTCGACGAAGACGTGCACGAACCAGCCCGTGGCGGCCGGCGCGTCGACCCCGTCGCGGTAGAGCCCGATCTCGTAGGTGACGCTCGAGCGCCCCAGGCGACCGACGCGCAGCCGGGCGTCGACGACCTCGGGGAAGGCGAGCGCGGCGTGGTAGCGGCAGTGGGACTCCGCGCACAGCCCGATCACCTCGCCGTGGTGGATGTCGAGCCCGCCCTCCGCGATGAGGTACTGGTTGATGACCGTGTCGAAGTACGCGTAGTAGTCGACGTTGTTGACATGGCCGTAGACGTCGTTGTCCTTCCAGCGCGTCGGGATCGCGAGGCCGTGCGGGAAGGCGTCACGGCGCTCGGTGGGATCGGGACCGGACGGGCGCTCCTGAGGGGTCACGGGGCGGGCAGCCTAGTGGCTCACGCCGGTTCGACCCCGTGCCGCAACCGGGCCGCGGCGCCCGTGTTGGCACCGCGAGGGGGGCCGTGGGGGTGCGCGGCGTGGGGCCGCCCACCCCCGGCTTGCCCGTGGACCCGTCGCTCAGGCCGCGTCGGGAGCGAGATCCGGCGCAGGCGCGGGCGCGGGCGGCGGCGCGGGCCGGCTCTTCCCGTAGGCGATCGTCGCGGCGGACCCGGCCAGTCCCGCGCCGAGCTGCGCCAGCGCCCAGCCGGGCCCCCAGCGCTCGCGACCGCGGGCCGCGTCGACCGACCACGAGCCCGGGCCCACGTCCGTGATGGCGAAGACGCCGGCCATGAGGACGAGGTTGTACTCGTAGCCGCCCTCGGCGGCCCACGGCCCCTTCGGCGCATGGACGGTCCTGATGGCGGTGGCCATCGCGCCGGTCAGCATCGCGGCGCCGAGCGGCGTGCAGGCCCCCAGCGCGATGAGCGCTCCACCGCCCGCCTCCGCCGCGCCGGCGGCGATCGCGTGGGTCTTGCCGGGCCGCAGGCCCAGCGTCTCGAAGAACTGGCCGGTGCCCTCGGGGCCGTAGCCCCCGAACTTGCCGGCGAGCTTCTGCAGGCCGTGCCCGATGAACAGGCCGCCCACGATGAGCCGCAGCAGCGCGAGTCCGAGCTTCATGGGATCTCCTTCTCCTGGTTGTGCGCGCACCGTTACCGCCTGGCGCCGGCGGGGCCGGCCGCGAGGGCCGCCACTCCCACCATGCCCACGCACCGCGAGGTCAGCACGTCGAGCTGGTGGGTGCCGGCATCTTCGAGGGCGCGGCGATCCCCGCGCCTAGGTGATCTCCACGTAGCCGAGCACGATGTGCCCGACGACCAGGACGTCGCCGTCGGTGAGATCCGCGCTCTCGACGCGGCGCCCGTTGACCCAGGTGCCGTTCGCGCTGCGGTCGTCGAGCACGCGCGTGCCGCCGGGACGCCGCACGAGGATCGCGTGCCGGCGCGAGACGCCGGGATCCTCGAGGCGCAGGTCGGCCGCGAAGCCGCGGCCGACGTGCACGACGGCCTCGGCGATGGGGATGAGCCAGCCTTCGTCCTCGCCCTCGACGAGCAGGTAGCGGCCGGGAGCGGCGTCGCGCACCGCGACCGCGCTGCGCTGGGCCACGTGATCCAGGCGCGGGAGCGCGCTGAGGACCTGGGTCGGGGCAGGAGCCTCGACGGAAGCGGCGGTGGGAACGGTCGCGCTGGTCATAGGGGCAGTCAATCCCCGGAGGCTGGGCGACAGATGAGAGGTCGCGAAGCGATTCCGAAGAGGGGTGGAGCCGCAGCGTGGCACGGGCGGCGCACTCCCAGGTGATCCTCAGTGGTTTCCAACGTCGGCGCACGAGCATGCCCGCGACCCGTCCCAGACCAGGAGGAACTGGCATGGCCTCACCGATCCTCAAGCGCACCGGCGTCGTCGCCGGCGCGTGCATCCTGGCCGGCGCGGCCGCCGGCATCGCCGGCAGCGCGGCCGCGCCGTCCAAGAGCCCGAGCGCGACCGCCGCCCAGACCGGCACGACCACGACACCGACGACCACGAGCACGACGCCCACGACGCCGGGCACCCCGCCGCCCGCCGGTGGCCGGGGCTGGGGCCGCGACCACGGCGGCCACGGCGGCCCCGCGGTGCACTCGGAGTCGGTCGAGCTGGACAAGGCCGGCAAGGCGTTCATCACCGTGACCCGCGACGCGGGCACGGTCACGTCCGTCTCGGGCGACGAGCTGAAGCTCGACGAGGCCGTCGGCTCGGTCGACTACAAGACCGTCACGATCAAGATCCCCGCGGACGCCACGATCTCGCGCAACGGCGCGACGGCGACGCTCTCCGACCTCGCCGCCAAGGACGAGGTCGTCGTCACGCAGTCCTCGGACGGGACGACGGTCTGGGCGCACGACGCCCAGCACGACGGCCCCGGTCGCGGCGGTCCGGGCGGCCCGCGCGGTCACGACAGGCGCCACCCGTAGGCCCGGCGGCTCGCGTTGAGGCGGCGCGCGCCGCCTCCCCGTGAGCCGGGATGACCGCTCCTGTAGCGTGACGGGCGTGGAGCTCGCCACCGCGCCGCAGCCCGCGCGGGACCCCGGCGCAGCGGAGCGCGCGCGCCGCCCCGCCATCGTCGCCGTCGACGATGAGCCCGCGGTCCTGGCGGCCGTCGCCCGGGACCTGCGCCGCGGCTTCGGCGAGCGCTACCGCATCCTGCGCGTCGGCTCCGGGCGCGAGGCGCTCGAGCTGCTGGAGGAGCTGCGCCTGCGCGGCGACCAGGTCGCCCTCCTCGTGGCCGACCAGCGGATGCCCGGCATGGCGGGGACCGAGTACCTCGTCGAGGCGCGCAAGCTGGTCCCCGAGGCCAAGCGGGTGCTGCTGACGGCCTACGCCGACACCGAGGCGGCGATCACGGCGATCAACGACGTCGAGCTGGACTACTACCTGCTCAAGCCGTGGGATCCGCCGGAGGAGCTCCTGTACCCGGTGGTCGAGGACCTGCTGGCGACCTGGGAGGCCGGCGCGGCGCTCGAGAGCGGCGGCACGCGCATCATCGGCCACCGCTTCTCGCGCCAGACCCACGACCTGCGCGACTTCCTGGCCCGCAACCGCGTCCCCGGCCGCTGGCTGGACGTGGAGCGCGACAGCGAGGCGCGCGAGCTGCTCCAGGTCGCGGGTGTCGACGCGGAGCGGCTGCCTGTCGCGCTGCTGGCCGACGGGAGCGTGCTCGAGCGCCCGACGGTCCTCGAGCTGGCCGAGCGGCTCGGCGTCGCGCTGCAGCCCGCGCAGGACCACTACGACCTGGTCATCGTGGGCGGCGGGCCTGCGGGCCTGGCCGCGGCGGTCTACGGCGCGTCGGAGGGCCTGAAGACGATCATGGTCGAGCGCGAGGCCCCGGGCGGCCAGGCCGGCCAGTCCAGCAAGATCGAGAACTACCTCGGCTTCCCCGTCGGCCTGACGGGCAGCGACCTCGCGCGTCGTGCGACCGATCAGGCGCGGCGGCTCGGGGCCGAGCTGCTCACGGTGCAGGACGCCGTCGAGCTGCGCGTCGAGGGCGCGGGCCGGATCGTCGAGCTCAGCGGGGGCGGGACCCTGAGCGCGAACTGCGTGCTCGTGGCCTCGGGCGTCTCGTACAACACGATGACCGCCCCCGGCTTCGGCGACTACACCGGCGCCGGCGTCTACTACGGCGCCGCGCTGACCGAGGCGCGCTCGTGCAAGAACCAGCACGTCGTCGTCATCGGCGGGGCCAACTCCGCCGGGCAGGCCGCGGTCTACTTCGCCGGCTACGCGAAGCGGGTCACGATGCTCGTCCGCTCCTCGCTCGAGAAGTCGATGTCGCGCTACCTCATCGAGCAGGTCGGCGCCCTGGACGTGATCGAGGTCCGCACGGGCGCGCAGGCGACGGCCGCCGAGGGCGAGGCCGGGCGCCTGCGGGCGCTGCGCATCCGGGCCCCCGACGGGACCGAGACCGTCGAGGAGGTCGACGCCTGCTTCGTCTTCATCGGTGCCGCGCCGCGCACGGACTGGCTCGACGGCGTGGTGGCCCGCGACGACCGCGGCTTCATCCTGGCGGGCGCGGACGCACAGGCCGCCGGGTGGCCGCTGAAGCGCGATCCGCACCCGCTGGAGACGACCGTGCCCGGCGTGTTCGTGGCCGGGGACGTCCGCGCGCGGTCGATCAAGCGGGTCGCCAGCGCCGTCGGCGAGGGCTCCATGGCCGTGTCGCTCATCCACGAGTACCTCGACGGCGTGTGAGCACGGCGACGTTCACCCTCGCCGACCTGCGGCGCGTGGACCTGTTCGACGACCTCGACGACGACGAGCTCGAGCAGTGGGTCCGGGTGGCCCGGCTCACCGTGTTCGCGCCAGGTGAGATCCTCGTGGAGCAGGGCGAGATCGGCCCAGGCCTGCAACTGCTGCTCGAGGGCGACGTGCGGACGCTGCTGCTCGACGGCGACCGCATCGAGCCGATCGGCCGGATGCATGCGCCGACCTGGGTCGGCGCCATCGCGGTCCTCACCGAGGGGCCGGTCGGGGTACGCCTGCAGGCCGAGACGCCCTGCCGCGTCGCGCTGGTCGAGCCCGAGGACTTCATCCGGCTGGTGCTCGGCCAGCGCGCCGTGCACCGCCGGATCATGGCCCAGGTCGGGCCCGTGATGAGCCGGATCACGGGCATCGAGCAGAACCGGGAGCGGCTCGCCGCGCTCGGCACGATGGCGGCCGGGCTGGCCCACGAGCTGAACAACCCCGCGGCCGCGGCCCGTCGCGCGGCCGCCGACATGGCCGACGCCCTGGAGGTGCTCGCGTTCGCCGTCGAGCGCTTCGTCGACGCGGGCTTCGAGCGCGAGGAGGCCCAGCAGATCGTCGCGCTCCAGCGCGAGGCGGTCGACGGGGCGGCGGCGATGAGCCCGCTCGGCGCGCTGGACGCCTCGGACGCCGAGGACGACCTGCTCGACGCGCTCGAGGCGCGCGGTGTCGAGGGCGCCTGGCGCCTGGCCGGGCCGCTCGCGGCCGCGGGCGTCGGCGACGATTGGCTGGCGCGCGTCAGCGCGATCGCGGGAGCCCGCGTCGGCGGGGTGCTCGAGGTCGTCGTCGCCGGGCTCACCGCCCGCGGCCTGGCCGCCGAGCTGGAGGAGTCCACGCGGCGGATGAGCGACCTCGTCGCCGCCGTGAAGTCCTACGCCTACATGGACCGCGGCGCCGTGGTGGAGGTGGACGTGCACGAAGGGCTGGAGACCACGCTGACCGTCCTCGGGCACAAGCTCAAGCACACCTCCATCGAGGTCGTCCGCGACTACGACCGCACGCTGCCGAAGCTCACCGTCCACGGGCCCGAGCTCAACCAGGTGTGGACGAACCTGCTCGACAACGCGATCGACGCGCTCGGCGAGCGCGGGACGATCACCCTGCGCACCCGCCCCGACGGCTCCTGCGCGCTGGTGGAGATCACCGACGACGGCCCCGGCGTCCCGCCGGAGATCGCCGAGCGCATCTTCGACCCCTTCTTCACCACGAAGGACGTCGGGCAGGGCACAGGGCTCGGCCTCGACACCGCGCGGCGCATCATCACCGACCGCCACGACGGCTCGATCGCCGTCGAATCGACCCCGGGGGCGACCACCTTCCGCGTGCGGCTCCCCCTCCCCACCTGACCCGAAAGGACCGCGATGGCGACCTGCAGCCACCTCGACCACGTCCAGCTCCTCGAGCTCCCCGCCTCCTCGGACGGCTGCGAGGAGTGCCTGGCCCAGGGCAGCGGCTGGGTCCACCTGCGGATCTGCCTGGAGTGCGGGCACGTGGGCTGCTGCGACGACTCGCCCAACCGCCACGCCAGCGCCCACCACGCGTCGGTCGGGCACCCGATCATCCGCTCCATCGAGCCGGGCGAGGACTGGTCGTGGTGCTTCGAGGACGAAGTCGCGATGCGCATCCCGGAGGTGCGTGGCCACACGACGATCCCGCCGTCGCCGCTGCTGGGCGGCTGACGACCGCCCCTGGCGCCGGGGCGCGGGCGGCCTACTGAAGCGGCCATGTCCACGGCGCCGCGCACCTCGGTCCGCACCGTCCCACTGCCCTCTGGCGAGCCCGTCCCCGCGCTCGGCCAGGGCACGTGGCACCTGGCCGAGGGCGTCCACCCTCCCGAGCAGGAGATCGCCGCGCTGCGGCTCGGCCTCGACCTCGGCATGACGCTTCTCGACACCGCCGAGATGTACGCGGACGGCGCGGCCGAGGAGCTCGTCGGGCAGGCGATCCGCGGCCGCCGCGACGAGGTCTTCCTCGTCTCGAAGGTCCTCCCGTCCCACGCGACGCGCGGAGGCGTGATGGCCGCCTGCGACGCGTCGCTGCGGCGGCTCGGCACCGATCGCCTGGACCTCTACCTCCTGCACTGGCGCGGGCGCACGCCGCTCGAGGAGACCGTGGGCGCCTTCGAGGAGCTGCGCGCGAGCGGACGCATCCGCCACTGGGGCGTGAGCAACTTCGACGTCGCCGACCTCGAGGAGCTCGTCGCCGTCCCCGGCGGCGGCGGCGTCGAGGACGACCAGGTCCTCTACAACCTCACGCGGCGCGTCATCGAGTGGACCGTGTTGCCGTGGTGCGCCGCGCGGGGCCTGCCGATCACGGCGTACTCGCCGATCGAGCAGGGACGCCTCGCGGGCCATCCGGTGCTCCGCGGGATCGCGGTGCGCCACCACGCGACCTCCGCCCAGGTCGCGCTGGCCTGGGTGCTGGCCCACCCCGGCGTGCGGGCGATCCCCAGGGCCGGGACGGAGGAGCACGTGCGCCACAACCGCGCCGCGCTCGACCTCGAGCTGTCCGCGGACGACCTGACGGCGCTCGAGAGCGCCTTCCCTCCCCCGCCGGGGCCGCGGCAGCTCGACGTGCTCTAGCGGCGGCTCACGGGGGCCGGGGCCGCCGTCAGTGCGCGTGCCCGTGGCCGTGGCCGGCCTCCGGCAGCGCCGCCGGCGGGATCCGGGCGACCACGGCCGCGGCGAGGAAGGTGGTGAGCGGGACGCTGACGAGCAGGGCGATCGCGCCCACCAGCGTGGCGACCACGGGCTCGGCGATGTCCTGGGCGTTCAGCGCGTCGACGAACCCGACGCGGCCCGCCTGGAGCACGAGCAGCAGCGGGAGCGTCGCGCCGACGTAGGCGAGGACGAGCGTGTGCGTGGTGGCCACGAGGTGGTCGCGGCCGACGGCGAAGGCCTCGCGGTACAGCCCGCGCACCCCGAGGCGCGGCGCGCTGCGGCGCAGCGCCATGACCGCCGAGGCCTGCGTGACGGCCATGTCGGCCAGCACGCCCAGCGCGCTGAGCACCAGCCCGGCGAGCACGACGCCCTGCAGCGAGATGCCGCCCGCCGTCTGGGCGAGCGCCGTGGAGAACTCGCCCGAGCGCCCGTCGAGATGCGCCGAGGCCGCCGCGACCGTCCCCAGCAGCGCGGCCAGCAGCAGGCTGGCGGCGATCCCGATGACCGCGGCGGCGCTCTGCGCCGTCACGCCGTAGGTGAGGCCGACGGTGATGAACATGACGGCCATCGAGCCGACCAGCGCGACCAGCAGGGCCGGCGATCCCGCGAGGATCGCGGGCACGAGGAACTTCACGACGAGGCCGAGGCTGCCCGCGAAGCCGATCAGGGCGAGCAGGCCGCGCCGGCGGGCGAGCGCGACGACGATGACGGCGAACAGGACGGTGAGCCACAACAGGGTGCCGCGCCGGTCGACCGACGCGAAGGCGTAGGGCTCCGCATCCCGCCCGCCGGGGGCGGCGCCCGTCTTCTGCACCCGGATCGCGTCACCGCGCGAGAAGGCCGGGCTCAGCTCCACGGGGCCGATCGTCAGCGCCGTCGCGGGGCCCCCGTCGACCTGCACGCGGAGCCGGCGGCAGCGTTGCGGCGTCGGGCCGGCGCAGGGGACGTCGAGGACCCCGGTGACCTTCGCGCCCGTCGTCGCGCCGCCCATCGCGGCGGACGGCCCCGTCCCCTTCGCGCCGCCGGGCCACAGCGCCACGAGGCCGACGAGGGTCGCCGCGAACAGCACCGCGACGGCCCCCACGAGCACGCGTCCCCACGTCGTGCGCAGCAGTCCGGCGTGCGCGCCGCGGGCCGGCGGCCTGCGCGTCGTCGACCGCGCGGCGCGACGCTCGGCCCGCGCGCGCTCGCCGGCGTCGACCGCCGCCGCCCAGTCGTCGAGGTCGACGTCGTCGAGCGCCTGCGAGCTGCGGCGCAGGTCGTCACCATCCGGGTCGGGCATCTCCTGCAACGGTTCGACGGCGGCCGCCGGCACCCTGCGCGCGACGGCCTCGCGCAGAGCGCGCCGACGGCGTCGCGCAGAGCGCTCCGCCGACGGTCGGGAGTTCCGCGATCCGGCTGCGCCGGATGGGGAACTCCCCAGATCTCGGGCCTACGCCCGCACGCGCGGGTCCAGCTTCGCCTGCAGCAGGTCACAGACGAGCATGGTCAGCGCGACGATCAGCGCCGCCTCGACGATCAGGGCCTGCACGATGTCGGCCGGCGGGATGTGCGACTGCTCGCCCAGGAACTGGCCGACGTCGGCGAGGCGGAAGGCCCCGGGCAGGTCGAACGTCGGCTCGATGAGCACGACGTTGGCCAGCAGCAGCGCGACGTTCACGGAGACCAGCGCGAGCACGGGCGGCAGCGCGACCGGCAGCGCGTGCTTGATCAGGACGGTGCGCTCGCGCAGCCCCTTCGCCCGCGCCGTGCGCAGATGGTCGTCGCCGAGGACCTCGGGCAGCGTCGCCCGCACCATGCGGTGGACCATCGCGGCCAGCGGGACGGCGAGCACGACCCACGGCACCCACATCGCATGCAGCCAGCCCAGCGGGTCAGCCCCGGGCGCGACGTAGTGCCCGGCCCCCGACACGAACGGGAGCTGCCAGCGCCCCGACTCGGGCGACACGAAGACGATGACCACGAAGCCGAGCCAGAACACGGGGACGCTCAGTCCCGCGGCCGAGCCGACGGCGAGCAGCCGGTCCACGCGGCCACGGCGGTGCGCGCCGGCGAACGTGCCCGTGGCGACCCCGGCGGCGGCGCCCAGGAGGAGTCCGCCGGCCAGCAGGGCCAGGTCGACCGGCATCCCGGCGAGCACCAGGTGGCTGATCGACTCCGGCTGCGTCACGGGGCCGGTGACGCCGAAGTCGAGCTCCACGAAGGTCCGGTGCAGGTAGCCCGGCAGCTCGGCGATGCGGTGCCACGGGGACGCGCTGTCGGCGGTCGCGCCGAAGACGACGAACGTCAGCGAGGGGGTGAGGACCACGACGGCCAGCAGCGCCAGCAGCCGCCGTACCGCGTAGGCGGTGAAGGAATCGGCGCCCACGACGGCGGCACCCTAGCGACCGTGGGGTAACGGCCGCCTAACGTTCCGAGCCCGACTCAGCGGCGCCGCGCGCGCGGCTCCAGCGCCGGGTTCTGCCAGCCCGCGTCGGCCGGGCTCACGTTCGTCCCGGGCGGCACGATCTCGTCGATGCGGTCGAGGATCGCGTCGTCGAGGACGACGTCGGCGGCACCGAGCTGCGACTCGAGCTGCTCCATGGTGCGCGGGCCGATGATCGCCGAGGTGATCGCCGGGTGGCGGATCACGAAGGCGATGGCCAGGTGGACGAGCGGAAGGCCTGCCTCGTCGGCCAGCCGGGCGAGCGCGTCGGCGGCCTCGAGCTTGCGCTGGACGTCCGGGTTGGAGAGGTCGTAGCGCTCCGGCAGCCGCTGCGCGCGCGTCGAGGCCGGCGGCTCGGCGCCCTTGCGCCACTTCCCGGACAGCCACCCGCCGGCGAGCGGGCTCCACGGGATCACGCCCATGCCGTGGCGCTGGGCGGTCGGGAGCACGTCCTGCTCGACGCCGCGCACGAGCAGCGAGTACGGCGGCTGCTCGGAGATGAACCGCTCGCGCCCGCGGTCGCGGGCCACCCACTGCGCCTCGACGATCTGCGAGGCCGGGAACGTCGACGAGCCCGCGTAGCGGATCTTGCCCTGCCGCACGAGGTCGGTCAGCGCGCCGAGCGTCTCGTCGATGTCGGTGTCCTGCTCGGGGCGGTGGATCTGGTAGAGGTCGATCCAGTCGGTGCCGAGGCGGCGCAGCGACGCCTCGACCTCCTTGACGATCCAGCGGCGCGAGTTGCCGCGCTCGTTGGGGTCGTCGCCCATGGTGCCATGGACCTTCGTCGCCAGGACGACGTGGTCGCGGCGCCCGCCGGCCAGGGCCTTGCCGACGATCTCCTCCGACTCCCCACTGCTGTAGACGTCGGCGGTGTCGACGAAGTTGATCCCGGCGTCCAGCGCGCGGTGGATGATCCGGATGCTCTCGTCGTGGTCGCGGTTGCCCCAGTCGCCGAACATCATGGTGCCGAGGCACAACGAGCTGACCGAGACGCCGGTGCGTGCGAGGGTGCGATGCTCCATCGCCCGACGGTAGCGAAGCGGCTCCTCCGGCCCGCAGGGGCGGGCAGGACCGTCCCTCGGACCAGGCAGGGGCGAGCGCCCG
>JAXDGY010000157.1:0-4063 GCA_034664785.1 Solirubrobacteraceae bacterium
GCAGCTGCGCCGCGGGCTGGGCGGCGGGAGCCGCGGGCGCGGCGACCGAGGACGGCGCGGAGGTCGACACGGGCGCAGCCGCGGACGGCACACCACCGGCCGGGGCCGGCACGGTGGACCGGCGGCCCGGCGCAGAGGTCGCCGGTCCCTGCGCCTGCACCTGCGTGGGACGCGGCGCGCCGGCCGGGCGGACAGGGCGGACGGCCTGGGCACGGGCGGTCGCCCGCGACGGAGGCGTGGCGGGGGCGACGACGAGCGCGCGGCGCGCCTCGCGCGGCGCCGCGGCGGGCGAGGGCTGCGCGAGGACGGCCGGGCGCGTGCCGGCGTCATGGATCTCGGGCCAGCCCTTGAAGCCGACGATGGTCGACAGCGCGGCGAGGACGAGGGTGCCGGCGACGGTGAGGGACGTGCTCGCGCCGAGCGAGGGCATGAGTCCGGGGACGGGACGCATCACGGCGCGCATCGGTAGCGCCGGCGCGCCACTTGAGCGACCGCCGGAACTGCACAAGCTGTGCCGCGCAAGCGATCTCAAGCGCCCCGCCGGCCGGGGTTGTCCGGCCCGGCCACGACGGAGTTGGGCTGCTGGTCGGGGTCGCGCACGACGCTCGGGCTGGGCCCCGAGGTGTCGACGATCAGGCACAGGTCGCGCCGCGGGTCAGGGCCGGGGACGCACGTCCGGAAGAGATCCGGGGCCTGCTTCCACGTGCTCTCGCGCCCGATGTTGCGCGCGTACTCCGGCGGCGCCTGGTGGGTGAGGTAGCGGCGCACCGCCGCGAGCTGGGCGCGGTAGGTGTCCTCCGCGCGCGTGACCTCGGGATGGTGGGCGATCCCGACGGCGAGCAGGACGGCGAAGAGCACGACGAGCAGCGTCGTCCCGGCGTAGTCGGACGCGACGGACGGCGGGAGGGAGGGCCGGCGGCGGCGCAGCCGGCGACCGGCGAGCGGCGCGAGCAGCGCGACGACCGCGAGGTTCGCGAAGCCGCACAGCAGGAAGGCCCCGACCGCATCCGCGCTGTCGCCCTCGATCGGCAGCAGGTGCAGCATCACCGCCTCGGCGATGGTCAGCGCGGCGAAGGTCGGCCACTGCCAGGCGCCGCGCAGGCGCCACCGCAGCCGCCTGAGCCGCTGCCCCGCGAGGCCCGGGTCGTCGCCTTCCGCCATCACGACGGAGGGTAGAACGAGGGGCGTCCTCTCCGGTACCGTGGCTGACACAGCGTCACGCGTCCATCCCGGAGATCCCGGGCCGGCGCGCAAGCGGGGCACGAGCGGAGATCCCGTCCGGCCCACGACCGAAGGGAAACAGCCAGATGGCATTCGAGACGGCCGGCCCGGCCGCGGCGACGGATTCCGCTGCGCACGGCCCGGGGCACCTGACCCCTGGAGACCGTGCAGGGCTCCTCCGCACCATGCTCCTGATGCGCGCGATCGAGGAGCGCGCGATGAACCTCTACCGCCAGGGCAAGGTGCCCGGCAGCTTCTACGACGGCTTCGGTCAGGAGGCCGTGTCCGTCGGAGCGGCGTGGGCGCTGGCCTCCACCGACCGCCTGTGCATCCTGCACCGGGACCTCGGCGCCCACCTCGTCCGGGGCGTCTCACCCGTGCGGATCCTCGCGCAGTACATGGGGCGGGAGGGCGGCATCACCGGCGGCCGCGACGGCAACGTCCACTTCGGCGACCACACCCGCGGCTGCGTGGGCATGGTCTCGATGCTCCCCGACATGATGCTCGTCGCCGCGGGCATGGCGATGGGCTTCAAGCTGCGTCACGAGCAGCGCGTCGCGCTGACGTTCTTCGGCGACGGGTCGACCTCCCGCGGCGACTTCCACGAGGCGCTGAACTGGGCCGCCGTGCAGCGCCTGCCGGTCATCTTCGTCCTCGAGAACAACCAGTACGCCTACTCCACCCCGCTGTCGGCCCAGTTCGCCGTCGATCCTGTCGTGCGCGCCGAGGCCTACGGATTCCCGGGCGTCCGGGTGGACGGCAACGACCCGGAGGCGGTGTTCGAGGCCACGCGGGCGGCGCGCGAGCGCGCGCTCGTGGGCGCGGGCCCCACCCTCATCGAGGTGATCACCATGCGCATGCATGGTCACGCCGCGCACGACGACATGCGTTACGTACCGCCGGAGCAGCTCGAGGAATGGCGTGCGAAGGATCCGATCGACCGCCAGGCCGCCCGTGTCGCCCGGGAGGGCATCGACGTCGACGCGCTGCGCGCGGAGGTCAGGGCGCTCGTCGACGCGGCGACCGAGGAGGCGCTGGCGATGCCGATGCCCGATCCCGCCACCGCCCGGGACGGGGTCTTCCACGACCCTGCCGACGGCGAGGTCGTCCTCGGCGACGGCGGTGAGGCGCCATGGAGCGGCTTCGCCGAGCGGGGTGCCGTCTGATGGCCACGATGACCTACCTGCAGGCGATCTCCGACGGCATGCGCCAGGAGATGCGCTCCGACGACCGCGTCTTCGTCATGGGCGAGGACATCGGGGCCTTCGGGGGTGCCTTCAAGGTGACCGACGGCTTCCTCGACGAGTTCGGGCCCGACCGCGTGATGGACACGCCCCTGGCCGAGTCGGGCATCATCGGGACCGCGTGCGGCGCCGCGTACGTCGGCCTGCGGCCGATCTGCGAGATGCAGTTCGCCGACTTCATCTCGTGCGGCTTCGACCAGCTCGTGAACGTCGCGGGCAAGATGCGCTACCGCCAGGGCCTGCCGACGAACATCACCGTCCGCCTGCCCAGCGGCGGCGGCTTCTCCGGCGGTCCGTTCCACTCGACCAACCCGGAGGCGTGGTTCATGCACGCGCCGGGCCTGAAGGTCGTGGCGCCGTCGACGGCCGAGGACGCCAAGGGCCTGCTGATCGCCGCCGTGCGCGACCCCAACCCGGTGGTCTACCTCGAGCACAAGCACCTCTACCGCCGGGTGAAGGGCGAAGTGCCCGACGGCACCTACGAGACGCCGCTGACCGCGCGCGTCGCGCGGCCGGGAAGCGACCTGACGGTCATCGCCTACGGCGCCATGGTCCACACGGCGCTGGAGGCGACGGCCGACCTGGACGGCGCGTCGGTCGAGGTCCTGGACCTGCGCTCGCTGGTCCCCCTCGACGAGGCGGCGATCCTCGAGTCGGTCCGGCGGACCTCGAAGGTCCTGATCGTCGACGAGGCCAACCAGACCTGCGCGGCCGGCGCCCAGGTGGCGGCGCTGATCGCCGAGCACGCCTTCGAGCACCTCGACGGCCCGGTGCGCCGCATCGCGACGCCGGACGTGCCGATCGCGTTCTCGCCACCGCTGGAGCAGGCCCTGCTGCCCAACGTCGACCGCGTCAAGGAGGCCGCCCGTGAGCTCCTCGACTACTGAGGTCGACGTGACCATGCCGCAGATGGGCGTCTCGGTCTCCGAGGGCACCATCGTCGCCTGGCACAAGCAGGTCGGAGACTGGGTGGCCTACGAGGAGCCGCTCTGCGACATCTCCACGGACAAGATCGACACCGAGTGCCCGGCCCCGGTGGCGGGGCGGGTGTCCGAGGTGCTCGTGGAGGTCGGAGCCACGGTGGAGGTGGGCACGGTCCTGGCGCGCATCGCCACCGATGCCCGCCCCGGCCAGGCACATCCGGTGGAGGCCGCGTCGCCGGCCGCAGAGCCCGTCGTCGCGGCTGCGGTCGCCGAGGGCGGGGCGAACGGCAAGGCGACACCCAACGGGCGCGCGGCGCCCCCGCGCCGCGGCTACTCCCCCGTCGTGTCGCGCATCGCCGCCGAGCACGGCGTGGACCTGTCGGCGATCGAGGGCACGGGGCGCGGGGGGCGCGTGACCAAGAAGGACGTGCTCGCCGCCCTCGAGGCGGGGGCCCCGGCGGCCGCGCCGGCCGAGCCGCCGCTGCACATCGAGTCGCCCTACCGGCCCGACCCCGTGCCGGCGTCCCCGGTCGCGGCCCCGGTCGCGGCGGGCGACGACGGCGGCGGGACGCCCGTCCCGCTGTCGCGGATGCGGATCGCCATCGGCGACGCCATGCGGCGCTCGCTGGAGACGGCGGCCACGTGCACCACGATCGTGGAGTGCGACATGGGCGC
>JAXDGY010000158.1:0-15343 GCA_034664785.1 Solirubrobacteraceae bacterium
CGCGACCTCTTCGAGCAGGCCAAGCAGAACTCGCCCTGCATCATCTTCATGGACGAGATCGACGCCGTCGGCCGCCACCGCGGCGCCGGCATGGGCGGCGGTCACGACGAGCGCGAGCAGACCCTGAACCAGCTCCTGGTGGAGATGGACGGGTTCGAGGCGAAGGACAACATCATCATGATCGCGGCCACGAACCGGCCCGACATCCTCGATCCCGCCCTCCTGCGCCCGGGTCGCTTCGACCGCCAGATCACCGTCGACCGCCCCGATCGCAAGGGCCGCTCGAAGATCCTCGAGGTCCACACGCGTGGCAAGCCGCTGGCCAAGGAGATCGACGTCGACGCGCTGGCCGGGCAGACCCCGGGCTTCACGGGCGCCGACCTGGCCAACCTCGTCAACGAGGCCGCGCTGCTGGCCGCCCGCACGGGCAAGCGCGAGATCACCCAGATCGAGCTCGAGGAGGGGATCATGCGCGTGATCGCCGGCCCCGAGAAGAAGACGCGCGTGATGGGGGAGAAGGAGCGCCTCATCACGGCCTACCACGAGATGGGCCACGCGATCGTCGGGCACTACCTCGAGCACTCCGACGAGGTCCACAAGATCTCCGTCGTGGGCCGCGGCTCCGCGCTGGGCTACACGATCTCCATGCCGACGGAGGACAAGTTCCTCACGACGCGGGCGGAGCTCCAGGACACCATCGCGATGACGCTCGGCGGCCGCGCCGCGGAGGAGATCGTCTTCGGCGAGATCACCACGGGCGCCTCGAACGACCTCGAGAAGGTCACGCAGACCGCCAAGCAGATGGTCATGCGCTTCGGCATGTCCGACAAGCTCGGCCTGCGCGTCTTCGGCCACGACCACGGCCAGCCGTTCCTCGGCCGCGAGTTCCAGACCGAGCCCGACTACTCCGACGAGATCGCTCGCGACATCGACTAGGAGATCCGCCGCATCGTCGAGTCCGCCCATCAGCGGGCCAAGGATCTCCTGTCCGAGCACCGCGACTCGCTCGAGACGATCTCCGAGGTCCTCGTCAAGCGCGAGACGATTGAGAAGGCCGAGTTCGAGGCCCTGCTGGCGGGCAAGAGCGAGGAGGACGTGTTCGGGCCGGACGAGCCCGCCGCGTCCGAGCTCCCGCCGGCCCCGCCGGCGCCCGCCGACCGCGCGGGCCGCGAGGCCCCGCGTCCGCTGCCCCGGCCGGGGCTCGCCGGAGCCGAGGCCCGCGGCCTCGACCTCCCCGAGAAGCCCGAGCTGGCCTAGCGCCGAGCCGGCGCCCGGGTCGTGGCCCGCTTCGCGCGGGCCGTGCGCTTGGCCGGGGCGCGGCGGCACACGAGCGCCGAGCGCGCCACGGCCCGGCCGCGCCGCCGTGGGTGCGTGCGACGCGCCGTCGCGGCGCAGGTCGCGGGCTTGCGCTTGGGCGTCGTCCGCGCCGTCTTCCGCGCGGGCGCAGCTGCCTTCGGCGCTGCGGCAGGCGTGCCCGTCACGCCGGCCGCAGCCTCGGCGGGGGCGGCGGCCGGAGCCGCCGTGGCCGCCCCCTCCGGGCTCAGCGGTGCGAGGGCCGGCCAGCGCGCGGCCGCGGCGCGGAAGGCCTCGAACGCCTGCCGCGGACGAGCCGCCATCAGGCCGCCGTCGTCGGCCACCAGCCCCTCGGAGCCGAAGCCCCCGCCGAGGTTGTCGCGCTCGGTGACGAACACCTTGGCCGCGCCGCCGCCGAGCAGCACGGTCAGCAGGTCCGAGACATAGCGCGCCTGTGCGGGCTCGCCGTCCTGGTAGCCCGGGTCGGCCTGGTAGGCGGGATCGGCGGGGTACCCGGCCTCGGTGACCCACAGCGGCAGGCCGGGCGCGCGGACGCCGAAGATCGCCCGCCAGGCGGCCAGCTGCCACCGGACGTCGCCGATCGGGCCGCGGAGGTGGACGTTGACGGCGTCCGTGCGGGCGGCGAGCCCAGGGACCGCCGCGAAGGCACGCTCGAGCCAGGACTGGTCGTCCGGCCTGCGCATCAGCCCGCCCATGACGACCTGGACCGACGGGTCGACGGCCTTCACGGCGTCGTAGGAGGCGGCGAGCATCCGGGCGTACTGCTCGGGGGTGCCCGAGAACGCCCAGGCGCCGTCGGGCTCGTTGACGATCTCGAAGGCCTGCACCGTCCCGGCCGTCCGCGCGGCCAGCCGGGCGACGAGGTGCCCGAACGCACTCGGGTCCACGCCACAGGTGTAGGTCGAGCTGATCTGATCCGGGAGGCAGGGCAGCCACCACGGCGGCGCGAGCACGTCGGCGAGGATCCGCAGGCCGTGCTTGCGCGCGAGCGCAGCGGTCTCGTCGACCTGGGACCAGTCGGCGGAGGTGGCGGACGGGAACACGGCGCTGAGCGCCATGTCGAGGCGGATGGTGCTCGCGCCCATCGCCGCCGCCTGGCTGAAGAGCCGTTCCTTGTCGGCGAGCGGCGTGTCCAGGTACGCCATGGAGTGCGCGCCGAAGGGCGAGTCCGCAGGCCCGCCCGACGGCGCGTCCGCGCCGGCGGGCGCGGGGGCAGACGCGCACGCGATCGCCGCGAGGGCGGTGAGCACGGCGAGCGCGGCGCGACGGGCACGCGTGTGCAGGAGACGGGCGGTGATGACGGGCACGGGCGGCGGTGGGAACGCTGGGAGCGGCGGGGCGCGCGCGCCCCATGCCCCCGTGGTCGGCGGGCGCCCGCCGACCTGCACCGGCCGCCCGCGGCCGGTGGACGAACGTCGCCGCCGGCCCGTCCGCCCCGCGTGTGCCTCCCGGCGCCGACCGCCCCCCGGGAAGCCCGTCGGCCGCCGCCGCCCTGTCCGTGCTCACGGGTGCGCGAGCCGCCAGCGCGTGGCCGCGGCGCGGAACGCGTCGAAGGCCGGCCGGCGGCGGACGGCCATCGCGCCGCCCTGGTCGGCCACGAGCCCCTCGGAGGCGAACGGGCCGTCCATGTTGTCGCGCTCGGTGACGAACACCTTGGCCGCGCCACCGTCGAGCAGGGCGCTCAGCAGGTCGGAGACGTAGCGCGCCTGCCCGGCCTCACCGTCCTTGTAGCCGGCATCGGTCTGGAAGGCGGGATCCGCGGGGTAGCCGGTCTCCGTGACCCAGATGGGCAGGCCCGGCGCACGGGAGGCGAAGACGGCGCGCCAGCCCGCCAGCCGCGACTGGACGCCGGCGAGCGGGCCGCGGAGGTGCACGTTCACGGCATCGGTGTAGGCCGCGAGGTCGGGGACCGCGGCGAAGGCCCTGTCCAGCCAGGACAGGTTGCCCGGGCCGCCCAGCAGGCCGCCCATCACGACCTGATCCGACGGGGCGACGGCCTTCACCACCTCGTAGGAGGCGGCAAGCATGTGGGCGTACTGCTCGGGAGTGCCCGAGAACGCCCACCGTCCGTCGGGCTCGTTGACGATCTCGAAGGCCTGCACCGCGCCGGCGGTCCGCGCAGCCAGCGCGCCCACGAGCAGGCCGAACGCGCGCGGATCCACGCCGCAGGTGGGCGCCGACCCGTCCTTGCCGGGGAGGCACGGCAGCCACCAGGGCGGTGCCAGGACGTTGGCGAGGATCCGCAGCCGGTACTTGCGCGCCAGCGCGACGGTCTCGTCGACCTTGGACCAGTCCGGCTTGGTGCGCGAGCCGAACACGGCGCTGAGCGCCATGTCGAGGCGGATGGTGCTCGCGCCCATCGCCGCCGCCTGGCTGAAGAGGCGCTCCTTGTCGGCGAGCGGCGTGCTCAGGTACGCCATGGAGTGCGCGCCGAAGGGCGAGTCCACCGGCCCGCCCGCCGGTGCGTCCGCGCGGGCGGGGGCGGGCGCGCCCGTCGTCGCCGCCACGGCCGCGAGGGCGCTCAGGACGGCCACGAGCGCGGCGCGGCGGGCGCGGCGGCGTGGGCTGCGGGCGGGGGGCGTCGGGCGGAGGAGCATGAGGTCCGCGATGGTTGCCGCAGCCCCGTTGCCCTTCTGTTGCGACGAGGGCGCCCCTCGCCGCCCCGGCGCGCCCTAGGCGGCAGGCGGGCGCCTGCAGGTCCGCCAGGCCGTCACGAGCGCGGCGGGCACGGGGCGGCGCGCGGAAGCCGAGCAGCCGTCCTCGAAGCCGTCGCCCGCGTCCTCCCAGCTCGCGCCCGCGCGCTTGCGGAACTTCTCGGGCTGGTCGGCCGGCGCCTTGCCGAAGGACGCGATCGCGTACCGCGTCGTGCCGCAGATGCCGTAGAACAGGCTGCCCTTGGCGATCGACCCGTCGCGCGCGGAGCCGACGGCGCGCTCGTGGGCCGTGCGCAGGGCCGTGCGGAGGGCCGCCGGCGCCCTGAGGTTGTGGCAGCTCACCGCGGCGCTGCGGGCGACGAGGCGGCGCGTGCCGGGCGCGGTCAGGTGCAGCGCCTTGGTGACGCCCTTGGAGCCCTTCGGCGTGAGCGTGACCGAGATCCGCACGGGGTGCTTGCCGCGGCGCAGCGCGCTGCGCCCCGACTTCGTCAGGCGGGCCTTCAGGGTGAACGTCCCGGCCCGGGTGACCGTCCGGTGCGAGGAGGCGAGGGTCCGCGTCCGGCGGCTGGGCCGCACGAGCAGCGCGAAGCGCCCGGCCTTCGACGTGCTCGCGCTCACCGTCACCGCCTTGCGGGTGACCTGCACCCGCAGCACGCGCACGCTGGGGCGGGGCGTCGGGTCGTTGTCCAGCACGGTGACGGCCACCGCGGCGGGGGCCACGGGCGACAGCCCGGAGGACGCCGCTCCCAGGCGGACGGTGAAGGCCTCCGTCGGCTCGTCGGTGGCGTCGTCGACGGTCGGCACGGTCAGCGTCTGGGTCGTGTCGCCGGGGGCGAAGGTGAGCAGCGGCAGGGCGGCGGGGAAGTCCGCCCCGGCCGTCGCCGTCGCGCTTTCCGTGACGGGCTGGACGGTGCCCGTGCCGCCGCCGGTCTTGGCCACGGAGAGCGTCACGGGCTGGCCCTCGGTGACCGTCATGGCGGCGGTGGTGAACGCGATGGGGCTGCGCACGGCATCGATGGCGATCCTGCGCCGCTCCCGGTCGCCCGCGGCATCGGCCGCCTGCAGCCCGACCGTCGTGCGCCCCTCGGGCACCGTCACGCTCGTGGTGGGCCCTGTGGCGTCGTCGTACTGGCCGTCGGAGTCCAGGTCCCAGGTCAGGCTCGTATAGGCGCCGCCCGGGTTGCGCGAGGCGGACGTCAGCGTGACGGTCTGGCCGGGCTGCGGCGCGGCGGGGGAGATGTCGATCTCGGCCTGCGGGACCCGGTCGCGGATCCACGTGTTGACCGGGTCGGCGCCCACGCGCGTGTAGACCGCCGGGACGTTGGCCTGGCCGCACGTCGGCGGGCCGAACGAGGTCAGGCCCACGAGCACGTGGTCCCCCGTGAGCAGCGGCCCGCCCGAGTCCCCGTTGCAGGTGTCGCGCCCGGGCTCGCCGCCCGCGCAGAGCATCGTCGCGGGCTGGTACTGCGAGCCGTAGGCCCCGGTGCAGGTGGCATCCGGGACCAGCGGCACGTCGACCTGCTGCAGGAGGTCGGTGCCGTGGTCGGACGGGTCGTTGGTCGTACGGCCCCAGCCCAGGACGGTGCCGCGCTGCCCCGGCGCCCACGCCGAGCCGTCCTGGGTGCGGGGCAGGCGCGCCTGGTCGGAGTCGGTGGGGGTCCGCAGGTGCAGGACGGCGACGTCGTCGGCGTAGGTCGCGGTGCTGAAGGCCGCGTTGCGCTCGAGGCGGTCGACGGCGCGGCGGTCGGCGCTGGTGAACGCGCTGCGCTGGACCTTGCCGACGACGACGGTCACGGCCGCCGGGGCGGCCGGCGTGCCGTCGGGCAGCGTCACGCAGTGCGCCGCCGTGACCACCCAGCCGGCCGCGATCACCGTCCCGCCGCAGATGGCGGTGCTGCCCGACCCGAGGTCGGTCTGCACGAAGGCCTGGTGCGGCCAGGCGGTCGGCGCGGCGGCCTGGCCGCCGAGGATGCGCCCCGTCGGGGGTGGGGTCGCTGCGGTGGCGGCGGGTCCGGCGATGGTGACGGCCAGCACCGTCGCGATCAGCGCGAGGGCGGGCCGGAGCAGCTGCGCACACGGACGCATGCATGTCCCCCTGGTGGCGTGGCCGCGCGGAGGCTAGCGCGCCCATACGATCAACCCACCTGATGGGACGCCCGCCGCACAAGGTCATGGGGATCGTGAACGTGACCCCCGACTCCTTCTCGGACGGCGGCGAGTGGTTCGCGCCCGCCGCCGCCGTGGCGCACGGGCACGAGCTCGTCGCCGAGGGCGCGGACATCCTCGACGTGGGCGGCGAGTCCACGCGTCCGGGGGCGGAGCCCGTGGGCGTGGAGGAGGAGCTGCGGCGCGTCGTGGGCGTCGTCGAGGGCCTCGCCGGCAGCGGCGCGCAGCTGTCCGTCGACACGATGAAGGTGCGCGTCGCCGAGGCCGCCATCGCGGCCGGCGCCACGTTCGTCAACGACGTCACCGCCTTCCGCCACGACCCCGGGATGGCCGCGCTCGTGGCCGAGCACGGCTGCGACTGCTGCCTGATGCACATGCTCGGCGAGCCCCGGACGATGCAGGACGACCCGCGCTACGACGACGTCGTCGACGACGTCAAGGCGTTCCTGGCCGAGCGGGCCGCGTTCGCGGTGGCCGAGGGGATCCCCGCCGCGCGCGTGCACCTCGACCCGGGCATCGGCTTCGGCAAGACCGTGCAGCACAACCTCGAGCTGCTCGAGCGCCTCGGGGAGATCGTCGCCCTCGGGTTCCCCGTGCTCGTCGGGACCTCCCGCAAGGGCTTCCTCGGGCAGCTCACCGGAGAGGCCGATCCCCGGAGGCGCATCGCTGGGACGATCGCCACCAACGTGCTCGCGCTGGAGCGCGGCGCCCGCGTCTTCCGGGTCCACGACGTCGCCCCCGTCCGCGAGGCCCTGACTGTGGCGGCGGCCGCGCTCGCGGCGCCGCGGTCCTAGCGCTTAGTAGCTTGGGCGCCATGGCGCCCGACGACGACGAGCACGACGACGACCTGGGGCTCGGCCCGGAGGACGACGGCGACGACGACTTCGACGAGGACGAGGCGCGCTCGGAGACCGAGGTCACCATCGAGGTCTCCGGCCTGTCGCTCTACACCCACCACGGGGTCACCGCCGCCGAGCGCGAGATCGGCCAGCGCCTGGTCCTGGATCTCCGCCTCGAGGTCGGCGAGTGCGACGCCACGGTCACCGACATGGTCGAGGACACCGTCGACTACGGCGTCGTCTGCAACGTGGTCGCGCTCGTGGCCCAGCAGCGCTCCTACCGGACGCTCGAGCGCCTCTGCAGCGCCATCGCCGACCGCCTGCTGGCCGACTTCGCCGCGGAGGAGGTGTGGGTCAAGGCCTCCAAGCCCGAGCCGCCGATCGCGCTGCCGGTGCAGGAGGTCTCGGTCGAGGTCTGGCGCCAGGCGCGTGACTGACGTCGCCGCCGGACGCTCGGCCTTCGACGCCGACACGACCGTTCGCGCCCTCGGCGGCGGCCGCTACGCCGCTGAGGCGACCACGCGCTGGAACGCGCCGAACGGGCCGAACGGCGGCTACCTGGCCGCGATCGTGCTGCGGGCGCTCACCGCCGAGGTCGACGACCCGGCACGCGCGCCGCGCTCGCTCACGCTCCACTACCTGCGCCCGCCGGCCGGCGGGCGGCTCGACCTGGCCGTCACGGTGGAGCGCACGGGCCGCAACGTCACGAGCCTGTCCGCCCGCGCCGAGCAGGACGGCCGCCTGTGCGTGCTGGTGCTGGCCGCCTTCGCCCGCGACCTGCCCAGCGCGCAGGACTACGCCGGCGCGATACCGGTCGTCCCGGCCCCGGAGCAGGCGTCGGTGGCGGTGCCGGGCCCCGGCGCGCCGGCGATCTCCCACCGCCTCGAGGTCCGTCCCGCCGTCGGCGGCATCCCGTTCAGCGGGGCCGGCGAGGCGCTCAGCGGCGGGTGGATGCGGCTCGCCGATCCGCGGCCGCTCGACGCCGCCGTGGCGGCGCTGCTGTGCGACGGCTGGCTGCCGTCCCCGTTCACCCGGCTCACCGCGCCGTCGCCCGCCCCGACGCTGGACCTGACGATCCACTTCCGCGAGCGCCTGCCGCTCCCGGATGCCGATCCCGCCGATCCGGTCCTCGGGATCTTCCGGTCGAGCACGTCGGCGCACGGCTTCTTCGAGGAGGACGGCGAGCTCTGGAGCCGGGACGGCGTGCTGCTCGCCCAGAGCCGCCAGCTCGCACTGCTCGTCCCTGCGAGCGGCCGCTGATGGCGCTCGGCTACCTCGGCCTGGGCTCGAACGTCGGCGACCGCCGGGCCAACCTGCAGGCCGCCGTCGACGCGCTGGGTGCCCGCGGCGTGCGCGTGCTCGCCGCGTCCTCGACCTACGACACCGACCCGGTGGGCGAGGTCCTCGATCAGCCGGACTTCCTGAACGCCTGCGTCCGCATCGAGACCGACCTGGGCCCGGAGGCGCTGCTCGACGTCTGCAAGGCCGTCGAGGCGGAGCTCGGGCGCCGGCTCGAGGGCGCCGTGCGCCACGGGCCGCGCCCGATCGACGTCGACGTCCTCCTGCTCGGCGACGTGCCGTACCGCTCCGAGCGCCTCCAGGTGCCGCACGCGGAGGTCGCCGCGAGGCGCTTCGTGCTCATCCCGCTCCTCGAGCTCGACCTCGGGCTGACGCTGCCCGACGGCACCCGCCTGGCCGACCGCCTCGCCACCCTCCCGCTCAGCGAGGGCGTCCGCCGCGCCGGCCCGCCCCTGGCAGATTCGCCTGGCGGCTCATCTGCTTGGACGGATCCGGCAGAGCCGTCCTCGTCCGGCTGAGCGTCACCTGATCGTGGCGAGGCCGTTGATGAGGCTCTCGAGCACCGCGCCGACCTCGGCCCTGGCCCCCACCGGGTCTTCCGCGCGGGCGACGTAGAGCGCCGCCTCGTCGACCGCGCCGATCAGGATGTGGGCGAGGGGCCGCAGGGGCTGCGGGGCGATCGCCCCGGCCTCCATGGCGGCGCCGAGCACGGCCTCGACCAGCCCCAGGCCGTGGCGCATCCCGACCTCGCGGAAGCGCTCCCAGCCCAGCACGGAGGGGGCGTCGAGCAGCACGATCCGCTGCACCTCCGGGTCGGCGCTCGCGTCGAGCCATGCCGCCGCACCGACGCGCAGCGCGACGAGCGGGTCCGTCGCCCCCGCATCGGCGACCTGCCGGCCCAGCGTGGCGGTCAGCTCGGCCTCGACCTCCTCGAAGACGGCGGCGAAGAGCTCGGCCTTGTCGGCGAACTGGTGGTAGAGCGCCCCGCGGGTGACCCCGGCGGCCGCGGCGAGCTCTGGGGTCCCGACCTCGGCGTAGCCGCGCTGCGCGAACAGCGGTCGCGCGGCCGCCAGGAGGGCGGACCGGGTGCTGGCCGAGCGCTCGGCCTGGGTGCGCTTGCTTTGCATGCAGGTTGTCCGTAAGTTACGTGCAGTCTGCACGCAACCACCACGACGGGAGAGCACGATGCCAGAGATCACCCTGCCGCAGGGGACCATCCGCTACCGCGACACCGGTCCGCGCGACGCCGAGACGCTCGTGTTCGTCCACGGCCTGCTGGTCGACGGCAGCCTCTGGGACGGCGTCGTCGCGGGGCTGGGGGAGGACGTCCGCTGCGTGGTGCCCGACCTGCCGCTGGGCTCGCACCGCACGCCGATGGCGGCGGACGCCGACCTCACGCCGCGCGGCGTCGGCGCGCTGATCGCCGCGTTCCTGGCGGCGCTCGACCTCCGCGACGTCACGCTGGTCGCCAACGACACGGGCGGCGCCATCGCGCAGCTCGTCGCCACGGAGCACCCCGAGCGCCTCGGCCGCCTGGTCCTGACGCCGTGCGACGCCTACGACAACTTCCTGCCCCCGGGCTTCCGGCCGCTGCAGACGATGGCGCGCATCCCCGGGATGGTCTGGCTCGTGCTGCAGGGGCTGCGGATCCCCGCCGCGCGACGGCTGCCGATGGCCTACGGGATGATCGCCAAGCACCCGCCGGAGCAGGCCCAGCTGGCGCGCTGGCTGGCCCCCGCGACGCACAGCGCCGGCGTCCGGCGCGACGTCGCGAAGCTCCTGCGCGGCATCGACGCCGCCGACACGATCGCCGCGGCCGCCCGGCTGGCCGACTTCGACCGGCCGGCGCTCGTCCTCTGGCCGCCCGAGGAGCGCACCTTCCCGTTCGCGCACGCCGAGCGCCTGGCGGCGACGCTGCCCCAGGGCCGCCTCGAGCGCGTCACCGACTCGTGGGCCTTCGCGCCGCTCGACCAGCCCGGCCAGGTCGCCGACGCCCTGACGCGGTTCCTCGAGCAGACGAGCGTCGCGGAGGGCACGCTGCGCGCGCGCTGACCGGCTGGGGGCGCGGCGACCCTATCCTTCCGCCCGATGCTCCTGGTCGTCGACGTCGGCAACACCCAGACGCACTTCGGCACGTACCGCGGCGAGGAGCTCATCGAGCACTGGCGCTTCGCCACCGTGCGCACCTCGACGGCGGACGAGCTCGGGGCGGCGCTGCGCAACCTGCTCGAGCTGCGCGGCGTCGGCCTGGCCGACCTCTCGTCGTCCATCGTCTCCTCCACCGTGCCCCAGCTCGAGCCGGAGTGGCTGCGCATGGCGGAGAGCTACCTCTCGCATCGCATGCTCGCGGTGGGACCGGGGATCCGCACCGGGATGCCGATCCTCATCGACAACCCGCGCGAGCTCGGCGCCGACCGGCTGGTCGACGCCGTGGCGGCCTACGACCGCCTCGGGGGCCCGTGCATCTCCGTGGACTTCGGGACGTCGGTCAACTACGACGTCGTGTCCGCCGAGGGCGAGTACCTCGGCGGCGTCATCGCCCCGGGCGTGGAGATCTCGCTCGACGCGCTCACCAGCCGCGGCGCCAAGCTGCCGCGCATCGACCTCGCCGCGCCGCGCCGCGCCATCGGCAAGGGCACGGTGGAGGCGATCCGGTCCGGGATGATCTTCGGGCACGCCGGCCAGGTCGATGCCCTCGTCGGCCGCATCCAGGAGGAGCTGGGCGGGGAGGCGGCGACCATCGCCACCGGCGGACTGGCCTCGCACATCGTGCCGCATTGCAGGAGCATCGAGGTCGTGGACGACCTGCTCACCCTGCGCGGCCTCAAGCTGCTCCACGAGCGCAATGCCTGAGCGCCTCACCGACGCCTGGGAGCTCGGGGGCCTGACCGTCCCCAACCGCGTGCTGCTCGCGCCGCTGGCCGGCATCGGCAACTGGTTCGTGCGCCTGCAGGCCAAGCGCTACGGCGCCGGGATGGCGGTGTCGGAGATGGTCTCGAGCTTCGGGATCCACCACGGCAACGAGCGGACGAGCACCGAGATGCTCCGCGTGCACCCCGACGAGCGTGCCGGCGGACGCGGCCCGGTCGCCCTGCAGCTCTTCGGCCAGGACCCCGAGGTGATGCGCAGCGCCGCGGCGCTGGTGGCCGAGCTCACCACGGTCGACGTCATCGACCTCAACATGGGCTGCCCTGTCCCCAAGGTCACCAAGACCGGCGCCGGCGCGGCGATGCTCAAGGACCCGGACACCGCCGTGGCCGTGGCGCGCGCCGCACGCGAGGGCAGCGGCCTGCCCGTCACCGTGAAGCTCCGCTCCGGCTCTGTCCCGGGGGACACCAGCGGCTTCGACCTGGCGCATCGCCTGGTCGAGGAGGCCGGCGTCGCGGCCATCGGATTCCACCCGCGCAGCGCCAAGGTGCACCACACGGGGACGCCGGACTACGCCCTGGCCGCGCGCCTGGTCCAGACGCTGGGCGCCCCGGTGATCCTCACCGGCGGGTTGCGCACGCCGGCCGCGGTCCGCGCGGCCTACGAGCGCACGGGCGCGGCCGCGGTGATGCTCGCCCGCGGCGCCCTCGGCAATCCCTGGCTCTTCGAACAGGTCCTCGGCGTGCGCGACCCGGACGAAGCCCCCACCCGCGAGGAGGTCCTCGCGGAGCTCGACTGGGTCCTCGACCGTTGCGTCGAGCACCTGGGGGAGGACCGCGCCGGGCGCTATCTGCGCAAGTTCTATCCGTGGTACCTGGAGCGGCTCGGCGCCACCAAGCAGGACCAGGTCGCGCTGCAGCAGACCGACTCCGTGGAGCAGGCCCGCGGGCTGCTGCGCGGGCTCGGGTCGAGTGCGCTGGCCGCTTGACGCGGGTCGCTATAGTGCCGCTCCGCCCGACTGCCCACGCTGTTCCAAGCCCCGCCTTCCCGGCGGGTTTCTGATCTCAAGGCGCACACATGCCCAAGGACGTCATCCTCACCCCCGAAGGCCTGGAGAAGCTGAAGGACGAGCTCCAGGAGCTGTCGACCACCAAGCGTCGCGAGGTCGCCGAGCGCATCAAGGAGGCCCGCGAGTTCGGCGACATCTCCGAGAACTCGGAGTACGACGACGCCAAGAACGAGCAGGCCATGCTCGAGTCGCGCATCGCCGCGCTCGAGGAGAAGCTCCGCTCCGCCCAGGTGGTCTCCGCCGAGGACGTCTCGACCGACGTCGTCGGCGTCGGCGTGACCGTCAACGTCAAGTTCGACGACGGCAAGGCGCAGAAGTTCACCATCGTGGGCTCCGCCGAGGCCGCTCCGCCGGAGAAGCTCTCCAACGAGTCCCCGGTCGGCAAGGCGCTGATGGGCCACCGCCGCGGGGACGAGGTCTCCGTGTCCCTGCCCAACGGCTCCAAGCGGACGCTCAAGATCACCAAGATCGACCTCGGCCTGTAGGGGGTCGTCGCATGGGCGACGACCTGCTGGCGGTCCGGCGGGCGAAGCTCGATCGCCTGCGCGCGGCCGGGATCGACCCGTTCCCGCACGCCTATCCCGGCGTGGAGCCGATCGCCGACGTGCGCGCGGCGCACGCCGAGCTCGAAGCCGGCGCCGAGACGGAGTCGCGCCATCGCGTGGCCGGCCGCCTGGCCGCCCGTCGCGGCCAGGGCAAGATGGCGTTCCTCGACCTCGTGGACCGCTCGGGGCGCCTGCAGCTGCAGGCCAAGGCCGACGTGCTCGGCCCCGAGCGGATGGAGCAGCTGCTCGAGCTCGACCTCGGCGATCTGATCGGCGTCGACGGGGTCGTGTTCGTCTCCCGGCGCGGCGAGCTGTCCCTGCGCGTCGAGGACTACGCGGTGCTGGCCAAGTCGCTGCGTCCCCCGCCCGAGAAGCACCACGGGCTGCAGGACGTCGAGACCCGCTTCCGCCGCCGCGAGCTCGACCTCATGGCCAACGAGGAGGCGCGCGAGCTGTTCCTCACGCGCGCCAAGGTGATCACCGCGGTGCGCCGCTCGTTGGACGAGGCCGGCTTCGTCGAGGTCGAGACACCCGTGCTGCAGCCGCTCTACGGCGGCGCGCTGGCGCGCCCGTTCACCACGCACCACAACGCGCTGGACCGGCAGCTCTACCTCCGGATCGCGACCGAGCTCTACCTCAAGCGCCTGATCGTCGGCGGCCTCGAGCGCGTCTACGAGATCGGCAAGGACTTCCGCAACGAGGGCATCTCCTTCAAGCACAACCCCGAGTTCACGATGCTCGAATGGTACGAGGCCTACGCGGACTACGAGGTCGCCGCGGCGCGCCTGGAGACCCTCGTCCACGAGGTCGCCCAGGCCGTGGGGTACGCGGGCGAGCTCGACTTCGCGCCGCCGTGGCGGCGGGTCACGTTCGCGGGGGCGATCGAGGAGGCGACGGGGATCGACATCCTCGCGCACCGCGACCGCGACGCCCTGGCCGCCGCCGTGCAGGCCGCGGGCCTCGACCTCGACGCGTCCGAGGGCACCTGGCCGCAGCTCGTCGACGACCTGCTCTCCAAGTTCGTGGAGCCCGGGCTGCAGCAGCCGACGATCGTCATGGACTACCCCGTCGAGCTCTCTCCGTTCGCCAAGGCGCACCGCTCCAAGCCGGGCCTGACGGAGCGCTTCGAGGCGTTCGCGGGCGGGATGGAGATCGCCAACGCGTTCTCCGAGCTCAACGACCCCGACGTCCAGCGCGAGCGCTTTGAGGCGCAGACCCGCCTGGAGCAGGCGGGCGACGAGGAGACGCAGCCCTACGACGAGGTCTTCGTCCAGGCGCTCGAGCAGGGCATGCCGCCCACGGGCGGCCTGGGGCTGGGCATCGACCGGCTCGTGATGCTGATGACCGGCACGCGGTCGATCCGCGAGGTCGTGCTGTTCCCCGCGATGCGGGACTAGCGTCGGTTTTCAGGAGGCGCAGCCGTCCCGGCGCGTCGACGGTTCCTGGGGCGGGTACCGTCAGTCCCATGGTGCACCGGCCCCCAAGTTGGCGCATGTCCGCTCGCCCTCGCGGAGGGCGCAAGTACCGACTCTTTGTCCAAGGGGCCTGCCCGGCGCTCAAGGATCGGTTGGTAGGATGGTCCATGACCGCCGACCGACCCCGAACGCTCATCCTCCGGCCCCGAACAGCCGAAGACATGGGCAGCCGGGAGCTTTGGCGTCCCTGCAAGCCCTCGACCGACCGGACCAAGCAGCACCCCACTCTGAGGAAGGACGAGCATGTTCGAGCGATTCACTGAACGGGCCCGCCAGGTCGTCGTTCTCGCGCAGGAAGAGGCGCGGACGCTCAAGCACAACTACATCGGCACGGAGCACATCCTGCTGGGACTGCTTCGCGAGGAGGAGGGCCTGGCCGCCCGAGTCCTCGAGAGCCTCGACATCACCGTGGAGCGCGTGCGGGCGCAGGTCGTCCGCATCGTCGGCTCGGGTGAGGAGGTCACCTCGGGCCAGATTCCCTTCACGCCCCGTGCGAAGAAGGTGCTCGAGCTGGCGCTCCGCGAGGCGCTGAGCCTCGGCCACAACTACATCGGGACGGAGCACATCCTCCTCGGCCTCGTGCGCGAGAACGAGGGTGTCGCCGCCCGCATCCTGCTCGACTTCGACGCGGACTCCGAGAAGATCCGCAACGAGGTCATCCGGATGCTGTCCGGTCCGGGCGGTCGCCGCTCGGGCAGCGGCCAGAGCTCCGGCTCCGGCGCGTCGGGCGCGCCGGCGGGGCAGGGCGAGGGCAAGAAGTCGTCCAAGCTCCTGGACCAGTTCGGGCGCAACCTGACCAAGCTCGCCGCCGAGGGCAAGCTCGACCCCGTCGTCGGGCGCGAGACCGAGATCGAGCGGATCATGCAGATCCTCTCGCGGCGCACGAAGAACAACCCCGTGCTCATCGGCGAGCCCGGCGTCGGCAAGACGGCCGTGGTCGAGGGCCTGGCCCAGCGCATCACGAACGCCGACGTCCCCGAGCTGCTGAAGGGCAAGCAGATCTACACGCTGGACCTCGCGGCCCTCGTCGCCGGGTCGAAGTACCGCGGCGAGTTCGAGGAGCGCCTCAAGAAGGTGATGAAGGAGATCACCCAGCGCGGCGACATCATCCTGT
>JAXDGY010000159.1:0-9651 GCA_034664785.1 Solirubrobacteraceae bacterium
CGGCGTGCTGCATCCCGGCGACCCGGTCACGGTGCAGCCCAGCGGGGTCCGCACCACGATCGCGTCGATCGACACGGTGGACGGCCCGCTCGGCGAGGCCTTCCCGCCGATGTCGGTCACCGTCCGCCTGGCCGACGACGTCGACGCCTCGCGCGGGGACGTCCTCACCGGCGGCGGTCACGACGCCCGCGTGGACCGCGAGCTCGAGGCCGACGTCTGCTGGATGGCCGAGCAGCCGCTGCGTCCCGGCGCCCGCCTGGCGGTCAAGCAGGCGACCTCCTCGGCGCGCGTGATCGTCGACGGCCTGCTGGACCGCCTGGACGTCACCAGCCTGGAGCGCGAAGCCGGACCGGCCGAGCTGGCCCTCAACGACATCGGCCGGGTGCGCCTGCGGGCCTCCCGCCCGCTGGTCTTCGATGCCTACGCGGACAACCGCGCCACGGGCTCGTTCATCCTCATCGACGAGGGCACGAACGAGACCGTCGCCGCGGGGATGATCCGCTGAGGCGAGCCCCCGCCGGAGGCCCTCGACGAGGGCCCGTTGAGTAGGGTTCCCGCCCTGATGTTCGCCAAGATCCTCATCGCCAACCGCGGCGAGATCGCCATCCGGGTGGCGCGCGCGTGCCGCGAGCTCGGGGTCGCCTCGGTCGCCGTCTACTCCGAGGCGGACCGCGACGCGCTCCACGTCAAGGCCGCCGACGAGGCCTACCTGCTCGGGCCGGCGACACCGGCCGAGAGCTACCTCAACGTGGCCAAGATCCTCGAGGTGGTCAAGGAGTCGGGCGCCGAGGCCGTGCACCCCGGCTACGGCTTCCTGGCCGAGAACGCCGCCTTCGCACGGGCGCTCGAGGACGCGGGCATCACCTTCATCGGCCCGCCCGCGAGCGCGATCGACGCGATGGGCTCCAAGACGAAGGCCCGGGAGCTCATGCAGGCCGCCGGCGTCCCGATCGTCCCCGGCACCACCGAGCCGGTGGAGACCGTCGAGGACGCGCTCAGGATCGCCAAGGACGACATCGGCTTCCCGGTCGCCGTCAAGGCCGCGGGCGGCGGCGGCGGCAAGGGCTTCCGCGTCGCGCTGACCGAGGACGAGCTCCCCGGCGCGTTCGAGGGCGCCGCGCGCGAGGGCGAGAAGTTCTTCTCCGACCCGACCGTCTACCTCGAGCGCTACCTGCCCGACCCGCGCCACGTCGAGGTCCAGATCCTGGCCGACACGCACGGCAACGTCATCCACCTCGGCGAGCGCGACTGCTCCATCCAGCGCCGCCACCAGAAGGTCATCGAGGAGTCCCCGGGCCCGCTGGTGGACGCCGAGTTGCGCGAGCGCATCGGCAGGATCGGGGTGGACGCCGCCCGGGCGGTCGACTACGTGGGCGCCGGGACGATCGAGGGCCTGCTCAGCTCCGATGGGGGTGATTACTTCTTCCTGGAGATGAACACCCGTGTCCAGGTCGAGCACTGCGTGACCGAGATGGTCACCGGCATCGACATCGTCAAGGAGGGCATCCGGGCGGCGGCGGGCGAGGAGCTCTCCTACGCCCAGGACGACGTGGTCCTGCGCGGGCACGCCATCGAGTGCCGCATCAACGCCGAGGACGCGTCGCGCAACTTCGCCCCCGCGCCGGGGCGGATCGGGCACTACAAGGAGCCGGCCGGCCCCGGCGTGCGCGTCGACTCCGGCGTGGGCGCGGGCGGCGAGGTGACGCCGCTGTACGACCCGATGGTCTCCAAGCTCATCGTCTGGGACGCCGACCGCGAGCAGGCGACCCAGCGCATGCTGCGGGCCCTCGCCGAGTACGAGATCGAGGGCCTGAAGACCCTCATCCCCTTCCACGACGCGCTGCTGCGCACCGAGCAGTGGGCCAAGGGCGAGACCTGCCGCGACCTGCTCGAGGACAAGGGCTGGCTCAAGCAACTGGCGTTCGAGAAGACGCCCAAGGCGGACGACGAGGACGAGGCGACCGTCGAGCAGGCCTACACCGTCGAGGTGTCCGGCAAGCGCTTCGACGTCAAGGTCATCGGCCCCGCGTTCGGCGGTGGCGGTGGCGGTGGGCTCAACGGGTCCGCGCCGGCCACGGCGACCAAGCGGCGGCGCGGCGAGCGCAAGTCGAGCGCCGCGGGCGGCCCCGACCTCCTCGAGGCGCCGCTGCAGGGCAACATGTGGAAGGTGCTGGTCGAGCAGGGGCAGGCCGTCGAGGAGGGTCAGCTCATCTGCATCATCGAGGCGATGAAGATGGAGAACGAGATCACCGCCCACAAGGCGGGCGTGATCGCAGAGCTCATGGTCAAGGAGGGCGAGCCGATCGCCTCCGGGGCACCCATCGCCACGATCACCGCGCCGGCCGCCGCGTAGCGCCCCCACCGTCCGCCGCAACCTCCCGTGGCCCGGCCTCGTTGCAACGGGTGCCATGCCCCGCCCCCGCCTGCTCGCGCTCGTCGCGGCCGTCGTCCTGATCCCCGCCGCCACGGCGCAGGCGGGCTTCCTCCGCTTCGGGCCCGCGCGCGAGATCGCCCCTGCCACGACCACCGCGTTCGCCTTCGGGCTCGATGCCGCGGGCGGCGGCATCGTGGTGCGCGGGGCGGGCACCGCGGCGCGCCAGACCGCGCTGGAGGTCCTCACCAGGCCGCCGGGCGGGACGGCATGGACGAGCAGCACCCTGCCGGAGACGACCGGCGCCTCGGTCGGGCCCGTCCTGGCGGCGGCGCGCAGCGCAGCGGCCGACGGCCAGGGCGCCGCGGTGATCGCCTGGCGCGTGGATCGCCCGCGTCACTACTCCGGCATCCAGGTCACGATCCGCGACCCCGGGGAGGGCGGCTTCGGCCGGCCGGTGACGCTCGCGGACCCGCAGGCCAACGGCGTGCGCCACCCGGCCGTGGCGATCTCGTCCGCGGGCGACACGGTGGTCGCGTGGGACACCGGCACGCGCGCCACGCACCTCAACGTCCAGGGCCGGATCGCCGTCGCCGTGCGGCCCCGCGGCGGCGGCTTCGGCCCGCCGCGGATCGTCACGACGAGCGTCGCGGGCGCGCCGGCGGTGGGGATCGGCGACGACGGGCGCGCCGTCGTGGCCTGGGAGCGCGGGCACCGCGTCGAGGCGGTGGGGATCGGGGCGGACGGGCACCTCGGGACGGTCAAGGCGGTCGGCAAGCTCCGCAGCGCCCAGACCAATCCGAGCGTCGCCGTCGCGCCCTCGGGCCGCGCCGTCGTCGCCTGGGCGGACCGCTCGTCGCGCCGCGAGGGCCTCGTCTACGCCGCCGCCCGCGCCCCTCGCGGCGTCTTCGGGCACGCGCAGCGGCTGCGCACCGTGCCGCAGACGCGGACGGTGAACGGCGTCGTCGCCACGGCCGGGCGCGCCGGGCACCTCGCGGTGGCGTGGGCGGAGGACGACTACACCGGGCACCCGCGCGACCGCGGCTACAACGGCGTCTACGCCCGCGCCTGGGCCACCACGGCGCCGGCCGCCGGCGGCCCGTTCCGCGCCGCCTTCCCGCTGTCGCCCGGGCGGGCGGGCTACACCGGCGCCCCCTCGGTGGCCATGGCCGGCGACGGGACGCTGCTCGCGGCGTGGTCGTTTCGCGACACGGACGCCGACTCGGGCATCGAGGCCGTCACCGCCTCCGGCGGCCGGGCGACGGCCCCGCAGCGTCTGAGCTCGCCGCTCGGCCCGAGCTACCTCGTGTTCGGGCCCGGACCCGAGGTCGGGGTGGCCGGCCGCGGCGCGACGGTCGTCCTGCCCGCCCCGGGGACCCCGACGGGCACGCCGGTGGCGCTGCTGGCGGCCGACGCCGGGCCCTGAGCGCACCGGCACTACGCTGACTGGCATGTCCTCCGTCACACAGGCGCGCGTCTGGGTCGCCGCCCCCGCCGAGGCCGAGGTCGTCGCCCGGCTGCTCATCGCGTTCCGCGACCACAACGGCCTGGACTGGCCCTCCGACAACGCCTTCCTGGCCGGGGTCGAGCGCCTCATGGACGACGTGAACACCGACTTCGTGCTGGCCGCCGCGCACGACGACGCGCCGCCCGCCGCCGTCGCGCAGCTGCGCTACCGCTTCGGCATCTGGCGCGCCGGCCTGGACTGCCTGGTGGAGGACGTCTACGTCGACGAGCCGGCCCGCGGCGCGGGCCTCGGTCGCGCGCTCATGGAGGGCGTGATCGACCGGGCGCGCGAGCGCGGGTGCCGCCGCATGGAGCTCGACACGAACGAGCGCAACCAGGCCGCCATCGCGCTCTACGAGTCGCTCGGCTTCAGCGGCGTCGCCAACTCCTACGGCGCGCGCGACGTCTACCTGCGCAAGCACCTCGACGCGGGCAAGGACGCGTAGAGTCGGCGACGCTCAGTCCGCGCGCCGCGCTCGGACGACGTGCGGCCCGCCGGCCGGCCGTCCGCCGGCCGGCCCTGCGCGGCGCCGCGGCCCGGCGAAGCGCCGCACGAGGTCCGCGGGCCCGAGGTCCTCGACGTCCGTGAAGCCGAGGGAGCCCAGGGCTGTCGCGAGCTCGGCGGGATCGAAGTGGGTCAGCCACGGCTCGCCGGCCGCCGCCACCTGCGCCGTCATCGCGGCGAAGGCGGCGCGGCGCTCGGCGGGCAGCCGGTCGTGCGGCTCGGCGTAGTCGAAGACGACCTCGGCGCCGGGCACGCCGGCGACGAACGCCAGCGTGCCGTCGATCGCCTCGCGCGTCAGGTACGGCACGACGCCGAGCCAGAGGAAGATCGCCGGGCGCCCGGCCGCGAAGCCCGCGGCGGCGAGGCCCGCGGGGAGCGCCTCGCGCTCGAAGTCCACCGGTGCGAAGGAGAGCCAGGGCGGGACGGCGATCCCGGCCTGCGCCAGCCGCTCGCGCTTCCACGCCTGCGTCGCCGGGTGGTCGACCTCCCACACGTGCAGGCCGGCGCCGGCGTGCGGGTTGCGTAGGCCGAAGGTGTCCAGGCCGGCGCCGAGCACGACGGCCTGCCGCACGCCGCGTGCCACCGCCGCGCCGACGGCGTCCTCCGCCACGCGGCTGCGGGCGGCGATGAAGAGGCGCAGAGGGCGCCGGTCGGGGTCGGCCCGCGCCGCCGCCGCGACGGCGTCCGGGTCCTCGCCGAGGATGGCGCCCGCCAGCGGGTCGGCGAACACGGCACCGCCCTCGAGCACCTGGTGCGCGACGCGGTGCGCGGCGGCGCGACGAGCGGTGAGGCTGGGCTGCGCGGCGCGCATGGGCGCCGCCGAGCCTACCCCCGCGGCGGGGAGGGCATAGCCTCGTGCCGTGGCCCACACCGCGCCCGAGGAGACCTTCCTGCTCGTCGACGGGGAGAACATCGACGCCACGCTGGGCAGCAGCCTGCTCGGCCGCCGCCCGGCGCCGGAGGAGCGCCCGCGGTGGGACCGCGTGCGCGACCACGCGCGGGCCGTGTGGGACCAGCCGGTCCGCGGGCTGTTCTTCCTCAACGCGTCCAGCCACGTCCCGATGTCCTTCGTGCAGGCGCTCGTGGCGCTCGAGTTCCGCCCCGTCCTGCTGAGCGGCCCGTCCGACGTCAAGGTCGTCGACGTCGCCATCCAGCGCACGCTCGACGCCCTCCACGAGCGCGGCCACGGCGACGTCCTGCTCGCGAGCCACGACGGGGACTTCGCCGAGCAGGTCGCCGCCCTGCTGCGCGACGGCGAGCGCCGCGTCGGGCTGCTCGGCTTCCGCGAGCTCGTCAGCACGTCGCTGACCGAGCTGGTCCCGGAGGGCCTGCAGCTCTTCGACCTCGAGGACGACGTCGGCGCGTTCACGGTCGCGCTGCCGCGGGTCCGCGTGATCCCGATCGACCGCTTCGACCCGTGGACGCTGCTGGACTAGGCGCGCCCGCCGTCGCACGGCCGGATAGGGTCGGCCCAGTTCGCGGAGCAACGGAGAGGGGTCGACGTGCAGATCAGGGAGCGAGCCGGGCGTCTCATGCGGGTGGTGGCGTCGGTCGCCGTCCTGGCCGGCGGGGCCGCCGTCCTCGTGCCGGTCGCGCCCGCGGCCGCGAAGGCCGGCACCGCGAGCAAGCAGCAGGCGCCCTACGCGGTCGGGTCCCGGTCGTACACGTTCGTCGACACCAGCCGGCCGACCTCGCCCAACGGCACCTACCCCGGAGCCGCGACGCGCACGTTGCCGACCCTGCTGCTCTACCCCGCGGCGGGCGACGCGAACGGCCCGATCGTCGCGAACGCCAAGCCGGCGCGACGTTCGCAGGGCTTTCCCCTCGTGGTGTTCTCCCACGGGTTCACCGCCACCGGACCGGCGTACCAGGGGCTGCTCCAGCGCTTCGTCCGCGCGGGCTACGTGGTCGCGGCCCCGACCTTCCCGCTGTCGAACGGCGCCGCCCCCGGCGGTCCGCGGCTGACCGACTACGTCAACCAGCCGGCCGACGTGAGCTTCGTGCTCACGCAGGTGCTGCGCCTCCAGCGCCGCGATCCCAGCCTGCGCAAGACGATCGACCGCCGCGACATCGGCGTCGCCGGCCACTCGCTCGGCGCCATCACCACCCTCGGCCTGGCGCGCAACTCGTGCTGCCAGGACCCGCGGATCGACGCCGCGGTGGCGTTCTCCGGCATCCAGCTGCCGTTCCCCGGTGGCAGCTTCACGACCGCCTCCGGCCCGCCCCTGATGCTCGTCCACGGCGACAAGGACGGGACCGTCCCCTTCGCGGGCAGCACCGGCGCGTACGCGCAGGCCCCGGCGCCCAAGGTCCTGCTGACGCTCCTCGGCGCGCCCCACACGCCGTTCTTCGCGCCGTGGATCGACCCGCTCACCACGTCGGTCACCGACTTCCTGGACGGGTACCTCAAGCACAGCCGCAAGGCCTTGCGCCGCCTGGCCACCGACGGCAACGTGCCCGCCGCGACCACGCTGCAGGAGGACCTGGGCGACTAGGAGCCTAGGCCGCGAGCGCCCGCTGGGCGAGGGCGGTGATGCCCTCGCGCGACTGCGCCGACGCGTAGAACCGCGCGGCGTGGCAGAAGAGCGCGTCGTCCACGCCGGTCACGGCGGCGAGGTCGGCGCCGCTGCGCCCCGCCCACTCGGCCGGGAGGTCCTTGCGGTTGCCGAACTCGCCGAGCACCCGCGGCACGGCCTGCAGGCCCCAGCCGTCGGACTTCGGGTACATCACGTAGAGCGCCTCGGGCGCTGCCGTCACGACCGCGTCGTGCCACGGCATGTTGCGCTCGAGCTCGATGACGCGCGGGTCGCCGGCACGGCCGATCGCGTCGCGCACGAGCCCGTGGGCGCGCTGGAGGGCGGCCGCCCCGGCGATCTCGCGCTGCAGGATGCCGGTCGCGAGGGCGACGGCCTGCTCGAACCGAGCGTCCTCCTCGGCCTGGGTCAGCTCCTCGTCCCAGGCCGGGTTGAGCGCGGCGACGATGCCGCTGACGGTCATCGGCCGGACGCCGTCGACCAGCGGCTCGGTGATCGTCTGGCCCGTGTCGTTTGCGTCGACGCCCTGCACCAGGCGCTCGTCGATCGCGGCCGCCGCCTCCGGACCCCCGGCGAGCTGCGCTCCGTGGTGGCGCCAGACCAGGCCGAAGCTCGCGTAGCGGATGCCGTTCGGGCGCTCGCCCGCGCCGCCCTTCTGGTGATGGTCGAAGTCCCCCGTCGCCGGATCCGAGCGTCCGCCGACGTCGACGCGGGCGTCGGCGGCGGCGATGGCCTCCTCGTCACGGGTGCGGAGGATCTCCAGCGGCCCGGCGGCGAGGCCGAGGGCGGCGAGGGCGAAGACGTCGTCGGCGTGGAAGTTCCCGGGGTGGGTGGCGACCTGCATGCCCACCACGGTAGAGGGGCGCCGTGCGGCGCCCCTCTGACCGATCCCTCCCCCGGAACGCCCTCAGCGGACCAGCTGGTCGCCCTCGTAGTCGAATGGCTTGGCCGGCGTGCCCTTGGCCGTGCCCTTGATCGACGACGTCGACATGGCGAACGTGCCAATCGCGTGGGCGACAGCATCGACCGAGTTCTCCAGCTCCGCACGGTCGATGTTCTCGGGGTAGCGGTCGCACAGCTGGTGGTAGCACTGGTCGTAGATCGCGCCTTCGATCCCGCCCCACCGCAGCCACTGGGCGTGGGTCTTGACCCCGTCGGCTCCGGTCGTGATGCCGCCCGCGGGGATGCCCGCCGTCGTGAACCCGTCGTAGTCCGAGCGGCCGTCGAACTCGTCGGTCTCGACGTACAGCCCGCGCTGGGCGTACCACTCGGCGAACACCCGCTCGACGACGCCCGAGCCCGCAGGACCGGCCGGTCCGCCGTCCGAGCCGTCGCCGTCATAGACGAAGCGGCCCCAGTTGGGCGAGCCGAGCATGTCGAAGTCCAGCATCGCGAGATGGTCTTGAACCTCGCGCTTGGTGAGCTGGTCGACGTAGAACTGCGAGCCGAGCAGCCCCTGCTCCTCACCGCTGAACCAGATGAACCGCACGCGGTTGTAGGGCTTGATCGCCAGCCGCTTCATCTGCACCGCGATCTCCAGGTCGGTCGCCGACCCCGACCCGTCGTCGTTGACGCCCGGCCCCTCCGGCACGGAATCCAGATGCGCACCCACCACCACGGTCCTGTCGGCGCGGCCCGCCGTGTCGGCGATGACGTTCTTCGTCGGGAGGTTGTCGGTCACCGTGTCGGTGATCACGGTCGCCCGCGCGCCGGGCGTCGTACGCAGCGTGTTGCCGACCTCATAGCTCGTCCCGATGACGGGGATCGTCAGCGTGTTGGCACCCAAGGTGCCGCTCAGCACGTCGCGGCGGTCGGCGTTCTGATCGCCGGTCGTGCCCTCGTTGTAGATCACCGCGGCCACGGCGCCGGCCGCCTGGGCGTTCTGCGCCTTGATCAGGAAGTCGCACGTGCCCCGCTGCAGCAGGGCGATCCTGCCGGCGGTCCCGGACGGGAAGTCGGTCGCCTCACACCCGCTGGACGACGCGCTCGCCTGGTCGGTCGGCGTGGTGTAGTCGATGGCGATGGTCGGGGTGTCGACCACGGAGCCCGACGGCGAGAACTCCATCGTCAAGAAGTCGGTTCCGTCGACGTAGGTCTGTGGCGTCGGCGCCGTGCGCGCGAACGTCGGATCGGTCACCTCGCGAAAGACCGTGGCGATGAAGTTCTGATACCGCGGCTGGTAGCCGGCAGCGGTCAGGGTGTCGAAGACGTACTTGGCCGACGCCTCGTGCCCCGCCGTACCCGTCGACCGATTGCCGTTGCTGGCGTCGGCGATGGCCTGCCATGTCTTCAGATGGCGCGCCAACCCGGCATTCGGGTCCGGGTTCGCCGTCAGGGCGCCCACGTTGGTGGCGCTCTCCAACGCACTCGTATCGGTCGGCGTCGCAGCGCCGGCCGCACCGGCAACGCTCAACGCCCCGACCACGACAGCGGCCATCCCGCCGATGCCACGAACGATCCTCATACAGCCTCCCACGTCGGTTCCACGGATTCGGCGCAGGCACCCCTCCAGCGGCCGAGCGGGCGATCCTCGACCATAAGCCCGCTCTTAGCAACCGCTCCACCGGCCACCTGCCGCAACGTGGGCGACTCCTCGCACGAAGCTGGACAAGCGGACGAAGCGGCTAGCCCGCGAAGCCCCGCACCAGCGCGTCGGGCGGGACGACGCAGATGAGCTTGCGGTTGGCGAACTCCTCCATCCCGAGCTCGCCGAGCTCGCGGCCGTAGCCGGACTG
>JAXDGY010000160.1:0-13424 GCA_034664785.1 Solirubrobacteraceae bacterium
CACGACCTCAAAGCCACGGTCCGCCAGCTTTGCGGCAAGCAACCGCATCTCGAGGAACGACCCCGGCCAGCCGTGCGTCAGCACCAACGGCGCCCCAATGCCCCGGTAGTGCAGATAGTGCACAGCCCCCCCGTCGATGTCGACAGTGAAGTGCGGCAACTCGTTGATCTCACGCTCGCGCGCCCGCCAGTCATAGCCGTCAACCCACCGCTCCACGAGGCGCCGCATGGTCTCGGGATCCGCGCCGAGCTGCCATCCGCGGTCACCCGGAACGCGACGCGGCCACCGTGTCCGGATCAGCCGGTCGCGCAGGTCGTCCAGATCTCCTTGAGAGATCGCCACGACGAACGGCTGTGGACTCGACACCCGGCGAGTGTAAATCGCCCCCGCAACATCACCTCACCAGTCGCCTTGGAAGCCCCGCCGCCGTCGCATTCCGTGCCCGCACGCGGGTAACGACGCTTGAACAACGGTCGGGCTTTCCAGCGCCGGTCAGATCGTCCGACTTGGTGGGGGCTGCTCAGCGACGGTCCACGTCGAGCGGTCTGGGGCGTCGATGAGCGCGTCGAGCTCGGGCTCGGTGAGGTAGGACCGTGACCATCGCCCGCGAGCGGCTGCGTTACAGGTCGTAGGAGATGTCGCCGATCCCGTTGGCCACCAGCCGCGCCTGCAGCGAGGCGAGCTTCGGGCTGGCCCGCGCTATCGCCTCGGCCACCTTCATGGCGGAGTAGACCGCCGTCTCCTGCAGGTCGGTGCCCGTCGTGTAGGCGCCGCTGAAGTACAGGCCGCTGCGACCCTGCAGCGGACGCAGCGCGCGGGCCGCCGCGATGGCCTGCCGGCTGATCAGAGGGTGCTTGAAGTGCCGCTCCAGCAGGATCTGCTTCGGATCGGCGCTCCGGCGCTGGGCCCACGACTTGAACACGTCGACCGTCGCACCCGAGGGCAGTCGGTCGCGCAGGGCGCCGACCCATGCGCTGCCCTCGCACGCGGCCGCGTCGACCCCGGCGTTGTAGGCGGCCCAGTTCTTGCGCTGGGGGTGCATGTAGGCCGGGTCGCCGTGGATCAGCAGGCGCGAGTCGAAGTACGTGTACCGGTCGAGCAGTGCGGTGATGTCGCCGAACGCGGGCAACGGCCGCAGCAGCTCGCGGCTGACGCGCGGCGGTGCGTTCACCACCACGAACCGGTACGGGCCCTGCCGGCCGGCGGGCGTCCGCAGGACCCAGCCGTCGCGCCGCAGGGCCAGGGCCTGCGTCGGCGCGTTGAGGTGGACCCGCGCCGCGGGAGCGCGGTCCAGCAGCCGCTGGAGGTTGCCCTGCAAGCCGATCTTCGAGGTGTAGGTTTTGGCACCCTTGACCGGGTCGGCCGGGAACGCGAGAGCGAACGTCTGCAGGATCGAGCGCGCCGACACCCGCTTGGCCTCGGCCCGCGAGCAGCCGATCGTCGCGGTGATCCACGGGTACAGCACGTTGGCCTTGAACGCCGGGTCGAGCGGCAGAGCGCCGATCCACTCGTCGACGGTGGTCTCCCAGGCCAGGCCGCCCAGCACCGCGAGCCGCGCGAGTTGCGTGAAGTTGGCGAACGCGAGTGAGGTCGGCAACGTCACGAGCGGGTGCGTCGACATGAACCTCGGTGCGCCGCCGGCCACCGGGAACACGCACAGACTCCCCGGCGCCGCATGTGTCTTGCCCGCGTCGGGGTCGGCGGGGTCGTAGAGGCCGATCTCCTCGAGCAGCGTGACGTAGAGCGGGTGGGTGTCGGGATGGAAGAACTGCGCGCCGAGATCGACCGTGACGGCATGCCCCAGGTAATCGATGACCCGCGAGTCGCAGTGCCCGCCGATCCGCGAACGCGCCTCGAAGACATCCACGTCGCAGGTGCCGGCGAGGAAGTACGCCGCGGCCACGCCCCCGGCGCCCGCGCCGATGACGGCAACACGGTCGCGCCGCGCGGCCAGCGCAGGCGCAACGAGTGTCGCGCCGGCGCCGAGCGCCCCCAGACCGACTGCCCCCTTGAGCACCTCTCGGCGGGTCAGCGGCGTGGACACAGACGCCGAGCCTACGGCAACGCGCTCGGCCACCAACTGCGTCAGCTGCCAGGTCGCCGACATCGAGACGGCCCTCACGTCGCGCATGATCGACCCGTCGCGGCCGTGGCGACGCGGCGGACCCCCGGCCCGATGCTCAGGCCGAGTACGCAGCCAAGCACGAGACCCTCGATGCCGAGCTGGACACCCTCGCGCCGGACCTCGACGGCGCGCGCGCCGTGTTCGAAGACCTCGGCCGCTTCTGGCAAGAAGAGACCGACCCCGAGCCCCTCGCGAGTTGCTGCAGCAGCGCTTCGCGCTGGTAGGGGTCGACGGGCAGCAGATGATCGCTGTCCAACCGGCCCCTGCGTTTGCAGCCCTTCACCGGCGCCGCCGTCACATCGCAGCGGGTGCAAAAGGCGGGAGCGACGGGACTCGAACCCGCGACCTCCGGCGTGACAGGCCGGCGCTCTAACCAACTGAGCTACGCCCCCGCGAACCGTCCAGTATGGCAGCAAGCGAGCGGGCTCGTCCTCCGGGCGGGAGGACGGCCCGCCACCGATTCCTGGCCGGCCGGCCAGACCGGGGGTAGGGTCGGCGCATGTCCTTCGCCGGCCCCGCGCCCGTCAGCACGAACCCGCTGGCGCGGCTGGCCGACGACCTGCGCCGCGAGCGCGCCGCCACCGTCCCGTTCCCGCCCGGGGACACGTCGTTCTCCATGCGGCGCACGCAGCGCTTCGGCCGCGATCCGCTGCCGATCCTGCTCGACGCCTACGCGCGCTACGGGCCGGTGTTCACGCTGCGGATCTTCCACGGCAACGTCGTCTTCGCGCTCGGCCCCGAGGCCAACCACCACATCACGGTCTCCCACGCCGCGAACTTCTCCTGGCGCGAGGGCCACTTCGGCGACCTCATGCCGCTGCTCGGCGACGGGCTGCTGACGATCGACGGCGACTTCCACCGCCGCTCGCGGAAGATCATGCTGCCCGCCTTCCACCGCGAGCGCATCGAGGCCGCGCACGCCGTCATGGAGGACGAGGCCGAGCGGGCGCTCGCACCGTGGCACGACGGGATGCGCCTCGACCTCTACGCGTGGACCCGCGAGCTCGCGCTGCGGATCGCGATGCGCGCCCTGTTCGGCCTGCGCCAGGAGGGCGCGCCGCAGGCCGCGCACGACTTCGAGCAGGCGCTCGGCTTCTACGCCAAGGACTACGTCCTGCAGATCCTCCGCGGCCCGCGGACGCCGTGGGCCCGCATGCAGGAGGCGCGCCGCCGCCTCGACGCCCTGATCTACGCCGAGGTCGCCGAGCGCCGCCGGTCAGGTGCGCGCGGCGAGGACGTGCTCAGCCTGCTGCTCGACGCCACCGACGAGGACGGCGCGGGCCTCAGCGACGCGCACATCCGCGACGAGGTCATGACCCTGCTGTTCGCCGGCCACGACACCACCACGTCGACGATCGCGTTCCTCTTCCACGAGCTGGCGCGCAACCCCGAGCATCGCGACGCCGACCTCGACCTGCTGCTCGACGAGACGCTGCGCCTCTACCCGCCGGCGTGGATCGGGCCGCGCCGCTCGCTGGCGCCGTTCGAGCTCTGCGGCGTCCGGGTGCCGGGCGGCGTGCCCGTCAACTACGTCTCCTGGGCCAGCCACCGCCTGCCCGACGTGTGGGAGGACCCGGAGCGCTTCGACCCGTCGCGCTTCGCCCCCGGCCGCCGCGAGTCGATCCCGAAGGGCGCCTACATCCCCTTCGGCGGCGGCTCGCGCACCTGCATCGGCATGCGCTTCGGCCAGGCCGAGATCGGCGTGATCGCCAAGCGCATCATGGGGGCCTGGGACCTCGAGCTGCAGCCGGGCTACCGCCTCAGCGTCCGCCAGATGCCGACCATCGGCCCCCGCGAGGGGATGCCGATGATCGTGCGCCGGCGGGTCGTCTAGCGCCGCGCGGAGACCGTGACGGTCAACGGCACCGAGCCGTCGCCGGCCGAGCGGAAGTCGCCGGGCCACTGGGCGACGAACTCGTTGTCGCCCTTGCGCACCCGCCAGCTCGTCGTGAACCCCCCGTTGGCGGCGGTCTTGACGGTCTGGTGGACCCAGCGCGTGGAGCCGGCCCCGCGGAAGGAGACCGTCACCCGCTCGTTGCCCGCCGCGGGCTGCAGGCGGCCGGTCACCGTGATCGACGCCGGCTTGGTGAGCTTCCGCCGCCGCGTGGTGATGGTCAGCGCCGAGCGGGAGCCGGCGTCCCCGCCCGTCGAGGTCGCCAGCAGCGCCGCATCGCCCCCGAGCAGGTAGTCCGTGCCGCCCGGGGTGGCCGCCACGCCGGCCTCCGGGATCGGGCTGTCGATGACGAGCTGCGGGTGCCAGGTGGCACCGCCGTCGGTGGTGCGCAGCAGGAAGCCGGAACGCCGCGTGAGGTCCCCGAAGCCGGGGATGACCAGATATCCCGACCGCGCCGTGGCCCACGACATGCCCGAGGCGGCGGTGCCGACCCCGACGAGCTCACGCCAGTGGCGCCCCCCGTCCGCGGTGCGCCACACCCGGCCGGTCGCGTCGCGCAGGAAGCCCGTGCGGGCATCGATGAAGTCGACCTGGGCGACGCCGCGGCGGTTGACGAGCTTGCCGCGCACCCGCACCGAGCGGCCCGGCTTGCGGACCGCCGTCCACGTCCTGCCCTGGTCGGTCGAGCGCGCGACGTCCTGGCTGCCCCACACGACCAGCGCGCCCTTCGCCTGGTCGACGCCGCTCAGCGCGGCGCGCGACACGGTGCGGTCGGTGGCGGCCTCGAAGATGCCGCCGCCGTCGGTGGAGCGGCGCAGGCCCCGCGGGCCGATGGTCAGGACGGTGTCCGCCGACGGCGCCAGGACGGCGCTCGCGCGGGCCGTCGTGCCGGGGTCGAGCGTCTTCCACGCCGCGCCGCCGGAGGACGTCCGGAACAGCCCTCCGGAGACGTCCAGGGCGTACCCGATGAGGGCGGACGGGAACGAGACGTCCAGGACGTCCTCCGAGGTCGCGACGTTGCCGGCGGTCCAGGTCTTCCCGCCGTCGACCGTCCGGGCCAGCGCCCCGTCGGCGCCGGGCGCGAACGCCGTGCCGGCCTGGCCGCCCGCGCGCACCTCGCGGTAGCGGCCGGCAAGCCGCCCGCCGATCGAGGTGAAGTCGACGCCGCCGTTGTCGGAGACGACGCTCGCGCCGTTGGCGCCGCCCGCCGCGACGCGCGTCGGTGACGCGAACGCCGCCGCGAGGATCGGGTCGGTGGACGGCGTGACGAACGTCGCCGTGGCGCCCGCGTCGGGGGTGCGCACCAGCACGTCGCCCTTCTGCGTGGCGACGATGCACAGCGTCGTCGACGCGCAGTTGATCGCGGTGAGGTTCGCGGCGGTGCCCAGGCCCTTCGGCGTCCACGTCGCGCCGCCGTCGTCCGTGCGCAGGAACAGGCCCTGGTCGCCGACCGCGAAGCCGGCCTGCGGCGTGACGAACGCGACGTCGGCGACCTTGCGCGCCGTGTCGCTGACGACCTTCCAGGCCACGCCGGCGTCGGTCGTCTGGAAGACCTTGCCCTCGGTGGAGACCGCGAAGCCTGTCGTCGGCGTGGTGAACGCGACGTCGGTGGGCTGCGCCCCGCCGCCGGCGGCCTTCGTGCCCGGCACCGCGGTGCGCTGCGTGAACTCCGTCCCGCCGTCCTGCGTCTCCAGCACGGTGCCGTCGGTCAGGAGCAGGAAGCCCGTGGTCGGCGAGACGAACGACAGCGACACGAGCTGCTCCTTGCAGGCCGCCTCGACCGGGGTGAAGGCGATGCGGGTGAAGCTCTGCCCGCCGTCGGTGGAGCGGCGCGCAACGCAGCCGCCGCCCGCCACGACGGTGCTCTGGTCGACGGCCTGGACCGTCGTGAGGTTCGTGAACGTGCCGACGCGCAGGCCCGCCCACGTCGTGCCGCCGTCGACGGTCTTCAGCAACGTGCCGAAGTCGCCGGCCGCGTAGCCCGTACCGCCGGGGACGAACGACATCGTGCGCAGCGTGTTGCCCTGGGGCACGGGGTTGCCCCACTGCCAGCCCGAGGCGCCGACCTGCACGCCGGCCCCGGCGGCCGCCGGAAGGGCGGCTGCCGCGAGTGCCGAGGCAGCGGCGAGCGCACCGAGAGAGCGCTTCGGAGTCATGACGGATCCCTTCAGTGGACGGTGCCGACGGACCTGCGGACGTCCAACGTGCGACCTTCGGGTGGAGTTACGCGGTTTCCCCGGGGGTCCGCCGGTCGAGAGCCGCTAGCCTGCGGCCCGCGCGCGTAGCTCAGGTGGTCAGAGCACCGCCCTTACAAGGCGGTGGCCGCCGGTTCGAGTCCGGCCGCGCGCATCAGACAGGCGGCCACGGGGCGCGCTCCCGCGTCACGGTACGGTCGCGGCCGGCGTAGGCCTCCTTCGAGGAACGCGTCGTGCTGGTCGCCGCGACGCCGTGGCGCACGGCCACGGGATCGGCCGGATAGTGGATCTCGTCCAGGCTCGAGGACCGCGGCGCGCCGATCATCAGCAGCGCGCACGGCGCGTCGCCGGCGCCGATCGTGATGTGGAGGGTGCCGGGCGGGCAGTGCAGGTAGTCCCACTGGCGCATGCGGTGCTCGGCGCCCTCCACGACGGCCAGGCACTCTCCGGCGAGGACGAGAAAGCCCTCCTGGGCGTCCTCGGCGTGGTACAGCCCGGCGGCCTGCCCGGGCACGAGCACGTTGACCGAGATGCCGAAGCGCTCGAACGGGGCGTCGGCCGCCTCGAAGCCGCACCAGGCGCCCAGGTCCGGCATCCGCTGCCAGCTCGCCTCGCCGACGTTGAGGATGAACCACCCCGGGCCCTCGACGACCTGGCCGGTGTCCGTGCTCCGCAGGCTCGCGCGCTCCATGCCGACCATGGTGACGCCTGGGGCCGGTTACCCGCACTGGAGGACGGGTGGAGGCACCCCGAGCGCGGAGGAGGGGCGACCCGTCATCGAGGTACACCCTCAAGCCACGCACCAAGGAGCACCAGCATGTCCGCCATCACCCGCAAGCTGACCGCCATCGGGCTGACCGCCGCGGTTGGCGTCGGTGCCGCCGCCGTCCCCGCCGCGAGCGTCGCAAAGGCCACCGGCCCCGGCACCCACATCGTCACCAAGACGACGTACACGTTCCACACCGGGCCCGCCAAGGGCTGGGACGGCACGCTCTTCAAGGGCGACAAGATCAAGATCAAGCGCCTCTCCCCGTCCGGCAAGTGGGCGTTCGGCCACGCCTACGGCCACGTCCACCGTGACGTGTGGGTCGACGCCTCAGCCCTCCGGGGCTAGCGCCGCCACGGCGCGGGCGGCCCGAGCGGGCCGCCCGCGCGCGGGCCTCAGCTCCCGCCTGGGATCCCGTTCGCCGGGGCCTCGGGCTGGGTCTGGGTGTACGGCTCGTTGGGGGCGTCGGCGTCGTCGCTCGTCAGCGGCTTGCCCGTCACGGCGAGGTTGCCGTCCTTGATCGTGCCGACCTGCACGCCCGTGTAGCCGGCGTGCGAGTCCTTGCTGAACCGGAACGGAACGAGGCCGGGGCCCTTCAACCCTCCGGCCTCCAGGGCGTCGACGATCCCCTGGCGCGTCGGGTTGGCGCCGGCCTTGTCGAGCGCCTGCACGAACGTGTACGCCAGCGACATCCCGTAGAGCACGTTGCCGTCCCACGGCAGCTTGGGGATGTACTTGTCGTGGATGCCCTTGAACAGCTTGATCCAGCTGTTCGACGTGTCTCCCGTCGGCGGCAGGTAGGTGTCGGAGACGATGCCCTCGATCAGCGACCCGCCGGCCTTGCCCTTGGAGAAGGACTTCAGCAGCCCCGTCAGCGTGGTCGGGTCGCTGCCCACGTTGGAGACCACCAGGGTGGGGTCGTAGTTCAGCTTCACGCCCGCGAGCTTCACCAGGGCCGTGTAGGCCGGGATCGAGAACGACGCGATCACCTCGGCGCCCGACGCCTTGATCTTGGCCATCTGCGGCCCGATGTCGGTGTTGCCCGGCTCGTACGTCTGGCGGGTGACGACCTGGGCGGCGGGGACGAACTTGTCCAGCCCCTTCGCACCGTCGTCGCCGAAGTCGTCGTTCTGCAGGAAGTAGGCGACCTTCTTGCCCTTGAACTGCTGGGCGATGTGCTGCCCGAGGACCTTGCCCTCGACGTAGTAATCAGGCTGCCACCCGAAGGTCCACGGGTGCTTGCCGGGCTCGTCCCAGCACAGGCACCCCGAGGCGACGAAGAGGTCGGGCACCCGTGAGGCGTTGAGGAAGTCGACGACCTTGGAGTGGGTCGGGGTCCCGAGCCCGCCGAGCAGGCCGAACACCTTGTCCTGGAGCACGAGCTGCTTGGTGACCTTGACGGTGTTGGCCGGGTTGTAGCCGTCGTCGCGCGAGATGAACTTCAGCTTGCGCCCGTTGACCCCGCCGGCGGCGTTCACCGACTTGAAGTAGGCGTCGATCGCCTGCGGGATCTCGCTGTAGCCCGGGGCCGCCGGGCCCGTCAGCGGGAAGTGGCCGCCGAGCGTGATCTGCGTCTTGGTGACCCCGGGCGCGGAGGCGCCGCCGCCGCCACCGCCGGAGTCCGATCCGCAGGCCCCCAGGGGGCCCGCCAGCGCTGCGAGGGCGATGGCCGCTGCGAGCGGCCGCGTGGACAACCTCATGTCTCCTTCTCCTCCTCCAGGCGCGGCCCACTGCCACGCGAACGATTGGACGTGCGCAGGGCACCGGTCACCGCACCCGCCGCGCGGTCGACGGCAGCCTGCAGGCCGCCGGGCGCGGCGAGCATCACCGCGATGAGCACCACGCCGTAGACGGCGAGCGCGAGGTTCGCCTGGACGTTGGTCGACAGCGACAGCGACTTGCTCAGGTCATCCGACCAGGTCGGGATGAGCACGAGCGCCGCCGCGCCCCAGACCGCGCCCATCAGGCTCCCGAGCCCGCCGAGGATGACCCCGGTGAGCAGCGCGACCGACAGCGCCAGCGGGAACGCCCCCGGCGCCGCGAGCTGGGTCACCACGACGAACAGCCCGCCCGCCAGGCCCGCGCACGCGGCGCTCACCACGAAGGCCAGGACCTGCGTGCGCGCGACGTGCAGGCCGGCCAGCTCCGCGGCGACCTCGCTGTCGCGGACGGCGCGGAAGGACCTGCCGAAGCGGCTGCGGACGAGGTTGGCGAGCAGGACGTAGACGATCACCGCGGCCAGGCAGGTGATCCACGCCTGCCAGCGCTCCAGCGGGAACGTGGCCCCGAGCGACCCGGGCGGAATGGGCGGCGTGACGCTGATCCCGTTGGCGGCCCCGAGGAAGCCGGGGAACTTGTCCGCGATCGAAGGCAGCCCCACGGCGAGCGCCAGCGTCGCGCCGGCGAGGTAGGGCCCGCGCAGGCGGGCCGCAGCGGCGCCCGCCAGCACGCCGGCCACCGCGGTCACCACGGTCGAGACGACGAGGACGAGCGCCAGGGGCCACGCGGGCCCCTCCAGCAGCTTCGCCGCCGTGTACGCGCCGATCGCCATGAGGGCGCCATGGCCGAGTGAGATCTGGCCGTTGAGCCCGGTCAGCACCGTCAGCCCCGCGACGGCCACGAAGTAGTAGGCCATCGTCGCGAGCTGCAGGTTGTCGAACGCGCTCAGGGACTGCGAGAGCAGGTAGAGCGCCAGCCCGGCCGCCAGCGCGATCGCGAGGTGGCGCACCAGCGTCTGGTCGAGCATGCGGCGCGGCGTGCTGCGCGGGCGGACGGAGGTCTCCACCTCGGTGGCCACCGCTACACCCGCCTGGCCTGGGTCGGGGCGAACAGCCCGGTGGGCCGCACCATCAGCACGGCGACGAGGATCACGAGCGCCCCGAGCGTGACGACGCTCGACCCCGCGTAGCCCGAGACGTAGCTGAGGGCGAAGCCGACGGTCAGGCCGCCCACCACCGCCCCGGCCGGACTCTCCAGCCCCCCGAGCACCGCAGCGGTGAAGCCGAACACGAGCACGGAGTCGAACGCGTTGGGCGCGACGAAGACCGCGGGGGCGACCAGGACGCCCGCCAGCGAGCCGGCGACGGAGGCGAGCGCCCAGCCCACGGTGAACATCCGGTTGACCCGCACGCCGAGCAGCCGGGCGACCTCGGGCTCGAACGCCGACGCGCGCATGCGCAGCCCCAGGCTCGTGCGCCGGAACAGGACGGTGAGGGCGGCGAGCACGCCCGCGACCACGAGCACCGTGAACAGGTCGAACGGCGAGAACAGCACCGTGTGGCCGCCGACGTCGTAGCCCTTGATGGAGAACGCGGGCGGGAACGAGCGCGGGTTGCCGCCCCAGATCATCCCGGCCGCCGCCTGCAGCAGGACCAGCAGCCCGAGCGTCACGATCACCGCGTTGAGCGGCGGCGCGCCCTCGACCGGCCGGATCACGACCCGCTCGACGACCGCGCCGAGCACGAGGCCCGACAGGAGCGCCACGACGAAGCCGACCCAGTAGGAGGCGCCCGCGTCGATGACCGACCAGGCGATGAACGTCGTGATCATGAGCATCCCCGCCTGGGCGAAGTTCAGGATGCGCGTCGCCCGCCAGATCAGCACGAGCGACAGCGCCACCGCGGCGTAGATCGCGCCGTTGGCCAGGCCGTTGAGGGTCAGGTCGAGGAAGCGGCTCACGGCGTCTCAGAACCCCAGGTAGGCGTGGCGGAGGGCATCGTCGGCCGCGAGCGCGGCGGGCTCGTCGGCCGCGACGATCCGCCCCAGGTTCAGCACGATCCCCCGGTCGGCGACCGACAGGGCGCTGCGCGCGTTCTGCTCCACGAGCAGCACGGTCAGCCCCGTGTCGTCCCGTAGCCGGCGCAGCAGGGCCATGATCTGGGCGGCGACGATCGGGGCGAGCCCGAGCGACGGCTCGTCGAGCAGCAGCAGGCGCGGCTTGGCCATCAGCGCCCGGCCGATGACGAGCATCTGCCGCTCCCCGCCGGACAGCGTGCTGGCCTCGTTGGCCCGCCGCTCGGCCAGGCGCGGGAAGAGCTCGAAGACCTCGTCCAGCCCGTCGCGACCGCCGCCCTTGCGCCACAGCCCGCCGAGGCGCAGGTTCTCGTCGACGGTGAGCTCGGTGACGACGCCGCGCCCCTCGGGGACGTGCGCCATGCCCAGGCGGACGATGCGCTCGACGGGGTCGCGGGCGATGTCGCGGCCGTCGAGCAGGACGCGCCCGGCGCGTGGCCGGACGAGCCCGGACAGCGTGCGCAGCAGCGAGGTCTTGCCCGCCCCGTTCGCGCCGAGGACCGCGGTGATGCTTCCCGCGGACACCTCGAAGGAGACCTTGTCGAGGGCGCGCACCGGGCCGTAGGCCGTCTCGAGCCCGTCAACCTGCAGCATCCGCCGCCTCCACCCCGAGGTAGGCCTCGAGCACCTGCGGGTCGGCCTGGACCTCCGCCGGCGTGCCGTCGGCGATGCGGCGCCCGAAGTCGAGCACGACGACGCGGTCGCAGACGTCCATCACGAGGTCCATGTGGTGCTCGACGAGCAGGACCGAGGTGTCGCCGCGCAGCTCGCGGATGCGGTCGGCGAGATCCTCCAGGTCCTCGCCGCCCAGGCCGCCGGCTGGCTCGTCGAGCAGGACCAGCCGCGGCTCGCCGACGAGCGCGCGGGCCAGCCCGACCCGCTTCTGGACCGGGAAGGGCAGCGAGTCCGGCCGGCGCTCGGCCACGTCGGCCACGCCGAGGCGGTCGAGCGCGTCCAGCGCCCGCGCCCGGAGCGCCCGCTCGTCGCGGTCGGACCGTGGCAGCCCGAGCAGCGCGGAGAGCAGGCCGGCGCGAGCGCGGACGTCCGCGCCGACCATCACGTTCTCGACCGCGGTCAGCCCCGCGAAGAGGTCGACGCCCTGCAGCGTCCGGGCGATGCCGCGCCGCACGAGGCCGTGCGGCCGGATGCCGCGCAGGGACGCGCCCTCCCAGACGACCTGGCCCGCGTCGGGCCGCACGAAGCCGCAGATCACGTTGAACAACGTGGTCTTGCCCGCCCCGTTGGGCCCGATGACCCCGACGACCTCGCCCGCGTCCACCGCGAGCGAGACCTCGTGCAGCGCGGTGAGCCCGCCGAAGCGCACCGAGACGCCCTCGACCGCGAGGCTCACCGCGCGACCGCCTGCTCGGGCACCGCGATCTCGCGCTTGAGGACCTTGCCCGTCGGGCCTTTCGGCAGCTCGGCGACGAGCCACACGTGACGGGGGTACTTGTAGGCCGCCACCCTCGCGCGCACCCACTCGCGCAGCTCCTCAGGGCCGGTCCCGTCGGCGTCGTCGGCCAGCGCGACGGCGGCTCCGACCTCCTCGCCGAGCCTCGCGTGCGGGACGCCGACCACCGCGGCCTCGCGGACGGCCGGGTGTTCGTGGAGGACCTCCTCGACCTCCCGCGGGTAGACGTTGTAGCCCCCGCGGATGATGATGTCCTTCTTGCGGTCGACGATCGTGAAGCAACCGTCCTCGTCGACGCGCCCGAGGTCGCCGGAGTGGAACCAGCCGTCGGCGTCGATGGCCTCCGCCGTCGCCTCCGGCCGCCCCCAGTAGCCCTTCATGACGTTGTGGCCGCGGATGACGATCTCGCCCACGTCCCCCACCGGCAGCTCGCGACCGTCCTCCCCGACGACGCGCATCTCCACGCCGTCGATCGGCAAGCCGATCGTGCCCGGACGGCGCGGGCGGTCCGAGCGGTTGGAGGCCGCCACGGGCGAGGTCTCGCTCAGGCCGTAGCCCTCCAGGACGGCGCAGCGGAAGGCGGTCTCGAAGCCGCGCTGGACCTCCGCGGGCATCGGGGCCCCGCCCGACACGCACTCGCGCAGCGCGGAGACGTCGAACCGCGCCCGGTCGGGGTGGGCGAGCATCGCCGCGTACATCGTCGGCACGCCCTGGAAGAGGCTCACCCGGTCGCGCTCGATGGCCGCGAGCGCCTCGCCCGGATCGAAGCGCGGCAGCAGCGTCAGGCACCCGCCCGCGGCGATCGTCGCGTTCAGGGAGCACGTCTGGCCGAAGGAGTGGAAGAGCGGGAGGGCTCCGAGCGTGACCGTCCGCTCGTCGATCGCGTGCTGGGCCACGACGGCCTCCGCGTTGCGCCGGAGGTTCGCGTGCGTGAGCTCGGCTCCCTTCGGCTTCCCGGTCGTCCCGGAGGTGTAGAGGATCACCGCCGTGTCCTGGTCGTCGCGCGCGGCGGGCTCGCGCACGGGCTCGTGGCGCGCCAGGACGCGCTGCAGCTCGCCCGGGGTCAGGAAGAGGCAGGCCACGCCCACGGCGGCCGCGCCCGCCTCGGCCTCCTCGGCGAAGCCGTGCCATGCGAGCAGCATCCGCGCACCCGCATCCGCCAGGTGGTAGGCGATCTCGCGCACCTTGAGCAGCACGTTCATCGGCACGACCACGCCGCCCGCGCGCAGGACGCCGTAGTA
>JAXDGY010000161.1:0-8364 GCA_034664785.1 Solirubrobacteraceae bacterium
AAAGCAGGCGATCGCCTGGGCCAACGACACCCCCTACGGCCTCGCGGCCTCGGTCTGGACGGAGAACGTCGGCCAGGCGCTGCGGGCCACCAAGGCGCTCAACTTCGGCTGCGTCTGGGTCAACGACCACATCCCGTTCCTGTCGGAGATGCCGCACGGCGGCTTCGGCATGTCCGGCTACGGCAAGGACCTCTCGGCCTACGCGCTGGAGGAGTACACGCGCGTCAAGCACGTGATGGTCAACCTGGACGGCTAGCGAGACGGCCGGGCTAGCGACCCAGCGTGCGGCCGAACTCGCGCGCACGGCCGGGGACGTCGCCGAGCTGCCGGCGGACCTCCGAGAGGCCCGCGCGCAGCTCGGCGTCGCCGAACTCGACGGGCAGCAGCGAGTCCTGGAGCGTCCCGATCCGGCCGTCCGCCTGCGCGACGGCCGCCACCGCGCCGTCGACGAAGCCCTTCACGCCCTGGGACGGATGCCCCTGCGAGGCGGGCGCGAACGCGCGGGACGGCAGGTCGTGGCGCGCGGCGAACTCCGCGTGGGTCCGCTTGGCCCGGCCGTAGGCGGCCTGCACGGGGCGGAAGAGCTGCTCCTCCAACCGGTCGGCGGTCTGGTCGTCGAGCAGCTCGTAGGCCTCGCCGAGCGCCGAGAGGGCGACGGCGAGCGCGTCGGTCGCCCCGGCGAGCTCGTCGAGGAGCTGCTGCCTGGCGTCCGCGTCGCTGTAGGCCACACGGCCAGGGTAGTGGGCGCTCAGGTGGCGGGCGCCTTGCGGCCCGGCGGCACGCGCGGCGCGTCCGCGCGGATCTCGTCGAGCAGGCGCTGCCCGAAGTCGGCCGGGCCCTCGCCGGGCTGCAGGCCGCCCTGCGCCGGCCGGAAGAAGCGCACGCGGATGGCCGGGCGCCGGGGGACGGCGGTGATGTCGGTCGTCCCGGTGACCCGGCAGCAGACGACCTCGGCCTCCGGGACCGCGGCGGCCAGGCGGCCGAGCCCGCTGCGGGCGCGCAGCGTGCGCCCGAGGCTGCGGGTGCCCTCGGGGAACATCCCGATGCAGCGCCCCTCGCGCAGGCTCTCGATCGCCCGCGCCAGGGCGGCGGCGTCCCCGGCGCCGCGGTCGATCGGGATCTGGCCCATGCCGTCCAGGACCCACCCGACGGGCGCGGTCTTCCACAGCGACGACTTCGCCAGCGCGTGGATCTGCCGCGTGCCCGCCGCCGCCACGCCGATCGTGATCGGGTCCCAGTAGCTGTCGTGGTTGGCGACCACGAGCAACGGACCCGTCCGCGGCACGGCCTCCAGGCCCTGCACGTCCATCCGCCCCCAGAGCCGCACGACCGGCGAGGAGGCCCGCATGACCCAGCGGTAGGCGGGCGTGAGCGCCACCCTGCTCGACGACGACATGTCAGCGTTGCCCTTCCATCGCGTCGATCATGACGATCGGCCGGACCGGACCGCTGCCGGGGCCTTGGGTGTCAGGAAACCGGTCCCGGCTGCCGACCCTTGACGTGATGCCCACGCTTCCCCACCTGTCGCCCAGCGCGCTCAACCGCTTCCTCGGCTGCGAGCACCGCACCTGGCTGGATCTGCTCGACCGGCGCGGGGAGCTCGACGCCGAGCGTCGGCCGCCGCGGATGGAGCACCTCTTCGAGCGCGGCATGCGCCACGAGGAGGACGTGGTCGACGGGCTCGTGGCGGAGGGGCGCGACGTCCTCTCCCTCGAGGACCCGGACGCCGACCCGGAGACGCGGGCCGCCCGCACGCTGGTGGCGATGCGCGAGGGCCGCGAGGTCCTGCACCAGGCGTGCTTGATCGACGACGGCTGGGTGGGCTACCCGGACTTCCTCGTGCGCGTCGACGAGCCGTCGGCCCTGGGCGGGTGGTCCTACGAGGTCCATGACGCGAAGCTCGGGCGCCACCCGCAGCCCCGCCACGTCTTCCAGCTGCTGTTCTACACCGACGCGCTCGAGCGCCTCCAGGGCCTGCGGCCGGCCCGCATGCACCTCATGCTCGGCGACGGCGAGCACCCGGCCTTCCACCCGGATGACTTCACCGCCTACGCCGCGATCGTCCGCGAGCAGTTCGCCGGCCGGCTCGGCGAGCTCGCCGGGCCCGACCCCCGCCCGGCCTACCCGTACCCCGTCTCCGCGTGTCAGTTCTGCCACTGGTGGCACGTGTGCGAGCAGCGGCGCCGCGACGACGACCACCTCTCGCTGGTGGCCGGGCTGCACCGCGGCCAGGGCCTCAGGCTCGAGGCCACCGGCGTGCACACCGTCACGCAGCTCGCCGCCCTGCCGGAGACGACCGTGGTGCCGCGGCTGGCCGCGAGCACGATCGGCACCCTGCGCGCCCAGGCCGGCCTGCAGGTCCGCAGCCGCGGGCTCGCCCGGCCGCTGCACGAGCTGCTGGAGCCGGCCCACGACCGCGGTCTCGGCCGCCTGCCCGCGCCGTCCCCCGGCGACGTCCACTTCGACTTCGAGGGCGACCCGAACTGGGGCGACGAGGGGCTCGAGTACCTGTTCGGGACCGTCTACGAGGACGGCGGCACCGCGGTCTACTGGCCGCTGTGGGCCACGGGCCGCGCGGAGGAGAAGACGGCGTTCGAGACCTGGGTGGACTGGATCACGGCGCGCCTGGAGCAGCACCCGGAGCTGCACGTCTTCCACTACAACGCCTACGAGACCGTCGCGCTGAAGAAGCTCGTCGCGCGCCACGCCACGCGGGAGCACGAGGTCGACGAGCTGCTGCGCCGCAAGGTCTTCGTCGACCTCTACGGCATCGCCCGCCAGGCGATCCGCGCCGGGACGGAGGGCTACGGCCTGAAGGCGCTGGAGCCCGTGTTCGGCTACGAGCGCGACGCCGAGCTGCGCGGGGCGATCGGCTCGCTGCGGCGCTGGCAGGCCTGGCTCGACGACCGCGACCAGGCCCATCTGGACGGCATCGCCCTCTACAACGAGGACGACTGCCACAGCACCCGCGCCCTCTACGCCTGGCTGCTCGCCCGCCGGCCGGAGGCCGAGGCGCAGTTCGGCATCGAGCTCGCGTCGCTCGCGCCCGAGGCGCCCACGCCCCCGAGCGCGAAGCTCCAGCAGTACCTCGACGACCTCGAGGCCGCGCGCGGCCGGCTGCTGCCCGGCCTGCCGGACGACGAGTCCGACGACGACGAGCCGCAGCGCGCGATCCGCACGGCGTTCGACCTCCTGGGCCATCACCGGCGCGAGGCCAAGCCGGTGATGTGGGCGCTGTTCGCCCGGCGGGAGCGGACGCTCGAGCAGCTGCGCGACGAGGACGCCGAAGCGATCGCAGGGCTGCAGGTCATCGCGACCGAGGACCTCGGGAAGTCCTGGCAGTGGACGCTGAGCTTCCCCCAGCAGGAGTTCAAGCTCTCCGAGGGGAGCGTCGACGAGCCGCTGGCCGAGCGCGGCGCGACGATCGTCTCGCTGGACGAGGCGTCCCGCACGGTCGTCGTCAAGCGCGGCAAGGCGAAGGGCGACGACGCGCCGATCGCGCTCGGGCCGGGATGGCCGATCGAGGCCGAGGCCCAGGTCAAGGCGCTCTTCCGCTTCGCCGGCCGCATCGCCGGCGAGGGCCTGGACCGGCCGGAGGCCGGCCTCGACCTCCTGCTGCGACGCGCCCCGCGGCTGGCCGCCGGGACCCCCGCGCTCGCCGACGGGCCATTCGACCTCGAGCGCCTCCGCGCGCAGGTGCGCGGGCTGGACCGCAGCGTCCTGGTCATCCAGGGCCCGCCCGGCACCGGCAAGACGTGGACCGGCGCGCGCCTCGCGCTCGACCTCATCCGGCGCGGCGTGAGGGTCGGCGTGACCGCCACCTCGCACAAGGCGATCAACACCCTGCTGGCGGCGATCGACGAGGCGGCCGACGAGGTGGGCCTCGCGTTCCGCGGCTGGAAGAAGAAGGCCAACGATGCGGACAACGACTACGCCAGCGACCGCGTCGTGTCGTCGAAGGCCGTCCCGTCGGAGGCGGCTGACGAGGGCGGTCCCGTCCTCCTGCACGCGGGGACGGCGTGGCACTGGTCGCGCGGGGACGCGGGGGAGAGCGTCGACGTCCTGTTCGTCGACGAGGCCGGTCAGGTCGCCCTCGCGGACGCGATCGCCGTCGCCCAGGGCGCCCGGAGCACCGTGCTGCTCGGCGACCCGCAGCAGCTCGCGCACGTCAGCCAGGGCACCCACCCGCTCGGCAGCGGTGCCTCGGTGCTCGGGCACCTGCTCGCCGGCGCCGACACCGTCCGGCCAGACCGCGGCGTCTTCCTCGCGACGTCGTGGCGGATGCACCCGTCGGTGTGCCGCTTCGTCTCGGAGACGATGTACGACGGGCGCCTGTCCTCTGTCGCGGGTTGCGAGGTCCAGCGCCTGGACTCGCCCGGGCTCTCCGGCAGCGGGCTGCGGCTCATCGGCGTCGAGCACGAGGACAACCGCGGCCGCTCGGCGGAGGAGGCGGAGGTCGTCGCGGCCGAGGTCGCGCGCCTGCTCGACGGCGGCTCCTGGGTCGACCGCCTCGGCGTCCGGCACCCGCTCACGCTCGAGGACATCCTGGTGGTCGCGCCCTACAACGCGCAGGTACGGTGCCTGAAGGCGAAGCTGCCGGACGGCGCCCGGGTCGGGACGGTCGACCGCTTCCAGGGGCTCCAGGCACCGGTCGTCCTGTTCTCGATGGCGAGCTCGAGTGGCGACGACGTCGCGCGCGGCATGAGCTTCCTGTTCAGCCGCAACCGGCTCAACGTCGCCATCTCGCGCGCCCAGGCGCTGACCGTCGTGGTCTGCTCCCCGCGCCTGCTCGGCGCCCGCTGCTCGACCGTCGAGGACATGCAGCTCGTCAACATGCTGTGCCGCTTCGCGGAGGCCGCCGGCGGGGAGGGCTGACGCCGCCGGGAACGGCGCGGCGCCGGCCCCCCGAGGGGACCGGCGCCGTCCGCCGGGACCGCAGGGCGGGCGTGGGGGCCGCCGGGCGGCTCGCGCCGCCTGGAGGAGGGCCCGTCCGCGGTGCCTGTCGGCGCCCCTGCCGCCCGGCGCTAACGCGCCAGGCGGGGGCGCAGCTTGGTCGTGGTGGCGCCCACGCGCACCGCGATCACGAGGGCGGGCTTGCTGCTGCGCTTCAGCGCCGTCGCGGAGCGGCGGCTGAGGGTGAAGCGCACCGACGCCTTCCCGCCGCGGCAGGTGAACTTGGCCGAGGCCAGCCGGCTGCCCTTGGACGAGAGCGTCGCGCTGCCGGCCTTCGAGCAGCGCAGCGCGGCCGAGACGACGCGGCCCTTCAGGTGCGCCGAGCCGGCCAGCGCGGCGAGCGCCTTCGGCGGCGCCTGCAGCGACGGGGCCGTGAACGGCGCCACCGGGGCGACCGGGGCCGGGGTGATCGGGCCAGGAACCGACGGCAGGACGACCGGCGCCGGGTCGGGCGTGCCGCCGCCCTGCGACGGCGGCGGGGTCTGCGTGACGGGCTGGGTGACCGGGGGCGTGACCGGAGGGGTCACGGGCGGCGTGACGGGCGGCGCCGGCACCGGGCGGATCTGTGCGCCGTCGACCAGGACGGTCTCGCAGTCGGAGGGCGCGACGGGGTCGTAGGAGTCGGCCAGGACCTTGTCGGCGCCTGCGCCGCAGCTCTGCACGACGTCCTTGTCGATGGCCTTCGTGCCCTGGACGTCGATGGAGTCGTCGCCGGCGCCCGCGTTGACGATGGTGTCGACGCCCGGCCCGGAGACGACGCGCGAGCTCGTGCTCGTCTGGTTGTCGAAGGAGTCGTCGAACGCGCCGAGGATGAAGTCAAGCCGCGTGATGCCGGCCGAGGGGCACGACGCCGTGTTCGCGTCGATCGGCGTGCACTTCGCGCCCGCCGTCAGCGGGGTCGTCGCGTCGCTCACGCGGAAGTCCGTGCCGACCAGCGTGACCTTGATGCTGTTCGTCTCCCCGGCGAACGTGGTGGTGCCGCTCACCGGGTCCTTGACCCCGGTCTCGGTGAAGTAGATGCGCTTGACCAGGGCGGCGTCGGTGTCGACGCGCACCGTCCCGGCGAACGCCGGCGACGCCGGCACCCCGATCGCCGCAGCGGTGGCGAGCGCCCCGATGAGCACTCCGTGCTTGTGCATGACCTTGCGTTCCTCCTGGACGGGGGCGGACGGACTTCTGCGCCTGGAACGCCCCATCTCCGCGACGCTTCACGAGCCTTGAGTGGCACGCTGCGAAGACAGAACTTCCGTCCAGTACGAGCAGCACCGGAGTGCAGGAGCCTGGGCACCTTGCGGGCGCTCGCGACGCGGCTCGCGCCAGCAGGAGACCCGGGCGGCGCGCGACGCGAACCACCATGCGACTCGTCGCCACGCGCGCGGTCGCCACGGGAGGAACGCCATGAAGCTTCTGGCACCGCTGCTCGGCCTAGGCGCTGTCGCGCTGGCCTCATGCAGCCAGACGACGCCGTTCGAGGGACAGGCTTGGCTGAACTCGGACAACCACATCCACACGGAGATCGCCGATGCGCCGATGCTGGTGACGGTCTCCTCGCCGCAGCCCATGCACGTCACGACCCGCCTCCACAACCGGGTCGGCCAGCTCACGTTCGTCGACACCCAGTACGGGCCGTCCGGCACGCAGCTCGAGAAGCACTCCTACAGCGACCGCTTCGGCAACGGCTCGCCGGAGCAGGTCTTCCAGGACACGTTCACGATCGACCCGGCCAAGTTCGCCAACTCCGGCTGGCAGGAGATCCGTGTCCGCTCCAACATCGTGGAGAACGGCAGACGCGAGTTCACCACGACGCGGATCTGCGCCGAGATCCAGAACGGCAAGCCCCGCAGCGACTACTGCGGTGGCCCGGCCACCCAAGGGCGCTGCGGATCGGGTGCCTGGTACGACGACATCCAGTACCGCGTCGTCTTCGTCGACTGCCGCGACGTCGCGAGGGCCCTGCTGGGCACCGCGTTCAAGGCCGGTGACCAGGTCCGTGTCGACATGCAGGACGGCCCTGGCGTCGCGACCATCGACCCGAAGTTCCACGCCGGCGACCCGGGTCGGGTGATCGCGTCGAACATCCCCGCCAACACGTGGACCACGGTGACCATCCCCGGCGGGCTCTCCCGCGGCCCCCACAAGCTTCATCTGCGGGCCATGGGCGGTCTCGAGGCCGGGGTGTACGTGCTGTCGTTCACGGCCGGCTGACGGCCGGCGCGGCCGCGGGGTCGGGTAGACTGACCGCCCGGACGTCTACGAGGAGAGCTGGCGCAATGACGGGCGAGGCGCCGTCGATCACGGCAGTGCTGGAGGGCGGCCCGCTGGGCGGCAGGCGCATGTCCGCCGAGATCGTGGAGGGGCGCCCGCCCAGCACGATCGACGCGCCCGCCGACGACGGGAGCACGTGCCGGTACTGCCTCACGGGCTGGACCCAGTCCGGGCCGTCCGCGGAGTACGAGTTCCTCTACCTGGTCTGAGGCGGGCCTGCTCGACGGGTGCCGGGCGCGCTGCGGCCTACCCGTCCTGACATGGACGTCGTCATCGCAGGCGGACACGGCAAGGTGGGCCGGCGGCTGGCCCGCCTGCTCGTCGAGCGGGGCGACCGCGTCCGCGGCCTGATCCGCAACCCCGCCCACCTGGACGACTTGCGGGCGGACGGCAGCGAACCGGTGCTCTGCGACCTCGAGCAGGCCGGCGTCGAGGAGATCGCCGCCGTGATCGCGGGCGCCGACGCGGTCGTCTTCGCCGCCGGCGCCGGGCCCGGCAGCGGCCCCGAGCGCAAGCTGACGCTGGACCGCGACGGCGCGATCAAGCTCCTGCGCGCCGCGCAGGCCGCCGAGGTGGAGCGCTACGTGATGGTGAGCTCGGTCGGCGCGGAGGCCCCGCCCGACGGCGACGACGTCTTCAGCGTGTACCTGCGAGCCAAGGCCCAGGCCGATGCGGCGCTCGTCGCGAGCGACCGGACGTGGACGATCCTCCGCCCGGTGTCCCTCACCGAAGAGCCCGGCACCGGCCGGGTGCGCATCGATGCCACGCGGCTGGAGGGAGAGGTCAGCCGCGACGACGTCGCCGCCGTGCTTGCGGCGGTCCTCCACGAGCCGCGGGCCGACCGCCGCGTCCTCTACGTCGCCGCCGGGAACGCGCCGATCGACGAGGCGCTCGCGCTCGCGCTCGGCGGCTGACGCGCGGTGCTCCCTGAGAGGTAGCGACGCGGGAGGAGTGCGCCCGCGGGCGTACGCGGAAGTGTCGCCCGCGGGACGACGACAGCGGTGGCCTCCCCGGCGAGCATTGAGCTCGTGCCGATGATCCGCTGTCCAGAGTGCGGCGTCCGCTCCTACGCGCCCGTGTCGTACTGCAGCCAGGTGGAGTGCGCCGGCTGTGGGGCGCGGCTCGCGTCCGCGAAGTCACCGCCGC
>JAXDGY010000162.1:0-12007 GCA_034664785.1 Solirubrobacteraceae bacterium
CGAACTTCTCGCGGCTGAGCAGCATGACGAAGGCGTGCTCGCCGACCAGCATGCAGGCGGCGGTCGCGTCGGTGAACATCGGGTTGTAGCTGAACCCGAGCTTCGCGAAGAACGCCTTGCTGCGCTCCAGGTCCGCTACGGGGATGTTCACGAACAGCATGCGGCCGGGGTGTGCGGGATTGGCCATGGTGGGTCTCCAGTCGGCGACTCGACGGCGTACGCCCTGGTAGACCGGCCCAGCCGGCGGAACTCATCGGTGGATCTCGGAGCTCGCATCGCGCGACAGGCCGAAGCGGGGGGAACACCGGCTCGCGGTCCAGCAAGAACGTCCGGGTCCGCCCGCCTCCAGTCGTCGGATCACCCGGCACCAGCCTCATCCACGTCCACCGACCCCGAACCACCGCATCGGACGAGATGCAGCCATGAGCGCGTCGCGAACGGGCCGGCGTTCCGGCAGCGCCGGAGAAGCTCGATCGCACGGAAAGCGGGAGCGGCCGCCGCGCCGGCCTGGTCGTCAGCGACCTGCAATGGCGCCGTGGCAAAGGCGGCAGGATGCGCCTTGTGGCTTCAGAGAGCGCGGATGACCCGCGCGGGGACGCCGGCGACCAGCGTGCGGGGCGGGACGTCCTTCGTGACGACGGCGCCGGCGGCTACGACGGCGTCGTCGCCGACCGTGACGCCCTGCAGGACCATGGCGCCGGCGGCGATCCACACGCCGCGGCCGATGCGGATCGGGGCCGTCGTGATCGAGCGGCGGCGGGTCGCCGGGTCGAGCGGATGGCCTGAGCTGATCAGCTGCACGTTCGGCCCGATCATCACGTCGTCGCCGATGTCGATGCCGCCGAAGTCCATCGCGGTGCAGCCGTGGTTCACGAACACGTTGCGGCCGAACCGGAGATTGCGGCCGCCGTCGGTGTGGAACGGCGGAAGCACGCGAACCGACGGGTCGAGTGCGTGGCCGGTCAGCTCGCCCAGGAGCGCGCGCATGGCGTCGAAGTCACCCGGTGGCAGCGCGTTGAGCCGCCCGACGATCTCCCAAGCACGCTCGATCTCGGCGCGGAAGTCCGGCGTTCCGTCACGCGGCGCGGCGCGGCCCTGCGCTGACGCCGATGGTTCGCGGTCGGGGCCAGGCACGCAAGGGGATCCTGCCGCGGCGGTCGGACGTCGATCTCGCCCGGCAGGATCGAGCTTCGTCGATTCCTCCGGGTCTTCTAGCGCGACTGCGTGACGAAGCGCGCCACGAGGCCCCCGTGGGTACCGCAGTCCACGCCGCGGACCTGGACGGACTTGCCGTAGCTCAGCCGCGGGACGCCGTCGACGCGCGGCCCCGCGATGCGCGTGGCCGCATCGATCGCCACGGCGACCAGGCGGCCGTCGCGGGGCGTCAGGAGCCCGTCGAAGGCGGGGACCAGCGCGGTGACGCTCGCCCGCTTGCAGCTGCGGCCCCCGGTTGCGTCCGGCGTGTGCGACGAGCGGTAGAGGTAGCGGTGCAGCGGGTGGTCACCCTGCTGCGGGTAGGTCCCGACCGCCAGGTACAGGTGCACCGAGCCGCGCCGCTGCGTCGCCGAGCGGAACAGCGCGACGCTCGGCGGGATGCCGCGGCGCTCGTAGAGCACCACGGAGCGCACCTCGTCGGTCGCGGGAGCGGGCGGCACCGTGTCCTGGCACGGCGGGACCACCACGGTGCGCCGCGCGACGACGGGCGACAGCGTCCCGCGGACCTTCACGGTCATCCCCGGCATGAAGGTCGCGCCGCGCTGCACGCCCTCCGCGCACGCCGCTGTGACGGCACGCACGGGCGTGTCCCGCGCCGGCGTGGCGTGCGCCGGCGAGCCCGCGAAGGCGGCCAGGGCCAGACCACCCAGGAGGCTTGTCAGCACGCGCACGCCGCCGATGGTGGCAGGCCCTCCGGGCGGCGGCCAGATCGGGCCCCTAGGCTCTTCGTCCATGTCGGAGCCGAGAGCCATCGTCATCACCGGAGCGTCGAGCGGGATCGGCGAGGCCGCCGCACGTCGGCTGGCCCGCGAGCCGGGCGTCGCGCTGGTGCTCGTCGCTCGGCGCGAGGACCGGCTGCGGGCGATCGCCGAGACGCTCGGCGCCCCCGCGTCCTGGGTCGCGACCGATCTGACCGACCCCGGCGCGCCGGCCCTCATCCGCGCCCACGTCGACGAGCGCCACGGGCGCCTGGACCTGCTGGTCAACAACGCCGGCGCGGCCTGGCGCGCCACGTTCGCCGACGGCGGCTGGGAGAACGTGCGGCGCACGATGGAGGTCAACTTCGACGCCCAGGTCCGCCTGACCGAGCAGCTCCTGCCGCTCCTGCGCGCCTCGGCGCCCAGCGCGATCGTCAACGTCGCCAGCACCGCGGGCCGCGTGGCCCGCGGCGGGACGGGCGCGTACTCGGCCAGCAAGTTCGCCCTCGCGGGCTGGTCGGACAGCCTGTGGGTCGAGGAGCGCCCCCACGGCGTGCACGTGGGCCTCGTGCTGCCCGGGTTCATCGCCACCGAGGGCTTCCCGCAGGCCGAGCTCACCGGGCGCGCCCTGACCCGCTGGGCGGTCTCGACCCCCGAGCGGGCCGCCGAGGCGATCGTGCAGGCCGGGCTCGGGCGCCGCCCGGAGCGCTACGTCCCCCGTCCCTACGCGCTGGCCGCGGCCCTCCGGGTCGTCGCGCCCGGGCTCGTGCGACGCGTGCTCGGGGGCGGCGCCGCTTCGGTCATGACGACGCGGACGGGCGGGGACGGCCACGGATGACGGGCCAGGGGTCGGGCGCTCCGGCGCGGTTCGCCGCCGCGCCTGGGCGGGTAGGGCAGCGAGCCATGCCGGCCGCCGCCTATCCCTGGGAGCAGCCCCTCGGAGCCCATCCCGACGGGGCCGGCGGGGTGACCTTCCGCGCGTGGGCCCCGCGGGCGGAGCGCGTCGCCGTCCGCCTGCGAGGGGAGGACCATCCGCTCGCCGACGAGGGCTTCGGCGTGCACGCCGCGACGCTGGACGCCGCGCACGGCGACCGCTACGAGCTCGTGCTCGACGGGACGGCCTGGCCCGACCCGGCCTCGCGCTGGCAGCCGGACGGCCTGCGGGGCCCGAGCGCCGTGGTGGATCCCGGCACCTTCCGCTGGACCGACGCGACGTGGCCGGGCCTGGCGCTGGCCGACGCGGTGATCTACGAGCTCCACGTCGGGACGTTCTCCGCCGCGGGGACCTTCGATGGCGCGATCGAGCACCTCCCCGCGCTGGCCGAGCTGGGGATCACCGCGATCGAGCTGATGCCCGTGGCCGAGTTCCCGGGCACGCGCGGCTGGGGCTACGACGGCGTCTACCTCTCGGCGGCGCAGTCCTCCTACGGCGGCCCCGAGGGGCTGCACCGGCTGGTCGACGCCGCCCACGGCCTCGGCCTGGCCGTGCTGCTGGACGTGGTCTACAACCACGTGGGCGCGAGCGGGGGTCGCGCGCTGGAGGCCTTCGGGCCCTACTTCACCGACAAGCACTCCACGTTCTGGGGCGCGGCCATCAACTACGACGACGCGGGCGCCGACCCCGTCCGCGAGTGGGTGCTGCAGAGCGCCGAGGGCTGGATCGGGGACTTCCACCTGGACGGCCTGCGCCTCGACGCGATCCACGCGATCTACGACGACTCGGCCCGGCCGATCGTCGGCGAGGTCGCCCGCCGCGTCCACGCCGCCGACGCCCGCGCGCTGGTGATCGCCGAGTCCGGGCTCAACGACCCGCGCGTCGTGCGCCCGCCGGACCGCGGCGGCCTCGGGTGCGACGCCGTGTGGGCCGACGACTTCCACCACGCGCTGCACGCGCTGGTCACGGGCGAGCGCGACGGCTACTACGAGGAGTTCGGGTCGGTCGCCGACTTCGTGAAGGCCTACGACCGCCCGCACGTGCACGACGGGGACTACTCGACGTTCCGCGGCCGCCGCTTCGGCGCCCCCGCCGACGACGTGCCGCCCGAGCGCTTCGTCGTCTTCGACGCCGACCACGACCAGGTGGGCAACCGCGCGCTCGGCGACCGCCTCGCGGAGCCGCTCAGGCCGCTGGCCCTCTTCGCCACGCTGCTGTCGCCGTTCACGCCCATGCTCTTCATGGGCGAGGAGTACGGCGAGAACGCGCCGTTTCAGTTCTTCACCGACCACATCGACGAGGAGATCGCGACGGCGACCCGCGAGGGACGCCGGCGCGAGTTCGCGGCCTTCGCGGCGTTCTCGGGCGCGGACGTCCCCGACCCCCAGGCAGAGGAGACCTTCTTGGCGTCGAAGCTCACCCGGCAGGCCGACCCCGCCCTGACCCGGCTCACCCGCGACCTGCTCGCCCTGCGCCGCGAGCTGCCGCGCGGCGACGCCCGCGCCCACGGCGACGAGGAGGCCCGCTGGGTCCGCGTGACGCGCGGCCCGTACGAGCTGTGCATGAACTTCGCCGACCGGGCGGCCACCGTGCCGGCCTCCGGCGGGGAGCTCGTCTTCAGCCTCCACGGGCTCGCCGACCTCGGCGACGACGGCGTCGCGCTGCCGCCGCTGTCGGCGGCGGTGCTGCGCACTGGGGACGCCGCGTGAGCCGCGAGGTGTGGCCGGGGCGGCCGTTCCCGCTCGGGCCAGAGTGGGACGGCGAGGGGACGAACTTCGCCCTGTTCTCCGAGCGCGCCGAGGCCGTCGAGTTGTGCCTGTTCGACGCGGAGGACCGCGAGGAGCGCGTCCGCATGACCGAGGTCACCGCCCAGCACTGGCACTGCTACCTGCCGGGCGTCGGGCCGGGCCAGCGCTACGGCTTCCGCGTGCACGGGCCCTACGAGCCCGAGGAGGGCATGCGCTTCAACCCGTGCAAGCTGCTCATCGACCCCTACGCCAAGGCGATCGAGGGGCCGGTGCGGTGGGACGCCGCCAACACGCTGCCCTACACCCCCGACGGGACCGACGACGCCGATCTCGAGCCCGACGACGAGGACGACGCCGAGGCGATCCCCAAGTCGCTGGTGGTCGACCACACCTTCGACTGGGAGGACGACCGGCCGCCCGCGCACCCGTGGACCGACACGGTCATCTACGAGACGCACGTCAAGGGCTTCACCCAGCTGCACCCGGAGGTGCGCGAGGACCTGCGCGGGACCTACGGCGGCCTGGCCTCCGAGCCCGCCCTGGCCTACCTCCAGGACCTCGGGGTCACCGCCGTGGAGCTGCTGCCGATCCATCACATCGCCGACGAGTCGTTCCTGTTCGATCGCGGGCTGACCAACTACTGGGGCTACTCGTCGATCGGCTACTTCGCCCCGCACGCGGGCTACGCCGCGACCGGGTCCACCGGCGAGCAGGTGCGCGAGTTCAAGGGCATGGTCAAGGCCCTGCACAAGGCGGGCATCGAGGTGATCCTCGACGTGGTCTACAACCACACCGCCGAGGGCAACCACCTCGGTCCGATGCTCTCGATGAAGGGCGTCGACAACCAGGCCTACTACCGCCTGGTGCCCGACGACGAGCGCTTCTACATGGACTTCACCGGGACGGGCAACTCGCTCAACGTCGTCAACCCGGGCGTCCTACGGATGATCATGGACTCGCTGCGCTACTGGGTCACGGAATGCCACGTCGACGGCTTCCGCTTCGACCTCGCCAGCGCGCTGGCGCGTGAGCTGTACGACGTCGACCGCCTCAGTGCGTTCTTCGACACGATCCACCAGGACCCCGTCCTGTCGCAGGTCAAGCTGATCGCCGAGCCGTGGGACGTCGGGCCCGGCGGCTACCAGGTGGGCAACTTCCCCGTCCTGTGGTCGGAGTGGAACGGCATCTACCGCGACACGATGCGCGACTGGTGGCGCAACCAGGCCCGCGTCGGGGACTTCGCCGAGCGCCTGACCGGCTCGAGCGACCTCTACGGCGACGAGCGCAACCCGTTCTCGTCGATCAACTTCGTCACCGCCCACGACGGCTTCACGATGGCCGACCTCGTGTCCTACAACGAGAAGCACAACGAGGCCAACCTCGAGGACAACCGCGACGGCACCGACGACAACCGCTCGTGGAACTGCGGCGCGGAGGGGCCGACGGAGGACCCGGAGGTGCTCGCGCTCCGCGCGCGCCAGCACCGCAACTTCCTCACCACGCTCCTGCTCTCCCAGGGGACGCCGATGCTGCTCGGCGGCGACGAGTTCGGACGCTCCCAGCGCGGCAACAACAACGCGTGGTGTCAGGACAACGAGCTCTCCTGGTACGGCTGGGAACTGGGCGAGCCCGGGCAGGAGCTCCTCACCTTCACCAAGCGCCTCATCGCGCTGCGCCGGGCCCACCCCGTCTTCCGCCGCCGGGCGTTCCTCGAGGGCACCGCCGTCGACGGCGGGCTGCCCGACGCCTACTGGTTCCGGCCGGAGGGGCGGCGCATGACCCGCCGCGACTGGGAGCGCGACGCCGTGCACACGATCGGCCTGTTCCTCAACGGGGAGGCCATCCCGGACCTCGACCGCCGGGGGCGCCGCCTGCACGACGACTCGTTCCTGCTGCTGGTCAACTCGCACTTCGAGGACGTGGACTTCCTGCTGCCGTCCCGGCGCTACGGCGACGCGTGGTCGCTCGAGCTGTCCACGGCCGACCCGGACGCGGAGCCCGGCTCCACCGTACGGGCGGCGCGCCAGCCGGTGCGGATGGAGGCGCGGTCGATCAAGGTCTTCAAGCGGGTCGCCCCGACGGAGCGCACGGAGGCCGCAGCCGAGGCCGCGGCCGAGGGCGAGGGCGACGAGGAGGACGCCGCGCCGGCGGAGTCCGCGCCGCGCCCGAGGAGGTCCAAGGGGTGACGCCGCTGCGCGCCACCTATCGCCTGCAGCTCTCGCCCGAGCTGGACTTCCACGCCGCCCGCGAGCTCGTCGGCTACCTGCGCGACCTCGGGATCTCGCACCTCTACCTGTCCCCCGCGCTGCAGGCGCGGGCCGGCTCGACGCACGGCTACGACGTCGTCGACCCGGGGCGCATCTCGGAGGAGCTCGGCGGCGAGGCGGCCTTCCGCGACCTCGCCGGGCAGGGCCTCGGCGTCGTGCTGGACATCGTCCCGAACCACATGGGGCGCGACGACGCCAACCGCTTCTGGGCCGATCCGGAGCTGCGGGAGCGCTTCTTCGACGTCGACCACGCGACCGACCCGCCCACCCACCGGCGGTTCTTCGACATCGACGACCTCGCCGCGATCCGCGTGGAGCGCGACGAGGTCTTCGACGCCACCCACGCCAAGGTCCTCGCCCTCGTCGCCGAGGGTGTGCTGGACGGCCTGCGCGTCGACCACCCGGACGGGCTCGCCGACCCGGCCGGCTACCTGCGCCGCCTGCGCGAGCGCGGCGCGGAGCACGTCTGGGTCGAGAAGATCCTGGCCCCGGGCGAGCGGCTGCGGCCGTGGCCGGTGACGGGCACGGTGGGCTACGAGTTCCTCAACGAGGTCGCCGGGCTGTGGGTCGACCCGGCCGGCGAGGCGCCGATGACCGCGCTGTGGACCCGCTGGTCCGGAGATGCGCGGTCGTTCGACGAGGTCGCGCTCGAGGCCCAGCTCGAGCAGGCCCGCGGCCCGTTCGACCGCGAGGTCCAGCGCCTGCGCCGCGTCCACCCCCGCTTCGACGCCGACACGCTCGCCGACGCCCTCGCGCGCGTGCCCGTGTACCGCACCTACGTCGAGCCGTGGAGCGGCGCGGTGGCCGACGGGGACCGCCGCGCGATCGCCGAGGCGGGCATGGACCCCGACCTCGCGGCGACGCTGCTCCTCGAGCAGGACGCCCCCGAGGAGTTCGTCACCCGCTTCCAGCAGACCTCGCCCGCGGTCACCGCCAAGGGCATCGAGGACACGAGCTTCTACCGCTACGCGCGCCTGCTGACCCTCTGCGAGGTCGGCAACGACCCGGGGCGCTTCGGGGTCAGCGTCGCCGACTTCCACGCGGGCAACGCCGAGCGCGCGGAGCGCTTCCCGCTCGGCCTGCTGACCACCCAGACCCACGACGCCAAGCGCTCGGCCGACGTCCGGGCGCGCATCGGTGTGCTCTCCACGATGCCCGAGGCTTGGGGGGCGGCGGTGGAGCGCTGGCACGCGCTGACGGGCGGGCTGCCCGACGGCGCGGAGGAGTGGCTCGTCTACCAGACGCTCGTGGGCGCCTTCCCGATCGAGGAGTCGCGCCTGCGGGCCTACCTGCGCAAGGCGCTGCGGGAGGCCAAGCGCACGTCGAGCTGGATCGATCCGAACGAGGCCCACGAGCGCGAGGTGCAGGACTTCGCGGCCGGGCTGCTCGCCGACGACGCGTTCCTGCAGGACTTCCGCGCCTTCTGCGCGCCGGTCTGGGCCGAGGGCGCGCGCGTCGCGCTGGGCTACGTGCTGCTCAAGCTCACCTCCCCCGGGGTCCCCGACGTCTACCAGGGCGACGACATGGACGACCTGTCGCTCGTCGATCCCGACAACCGCCGCCCCGTGGACTTCGCGACCCGCCGCCGCGCGCTGGCGGAGCTGGCCTCGGGCGCCCCGCCGGTTCCGGAGACGCGCAAGCTCGACCTCATCCGCCGCGGCCTGGACCTGCGCGCGCGGCGCCCCGAGGCGTTCGCGGGCGCCTACCGCCCGCTCGAGGCCGGGCCCGGCGTGGTCGCCTTCGCCCGCGGGGACGACGTGCTCGTCGCCGCCGGCCTGCGCGACTGGCACGAGGCACCGATCGCCGTGCCCGAGGACCTGCGCGGCGCCTGGCTCGACGTCCTCACCGGCAGCCCCGTGCAGCTGGACGACGCCGCGCCGCTGCGCGGCATCGGGGGCGAGCTCGGCCTGGCCCTGCTGGAACGCGCGGAGCCGGCGCCGAGCCCGTAAATTGGGCGCATGTGCTTCGCCTGCGACGCCCTCCCGCCCGACCTCCCCGCGGGGCTGGTCACCAGGCCGCCGCTGGCGGGCGGCGCCGCGGGCGTCCGCTCCACGCTGACCTCCGCCGACGGCACCGAGTTCTCGGCCTACCTCGCGCAGGCCGCCGAGCCGCGCGGCGCCGCCGTCGTGATCCTGCCCGACGTCCGCGGCCTGTACCGTTTCTACGAGGAGCTCGCGGAGCGCTTCGCCGACGCCGGGCACCACGCGATCGCCTTCGACTACTTCGGGCGCACCGCGGGCCTCGGGCCGCGGGACGACGACTTCGAGTACATGCCCCACGTCAGGCAGACCGAGGTCGCCCGGATCCAGGCCGACGCCGCGGCCGCCGTCGCGCACCTCCGCGCCGAGGCCGGGGACACGCCGGTGATCGCGGTCGGGTTCTGCTTCGGCGGCTTCCAGGCCTTCACCGCGGCCGCCTCCGATCTCGACCTCGCGGGCGTCGTCGGCTTCTACGGGGCCCTCGACGGGTCGCGCTTCGGCGCGGCCTCCCCCGCCCACCTGGCCGCCCACATGCACATGCCGGTGCTCGGCCTGTTCGGCGGCGCGGACGAGGCGATCCCCGCCGACCAGATCGAGCAGTTCCACTCCGCGCTGCTCAACCAGGGCATCGAGATCGACGTCGTCGTCTACCCCGGTGCCCCGCACTCCTTCTTCGACCGCCGTCAGCAGGAGTGGGCGGAGGCCTCCGAGGACGCGTGGCGGCGGGTCCTCGGCTTCGCCCGGGATCGCGGCCAGGCACGGTAGGGTCCGGCGGCCGTGCCGCGCCGCACCCTCACGCTGTCCTGGGAGTATCCGCCGATCGTGGAGGGCGGCCTGGCCCGCCACGTCGCCAAGCTCTCCGAGGGCCTGGCCCGCGACGGGGCCGACGTCCACGTGCTCTCGCGGGGGCCGCGCGAGCTGCCCGCCGACGAGGACCGGGCCGGCGTCCACGTCCACCGCGTGCCCGAGGCCGCGGCGCCCCGCGATCTCGACGCCTTCGTCGCCTGGGTCGAGCACATGAACGCGGACATGCTCGCCGCCGGGCAGCTGCTCGGCCGGCGGATCAAGCCCGACCTCGTCCACGGCCACGACTGGCTCGTCGCGCCCGCCGCCGCGGGCCTGGCCGAGGGGCTCGGCGTCCCGTTCGTCACCACGGTCCACGCCACCGAGCACGGCCGCCACAACGGCTGGGTCGACAAGCACCCGCAGAGCTACATCCACCGGATCGAGACCTGGATGACCGGGCGCGCGGACGCCGTCATCGCCTGCTCGCAGTACATGCGCGAGCACATCTCCGACGTCTTCGGCATGCCCGAGGACCGCGTCACCGTCATCCCCAACGGGATCGACCCGGATGACCTGCGCCCCGCGCCCGCCGCGGACCTCGCCGCGCTGCGCGCGCGCTTCGCCGCGCCGGACGAGCGCCTGATCCTGCTCGTCGGCCGCCTGGTCCACGAGAAGGGCTTCCAGCTGGCGCTCGACGCGCTGCCCGGCCTGATCCGCCGGCTCGGCAAGGTCCGGTTCCTCGTCGCGGGGTCGGGGCCGCACGAGGCCGAGCTCAAGGCGCAGGCGCGCCGCCTGGGGCTCGACCGCCACGGGACCTTCGCGGGCTGGATCGGCGACGACGTCCTGCACTCGCTCTACGCCATCGCCGACCTCTGCGTCGTGCCCAGCCTGTACGAGCCCTTCGGCCTCGTCGCGCTGGAGGCGATGGCCTCGGGCTGCCCGTGCATCGTCGCCGACACCGGCGGCCTGCGCGAGGTGGTCCCCAACGAGGACGTGGGCCTGCGCTTCCGCTCCCGCGACCCGCGCTCGCTGGCGCGCATGGTCGAGCGCGTCCTGACCGACGAGGAGCTGCGGCGGCGGCTCATCGCCGAGTCCGCCGAGCACGTCCTCGCCTTCGACTGGGCCGACGTCGCCCGCCGCACCGCGGCGCTCTACGACGACCTCGTCCCGCGCCGCCGCGCGGCGCGCCGCGACGCCGAGCCCGCCGGCAGCCCCTAGAACCGGTTCGTGGTGTCGCAGAGGGAGCGGGCGGCTGCTCGATCGAGCATGCCCGCGACGCTAGGCTCGGCGCGGTGTTCGACCACGTCTTGATCGCCGTCTCGGACCTCGCCGCGTCCGAGCGCTTCTACCGCACCGTCCTCTCCGTGCTGGGCACCGAGCCGAGTCATGCCGACGCCGAGATCGTCGAGTGGGATGACTGGGACATCCTGCGGACGGACCGCGAGCACCCCGTGACCCGCGGCCTGCACGTCGGCTTTCGCGCGCCGTCCCGCGAAGCCGTGGACGCCTTCTGGCAGGCGGGGATCGACGCGGGCTACCGCGACGACGGCGCGCCCGGCCCGCGCACGGTCTACGGCCCGGACTACTACGGCGGCTTCCTGCTCGACCCGGACGGCAACAGCGCGGAGGCGGTGCACATGGAGCGCGAGGACCCCGTGCCCGACGGCCGCGTCGACCACCTCTGGATCCGCGTCCGCGACCCCGCCGCGTCCAGGCGCTTCTACACGACGATCGCCCCGCACGCCGGGCTGCGGATCGGCGTGGACGAGCCGGACTACGTCCACGTGGTCGGCGAGAACGTCAGGTTCTCGCTGATCGACGGCGAGCGGCCGCTCACGGAGCACGTCCACGTCGCCTTCCCGGCTCAGGACGACGCGACCGTGCGGGCCTTCCACGCCGCCGCGCTTGCCGCGGGCTACGAGGACCACGGCGGTCCCGGCGAGCGCGCCGTCTACCACCCGGGCTACTACGGCGCGTTCGTCCTGGACCCCGACAGGCACAACGTCGAGGTCGTCAACCACAACCGCTGAGCCATCGCGCTGCGGTCAGCAGCCGACAGCGTCGCGCAATGTGCGGCAGGCCAGTGCCATTCGCGACTGCGATAGCGAGGCGACCCGGCGGCGGAAGGCCGTGCGCGGGACGGTATGAACGTTGTCGAAGTTGACAACGCACTCGGTTGGCACGCCGTCCTCGTCCGGGCTCAGGGCAAGCTCGGAGACGAGGTCCCGGCGCGTCCTCGTGAGTGCCGCCACCACGACGGCGCCGATGCGATCGGCGACGGGGTCGCGAGTCAGGATCAGGACCGGCCGGTCGCCCCCGGGCGTGGCGGCGAACCAAACCTCACCTCGCTGCATCGGACCACTCAGCCCAGTCCTCAGCA
>JAXDGY010000163.1:0-25109 GCA_034664785.1 Solirubrobacteraceae bacterium
ACCGGCACGCCCGCCGGCGTCGGCGTCTTCCGGGACCCCAAGGTCCTGCTGAAGGACGGTGACGAGGTCACGGTCGAGGTCGAGGGCCTCGGCACCCTGACCAACCCCGTCCAAGAGGAGAGCTGAGAATGGCCTTTGTGCTCATCGCCAGGATGACCGCCCGCGAGGGCGAGGAGGAGCGGGTGGCGGAGCTGATCCCCCGCCTCATGGAGGCGTCCCGCACCGAGCCGGGGAACGTCCACTACATCGCGCACCGCGATCCCGAGGACCCCCGCGTGTTCCTCATGTACGAGCAGTACCGCGACAAGGCCGCCTTCGAGGCGCACGGCCAGACCGAGCACTTCAAGACGCTCGGCGTCGGCGAGCTGTTCGGCCTCATGGAGAACCGCGAGCGCGCGTTCTACGAGACGCTCGACTGAGCGGCCCGCGAAACGCCGCGAGGCGCCCCGGCCGGGGCGCCTCGCGCGCGTGACACTGACGGTGGCCTGTCGCCGACCCGCAGGCCGGCGCGCCCTAGAAGACCGCGCGTCCGCCGGAGATGTCGAACGTCGCGCCGGTCGAGAACGACATGCGCTCGGAGGCGAGGAAGGCGATGAGCTCGGCGACCTCCTCGCTGCGGCCCATCCGGCCCATCGGGATCTTCTCGACCATGTAGTCGACGTGCTCCTGGCTGAGCTGCTCGAGGATCGGCGTGGCGATGACCGCCGGAGCGATGCAGTTCACGAGCACCCCGGTCGTCGCGAGGTCCTTGCCGAACGACTTGGTCATCCCGATCACCGCCGCCTTGCTCGCCGAGTAGGCGGCCGCCATCGGGTTGCCCTCCTTGCCGGCGATCGAGGCGATGTTCACGATCCGCCCACTGCCCCGCGGCACCATGACGCGGGCGGCGGCCCGGTTGAAGAAGAACACGCCGTCGGCGTTCAGCGCGAAGACGCGCCGCCACTCCTCGTCGGTGATGTCCACGGTGTGCAGCGAGTCGCCGCCGGTGCCCGCGCAGCAGACCACCGCGTCGAGCGGGCCGAGCTCCTGCTCGGCCCGGGTGACCGCCTCGTCCACCGACCGCGAGTCGGTCGCGTCGCCGGGCAGCGGCAGCGCGCCGTCCGCCGCGCCCGAGGGGTCGAGGTCGAAGACCGCGACCTGCGCGCCGCGCTCGAGCAGCAGCGCGACGGCGGCGGCGCCGATCCCGCTGGCGCCGCCCGTCACGAGCGCTCTGGTGCCGTCGAACTCGCCCACGGCTCAGCGCGCCACGTGGGTGACGCCGCCCTCCGCGAGCACGAGGTCGCGGTCGCGGTCGGGGACGTGGTCGAGCGGCACGGGGGAGAGCGTCTCGAAGAACGTCACGCCGCCCTCGGAGAACAGCTCGTGCTCGACGCCGCGGTTGACGCACGCGACGTCGCCCGGGCCGAGCTCACGCGTCTCGTCGCCGATGGTCATCGTCACCGAGCCCTCGATGATCGCCATGACCTGCTCCGTGGCGTCGTGGGCGTGCCGGGTGACCTGCTTGCCGGGCTCGTACTCCACCCGGCACAGCAGGACCTGGTCGCCGCCGAACGCGCGGAGGCTGACGCCGGGGTGGACCTCCTTGACGTCCACCCCGTTCCACGTCCCGAACGGCGAGCCGCCCTCAGGCATGGACGCCCCAGTAGGCCTGCCCGCCGTCGGAGCTCAGCGCCTCGACCGAGAGGTCCTCGTCGTAGATCACGCGCTTGCCGTCGCGGCGGGGCTCCTGCTTCTCGTCCAGCGCACGCAGCACGCGCTCCGGCGTGGCCGGCATCTCCGTGATCCAGACGCCGACGGCGTCGTGGATCGCGGCGGCGATCGCCGGCGGCTGCGCGTTGTTGGCCATCTCGCCGATGGCCTTGGCGCCGAACGGCCCGTCCGCCGACGGGTTCTCCAGGATCACGTTCTCGATCTCGGGGAAGTCCTCCAGCGAGGGCGCCAGGTAGGAGCCGAACTGCTCGCCGCGGTGCTCCGGCGACGGGTAGAAGGGGTAGGAGTTCTCCAGCAGCCCCAGCCCGAGGCCCATCATGGCCCCGCCCTCGATCTGCCCCTCGACGAGCGTCGGGTTGATCGCCCGGCCGACGTCGTAGACCTGCAGCATCTTCAGCACCGTCGTCTCGCCCGTCTCGTCGTCGACCTCGACGTCGATGACGCACGCCGCGTAGGAGATCGCCGAGTGGGGCTCGACGGTCACCGACCCGTCGTCGTCGTTGATCTCGGCCAGCGGCTTCAGCGCCGTGCCCTGTCCCGAGATGAGCTCGCCGTACTGGTAGGTCGCCGCGCCGGCGACGTCGGCCACGGAGATCTTGCGGTCCGGCGCGCCCTTGGCCATCACCTGGCCGTCGGCGATCTCCAGGTCGTCCGGGCTGATCTCGAGCTCCTTGGAGGCGATGTCGAGGATCCGCTCGCGCGTCTTCTCCGCCGCGAAGCGCACGGCGTTGCCGCCGATGAACGTGCCGCGCGAGGCGAACGTCCCCGTGCACACCGCCGAGGAGTCGGTGTTCGTGTTGTCCATCGTCACCGTGTCGTACGGGACGCCCAGCGCGTCGGCCACGATCTGGGTGTGGACGGTCTTGGAGCCCTGGCCGATGTCCACCGTGCCGGAGAAGACGTCGACGCTCCCGTCCGGCTTGAGCTTGATCCAGGCCTGCGACGGGTCGCCGTTCTGGTTCATGCCCGTCGGGTACTCGATCGTCGCGAAGCCGCGACCGCGGTGCTTGGCCATCAGTGGGCCCCTCCGTTCGTGGTGGCCGGGTTGTAGGTCGCCAGGTGGTCGCCGTCGGGCGCCTGCTGGGCGACCAGGTGCTCGGGCAGCAGCTCGCCCGTGCGCCGCTCGCTCGTCATCGAGCGGTACTCCTCGCCGAGCTGATAGCCCGCCGCGTCGGCCGCCGCGAGGGTCACGACGACCGTCGACGGGTCATGCATGACGACGTGGTTGCCGGTCGTGTCGCCGATGCGGTTGGCGTTCTTCAGCCGCAGCTCGAGCGGGTCCATGCCGACCTGCTCGGCCACCCGGTTGAGGTGCGCCTCGGTGGCCATCGAGACCGACGTGACGCCGAAGCCGCGCATGGCGGTCGTCGGCACGCGGTTGGAGAACACGACGAACCCGTCGAACCGCACGTTCGGGATCGTGTACGCCCCGGTGTGGTGGAAGGCGTGCTTGGTCACGCCGTAGGGCGAGAAGCGCGCGTAGGCGCCGGCGTCGTGCAGGGTCAGGGTGCGGCGGCCGAGGATCCAGCCGTCCTTCGTGACCGCGTCCTTGAGCTCGATGTGCCACGGCGCGCGCGTCGACGAGACCAGGAACTCCTCCTCGCGCGTGAACCGCCACTTCACCGGCTTGTTGGCCTTGATGGCCAGCAGCGCGCAGATCGTCTCCGTCGCGGTGTCGACCTTGCCGCCGAAGCCGCCGCCCACCGTGCCGCCGATGAGCTTGAGCTTGGCCAGCGGCCACTGCAGGTGCGCGGCCACGACGCCCATCGAGAAGTACATGGCCTGCGTGCACGTGTAGATCGTCAGCCGGCCGCTGGGCTCCGGCACGGCCAGCGCGACCTGGGTCTCCAAGGGCACGTGCTCGATCGCCTGCGGGCGGTAGACGCCCTCGACGATCAGGTCGGCGTCCTCGAAGGCGCGGTCGACGTCGCCCTTGCGGACCCGCCGGTGGTTGTGCGGGCCGAAGTGGGGATACGTCGACCCCCACTGGTGGAACGTCGGGGCGTCCGGGTCGGAGGCGATGCGGATGTCGAAGACCGGCTCGCGCTCCTCGTAGGTCACCTCGACCGCCTCGACCGCCGCGAGGGCGATCTCCTCGGACTCCGCGGCGACGGCCGCGACGACCTGGCCCTTCCAGCGGACCTCGTCCTGGGCGATGAGCGGCTCGTCGCCCGGGACGCCGAGGGCCTCCAGGTGGCCGTAGACGTTGTGCGGGACGTCGGCCGCGGTGATCACCGCGTGCACGCCCGGCAGGCGCTCGGCCTTGCTCGTGTCGATGCTGAGGATCCGGGCGGAGTGGTGCGGGGAGCGCACCGCCTTCGTCCACAGGGTCCCGTGCACGCGGACGTCGTCGACGTACTGCGTGCGGCCCGTGACGTGGGCCAGGCCGTCGTAGCGGGGGAGCCGTGCCCCGACCGCCTTCATGCCGGGCTCCCGGGGATCAGCGTGACGGCCTCGTCGCCCCGCGGCGACTGGTCGACCTCGACGCGTGCCGTGTCGACGTCGCCGTTCACCGCCGCGGTCACCGCGTCGATGATCTTCACGTAGCCCGTGCAGCGGCAGATGTGCCCGCTGAGCGCCTCGATGACCTCCTCGCGCGACGTCTCGCCGTCGCGCTGGACCAGCGCCTCGGCGGCCATCATGAAGCCGGAGGTGCAGAAGCCGCACTGCGCGGCGTAGTGCTCGTGGAAGGCCGCCTGGACCGGGGAGAGCTCCTCGGGGGTGCCGAGGCCCTCCACCGTGGCGACCGACGCGCCCTCGATCGAGGCGATCGGGGTGAGGCAGGAGCGGCGCGGCTCGCCGTCGACCAGGACCGTGCACGCACCGCAGCCGCCCTGCTGGCAGCCGGCCTTGGGGCTGGTGATGGAGAGCTCCTCGCGCAGCACCTGCAGCAGCGGGGTGAGCGGGGGCGAGAGCACGTCGTGCTCGGTGCCGTTGACCGTCAATCTCATGGGTGGATCTCCGTCTCTCTAGCCGAGGTCGTTGAGGGCGCGGCGGACGAGCACCGGCAGGGTCTTGCCGCGGTACCACGCCGACGCGAGGGCGTCGTCCTGGGGCGTCACGTCGTCGACGGCGCGCTCGGCTGCCGCCGCGGCGTCGCCACCGCCGGCCAGCGCCGCCTCGGCCGCCTTCAGGCGGATGCCGCGCGGGCCGGCGCCCGACACGGCGAGGCGGACCTCGCCGCCCGTGCGAGCGGCGCAGACGCGCATGATCGTGTAGGCGTGGGCGTGAGGCCGGCGCACCGATGCGCTCGCGCCCGCCTCCGGATCGGCGAAGGACACCTCCAGGACGAGGCGGCCCTCCGGCCCGGCGGCGAGGAACGCCTCGACCGGCTCGGTGCGCTCGCCGCCGGCGCCGGTGGAGCGCACGTCGGCGCCCAGGGCGATGAGCGCGGCCTGCAGGTCGCCGCGCGGGCTCTCGACGCCCGGGGGCGCGCAGAGGTTCCCGCCGATCGTGGCCTGCGCGCGGACCTCCGCGTCGGCGACGTGGCGGGCGGCCTCGCCGAGCGGCTCGGGCGCGCTCTCGAGGTCGGCCACGCTCGTCATGGCGCCGATCGTCGTGCGTCCCGACTCGCTGCGGACGCCGGCGAGGCCGGCCCCTCCGAGCAGGAGCGCGCGGCGCGGTCGAACGCGGCCGTGGGTGATCTCGGGCAGCACGATGGTGCCGCCCCCGACGATGGTCACATCGGAGCCGTCCGCGAAGGCCGCGACGGCGGCATCGAGGGACGACGGGGCGACGACATCCGTCGCCTCCACAGGCACTGCCATATCGGCTCTCTCCCCTTCGTACGCCAGGAAAACAACTGGTCCGGGCCGGTTATACATCAGGGCCCACGCGGGGGCAACGATTATCGATATAAGCGTCGGCGCAGCGACTGACGGGCTGTCAAAAGCCGCGGGACGTGGTTAGGGTCCTGCCCGTGAGCGCCGCCAGGGCATTCGGATCCATCACCGAGGTCGAGGACGCGCTGCGCGGCCAGGGGTACCTTCCGCAGCGCGGCCTGGCGTCCTCGTTGTTCCTCTCGCTGGCCATCGAGAAGCCCCTGCTGCTGGAGGGCGAGGCGGGCGTCGGCAAGACCGAGTCGGCCAAGGCCCTGGCCCGCGCGATGGGCGCGCGCCTGATCCGCCTGCAGTGCTACGAGGGCCTGGACGTCGCCCACGCGGTCTACGAGTGGAACTACGCGCGCCAGCTCCTGCACATCCGCGCGGCGCAGGAGGGGACGGTCGACGAGCAGGAGCTCTTCGGCCCCGAGTTCCTCATCCGCCGCCCGCTGCTGGAGGCCATCGCCTCCAAGGACCCGGTGGTGCTGCTCATCGACGAGATCGACCGGGCCGACGACGAGTTCGAGGCGTTCCTCCTGGAGGTGCTCTCCGACTTCCAGATCACGATCCCGGAGATCGGGACGATCTCGGCCGAGCGGCGGCCGGCGGTGATCCTCACGTCGAACCGCACCCGCGAGCTGCACGACGCGCTCAAGCGCCGCTGCCTGTTCCACTGGATCACGCACCCGCCGCTGGAGCGCGAGATCGAGATCGTGCGGCTGCGGGTGCCGGGCGTCCCGGAGCGGCTGGCCGCCGAGGCCGCCGCGTTCGTGGCCGGGCTGCGGCAGATGGATCTCGCCAAGGCGCCCGGCGTGGCGGAGACGATCGACTGGGCGCACGCGCTCGCGGCCCTCGGCGCCGAGGAGCTCGACGCGGAGGTCGTCGAGCAGACGCTCGGGTCGGTCCTGAAGTACTACGAGGACTTCGAGACGGTCCGCGACGACGCCGTTGCGGAGCTGCTCCGCGAGGCGCGGGCGGCCGCCGCGGCCGCGGCGTGAGGCGATGGGCGACGCCCTCACGCGTCACGTGGTGACCTTCGGCCGCGTGCTGCGCGAGGCCGGGCTGGAGATCGGGCCGGGGCGGCTCGCCGACGCGCTCACCGGCCTCGACCACGTCGACGTCACCCGCCAGGACGACGTCTACTGGACGCTGCGCACGACGCTCGTGGCGCGGCGCGAGGAGCTCGCCGTCTTCGACCGCGCCTTCGACGCGTGGTTCCTGCGCCAGGCCGTGCGGCCGCCGCGGCGCGGCACCGACGACCCGCGCAAGCCGCGCAAGGGCGCCCAGCGCGTGCGCCGCGACGCCCCCGCGGGGCGCGAGGCGCCCGACCGGCCGGGCGAGCCGGACACCGTCGGGACGAGCACCCACGAGGTCCTGCGCCACAAGGACTTCGCCGCCATGACCCCGGAGGAGTTCGCCGCCGCCCGCCGGCTGATCTCGGCCATCATCACCGAGCGGCCGCGCCGCCGCTCCCGGCGCCTGGAGCCCCACCGCCGCGGGCACGCGCTCGACCTGCGCGGCCTCGCCCGCAGCTCCATCGCGACGGGCGGCGACCCGGTCCACCGGCGCTTCCGCCGACGGACCGAGCGGCCGCGCAAGCTGGTCGTGCTCTGCGACGTGTCGGGGTCGATGGAGGCCTACACGCGCGCCCTGCTGCTCTTCCTGCATGCGACGGTCCGCTCGGGCCGGGGCGTCGAGGTCTTCGCGTTCGGGACCCGGCTGACGCGGCTGACCCCGGAGCTCATGTCGCGCGACCCGGAGCAGGCGCTCGCCCGCGCCGCCGCCCGCGTGGTCGACTGGGCGGCCGGGACGCGCATCGGCGAGTCGCTCAAGGCGTACAACGACGTCTGGGGCCGGCGCGCCCTGACCCGCGGCGCGGTGGTCCTCGTCGTCTCCGACGGCTGGGAGCGCCAGGACCACGAGCTCGTCGGCCGCGAGATGCAGCGCCTGCACCGCCAGGCCTACGCCGTCGTGTGGGTCAACCCGCTGAAGGGCAGCCCGGAGTACCAGCCGCTCGCCGCCGGCATGCGCGCCGCGCTGCCGTCGATCGACCGGTTCGTCAGCGGCCACGACCTCGCCAGCCTCGAGGCGCTCGGGGGGCTGCTGGCGGGGATCGAGCGGAGGCACGAGGCATGAAGGACGTCCTGGCCGAGCTGCGGCGCTTCCAGGCGCAGGGCGACCGCGTCGCGATCGCGACCGTCGTCGCCTCGCGCCGGACCGCGCCGCGGCCGATCGGCTCCAAGCTGCTCGTCTCCGAGCGCGGCGAGCTCGCCGGGTCGGTGTCCGGCGGCTGCGTCGAGGGCGACGTCTCCGAGCACGCCCGCGCGGTGCTCGACGGACAGGCCGCGCACCTGGCGTCCTACGGCATCGAGGACGAGCTCGCATTCTCCGTCGGCCTGTCCTGCGGCGGAGAGATCGACGTCTGGGTGCAGGAGCTCCACCGCGCGCTGCTCGACCGGGTCGCGCGGCTGGTCGACGAGGGCGAGCGGGGCGTCGTCTTCACCGTGGTCGCCGGCGAGGGCGCCGGGGCGACGTGCCTGGTGACCGAGGCGGGCGAGGAGGTCGGCGACGGTGCCGAGCACGTACGCGACCTCGTCGACGGGCTGCTGCGCGGCGCGCGCAACCGGCTGCTCGACGAGGGCGACCGGAAGGTCTTCGCCGAGGTCCACGGGCCGCCGCCGCGCCTCGTCGTGGTCGGCGCGGTCGACACCGGGGAAGCCCTGTGCGCCGCCGCGAAGGCGATCGGGTGGCGCACGATCGTCGTCGACGCGCGGGCGGCCTTCGCCACGCCGGAGCGCATGCCCAGCGCGGACGAGATCGTCGTGTCCTGGCCGTCCGAGGCGCTCGGGGGGATCGGCCCCGACCATCAGACGGCGGTCGTCGTGCTGTCCCACGACGAGAAGTTCGACATCCCGGCGCTCATCTCGGCGCTGCAGACCGAGGCGTTCTACATCGGCGCCATCGGCGGGCGGCGCACGCAGGAGCGCCGGCGCCGGCGCCTGGAGGAGGAGGGCGTCGACGCCGCGGCGCTCGCGCGGATCTCCGGGCCGTGCGGCCTCGACGTCGGCGCCGACACCCCGGCACAGACGGCGGTGTCGATCCTCGCCGAGGTGCTCGCGGTGCGCGCTGGGCGGTCCGGCGGGCGGTTGCAGGAGGCGAAGGGCCGGATCCACGCGGGCCCGGGGCAGGCCGCGGCACCCGGCGCGCCGTAGGCGCAACTCAGGCACACGACCCGTGGCGTCTGTTACGTTCGCCGCGGGTTCTCGATAATCACGAGGAGGGGTCCAGATGGCATTGCAGGTCAAGTCGGAGGCGATGCTCGAGCTCGTGGCGGAGGACGCTGAGCTCGAGCAGCTCGGGACGGGATTCACGTTCACCGAAGGGCCGATCTGGAACCCCGACGGGTTCTTCCTGTTCAGCGACATGCCCGGTGACACGCGGCGCCGCTGGGACGAGCGCAGCGGCGTCACCGTCGCCGCCGCCCCGAGCAACAAGGGCAACGGGATGACGCTCGACGCCGACGGGCGGCTCATCGTGTGCGAGCACGTCACGAGCTCCGTGGTGCGCATGGACCCGGACGGCACCGGGTCCGGCCGGGAGGTCCTGGCCTCGCACTACGAGGGCAAGGAGCTCAACTCCCCCAACGACGTCATCGTCGCCGACGACGGGACGATCTACTTCACCGACCCCACCTACGGCCGGATGCCCGGCTTCGGGATCGAGCGCGAGCAGGAGCTCTCCTTCCAGGGCGTCTACCGCATCGCGCCCGGCGGCGGCGACCCCGAGCTGCTCGCCGACGACTTCGACCAGCCGAACGGCCTGTGCTTCTCGCCTGACCGGTCGACGATGTACATCAACGACACGAACAAGGCCCACATCCGGGCCTTCGACGTCGGCGCGGACGGGCGTCTCTCCGGCTCCCGCGTGCTGGCCGACGGCATCGGGACCGCAAGCCTCGAGCTCGGCGACCTCGTGGACGGGATGAAGTGCGACGAGCGCGGCAACGTCTGGGTCACCGGCCCGGGCGGCGTGGTCGTCTTCAGCCCGGAGGGCGACGAGCTGGGCACCATCGACGTCCCCGAGAGCGTCGGGAACATCGGCTGGGGCGGCCCCGACTGGAACTGGCTGTTCATCCCCGCCTCGACCTCGCTGTACCGCATCCAGTGCAAGGTCGCGGGCGACCGCGTCTCCTACATGAGGTGAATGACATGAGCGACGAAGCGCTGCGGCTGGACCCCAAGCGGTCGGCCCTGATCATCCAGGACATGCAGAACGACGTGATCATCGAGGGCGGCGCGTTCGCCGACTCGGGCGCCCCCGCGCACGCCACGTCGCAGGACGTCGTGGCCAACGTCCGCGGGCTGGCGGAGGCCTGCCGCGCGGCGGGCGTCCCGGTGATCCACGTCTGGTACATCGTCGAGCCGGGCGCGCGTGGGCTCAAGCAGAACGCCCCGCTGTTCCAGGGCGTGAAGGAGTCCAACGCCCTCGTCCGCGGCACGTGGGGCGCCGCGCCCGCCGAAGGGCTCGAGCCCCAGGACGGCGATCACGTCGTCGAGAAGATGCGGATGAACGGGTTCTACGAGACCCGCCTGGACATCCTGCTGCGCGGCCTGGGCGCCGAGACCATCGTCATCACCGGGGCGTGGACGAACATGTCGATCGAGCACACCGCGCGACACGGCGCGGACGCGGGCTACGAGGTGATCGTCGCCTCCGACGGCACGTCGACGACCGGCGACGAGTGGCAGAACGCAGCGCTCAACTACGCGATGGGCAACGTGGCGCAGGTCGCCACCTGCGAGCAGGTGGCGCAGGGCCTCCCGGTCCGGTCGTGAGCGCGCTGCCGGGTCAGCTCGTCCTCCAGCAGGGCTACATCGACGGGCGCTGGGTCGACGCGGACTCGGGGGCGACCTTCGCGGTCACCAACCCGGCGACGGGCGAGACCATCGCGGAGGTCCCGCGGATGGGCGCGGCGGAGACCCGCCGCGCGATCGAGGCGGCGCAGCGCGCGCTGCCGGGCTGGCGCTCCAAGCTGGCCCGGGAGCGCGCGCTGATCATGCGGCGCTGGAGCGACCTCATGCTCGAGCACGCCGAGGAGCTCGCGACCCTGCTGACCACCGAGCAGGGCAAGCCGATCGCCGAGTCGCGCGTGGAGATCGCCTACGCGGCGAGCTTCCTCGAGTGGTTCGGCGAGGAGGCCAAGCGCGTCTACGGCGACACGATCCCGACCTACATGCGCGACCGCCGGATCGTCGTGACCAAGGAGGCCGTCGGCGTCACGGCGGGCATCACCCCGTGGAACTTCCCGGCCGCGATGCCGACGCGCAAGGCCGCGCCGGCGCTCGGCGCGGGCTGCACGATGGTGCTCAAGCCGGCCGAGCAGACGCCGCTCACCGCGCTGGCCGTGCTCAAGCTGGGCGAGGAGGCCGGCCTGCCGCCCGGCGTCCTCAGCATCGTGACCGGCGACGCCGAGGACGCGCCGGCGATCGGCCGCGAGATGACCTCCAACCCGGCGGTGCGCAAGCTCGGCTTCACCGGGTCCACGGAGGTCGGCAAGCTGCTCATGGCGCAGTGCGCGGGCCAGGTCAAGAAGGTCTCGCTCGAGCTGGGCGGCAACGCGCCGTTCATCGTCTTCGACGACGCCGACCTCGACGCCGCGATCGAGGGGGCGCTGACCTGCAAGTTCCGCAACTCGGGCCAGACGTGCATCTCGGCCAACCGCATCCTCGTCCAGGACCCGGTCTACGACGAGTTCGTGACCCGCTTCACCGACCGGGTCGGCGAGCTCACGGTGGCCGACGGCTTCACCGCCGGGGTCAACGTCGGCCCGCTCATCGACGTCCCCGGCATCGACAAGGTCGACCGCCACGTGACCGACGCGCGCGAGCACGGCGCCGAGCTGCTGCGCGGCGGCACGCGCCACGAGCTCGGCGTGCAGTTCTACACGCCGACGGTGCTCACCGGGATCACCGACGACATGGCGATGAGCTACGAGGAGACCTTCGGCCCGGTGGCCGGCATCAGCCGCTTCGCCACGGAGGAGGAGGCGGTCCGCAAGGCCAACGACACGCCCTACGGCCTGTCGAGCTACTTCTACAGCCGCGACATGGCCCGCATCTGGCGGGTCTCCGAGGGCCTCGAGTACGGCATCCTCGGGATCAACACCGGCGTCATCTCCACGGAGGTCGCGCCGTTCGGCGGCGTCAAGGAGTCGGGCATCGGCCGCGAGGGCTCCAAGTACGGCATCGACGAGTGGCTCGAGACCAAGTACCTGTGCATGGGAGGGATCTGAGAAGGCGATGATCGTCGAGGAACGCACGTACCACGTGTTCACCGGGAAGCTGGCGGAGGTCGTGCGGTTGTACGCCGAGGAGGGCACCGAGGTGCAGCAGAGGCATCTCGGCAACCTCATCGGCGCCTTCACCGTCGACATCGGCGACCTGAGCTCCATCGTGCAGATGTGGGGCTACGCGTCGCTGGGCGACCGCGAGGAGCGACGGGCGGCCCTGCAGGCCGACGAGACGTGGAAGGGCTTCCTCACGCGCCTCACCCCGCTGATCCACACGCAGCGCAACCGCATCCTCGTCCCGACGGCCTTCTCACCGATCCGATGAGCGCGCTCGAGGGCAAGGTGGCGATCGTCACCGGCGCGTCGCAGGGGATCGGCCGGTCGATCGCGGAGGGCCTGGCCGCGGAGGGCGCGCGGATCGTCGTCGCCGACCTGAAGGGCGCCGAGGAGGCCGCGGCGTCCTTCCCCGACGGCGTGGGGCTCACGGTCGACGTCTCCTCGGAGGCCGACGTGGACCGGATGGCGGCCGAGGTCGTGGAGCGCTGCGGCGGCATCGACATCCTCGTCAACAACGCCGGGCTCTACGCGTCGCTGGCGATGCGGCCCTTCGAGCAGATCCCGGTCGACGAGTGGCGCCAGGTGATGGACGTCAACGTGATGAGCATGTTCCTGACCTGCCGCGCGGTCGTCCCGCGCATGCGCGAGCGCGGTGGCGGGCGGATCGTGAACATCTCCTCCGGGACGCCGTTCCGCGGGGTCCCGTTCCTGCTGCACTACGTCACGAGCAAGGGCGCGATCGTCGCCCTCACCCGCGCGCTGGCCAAGGAGCTCGGCGGCGACGAGGTGCTCGTCAACTGCGTGGCGCCGGGCTTCACCATGAGCGCCGGGGTCGAGGAGAACCCGGAGGTCGTCGAGCAGCTCCGCGACGTGTCGGTGAGCTCGCGCACGCTGCGCCGCGACCAGGTGCCGGAGGACGTCGTCGGCGCCGTGGTCTTCCTCTGCGGCCCCGGCTCGACGTTCGTCACCGGCCAGACGATGGTCATCGACGGCGGCCAGTACTTCCATTGATCCTCGCCCTGCACCGCCACGCCCCCGGCGACCCCGCCGGCGGGCCCAACACCGTCGTCGACGTCGACGCCGGCCTGCGCTGGACCCTGGCCGAGGAGGCCGCCCCCGGCGCGTTGCTGGCCCGCGACGTCGAGCTGGACCCGTCGACGCCGTGGATCATGCGCCACGACCGGGTCGAGTTCCAGCCCGGCGGGATCGCCCATCGCCACACCCACCCCGGGCCGGGGATCCGCTGCCTGCTGTCCGGGAGCATCACGATCGACAGCGAGGGGGACGTGACGACCTACGGCCCGGGCGAGGCGTGGTTCGAGTCGGGCCCGGAGCCGGTGCTGGCCACGACGTCCGCCACGGAGCCGTCGGCCTTCACGCGCGTGCTGCTGCTCCCCGTCGAGTGGGAGGGCAGGCGGACGATCAAGTACGTCGATCCCGCCGACGCGGACAGGCCGAAGACGCAGAAGGCGACGATCCTCCTCGAGCAGCCCGTCGCCACGTGACGCGCACGGGCGGGCAGATCCTCGTCGACCAGCTCGTGCTCCACGGCGCCGAGCTGGCCTTCGGCGTGCCCGGCGAGAGCTACCTCGCCGTACTCGACGCGCTGCACGACGCCCCGCTGCGGCTCATCGCCACCCGCCACGAGGGCGGTGCGGCGAACATGGCCGAGGCCTACGGGAAGCTCACCGGGCGCCCCGGGATCTGCCTCGTGACGCGCGGGCCGGGCGCGACCCAGGCCGCCGTCGGCGTCCACACCGCCTTCCAGGACTCCACGCCGATGCTGCTGCTCGTCGGGCAGGTCGCGCGTGGCGCGGCCGGCCGCGAGGGCTTCCAGGAGCTCGACTACCGCGACGTCTTCGGCGGCCTGGCGAAGTGGGCCACGCAGGTCGACAGCCCCGACCGCCTGCCCGAGGTCGTCGCGCGGGCGTTCGCGCTGGCGACCCAGGGCCGCCCCGGCCCGGTGGTGATCGCGCTGCCGGAGGACATGCTCACCGAGCGCGCCGACGTCCCCGACGCGGTCCCGCGCCGCCCCGCCGCCGCCGCGCCCGGGGGCGGAGAGCTCGAGCGCCTGCAGGAGCTGCTGGCGGGCGCGCAGCGCCCGCTGGCGATCGTGGGGGAGGGCGGCTGGACGGCGCGCGCGGGCGCGGACATCGCCGCCTGGGCCGAGGCCAACGCCGTCCCGCTGGCCGCCTCGTTCCGCTGCCAGGACTACGTCGACAACCGCTCGCCGGTCTACGCCGGCCACGCCGGCCTCGGGATGGACCCGGCGCTCGCGCGGCGCATCACGGAGGCCGACGTCCTGCTGGCCATCGGCGGGCGCCTGGGCGAGATCCCGTCCAACGGCTGGACGCTCGTGCGCCCGCCCGTCCCCGAGCAGCAGCTGGTGCACGTCCACCCCGACCCGGACGAGCTCGGCGCGGTCTACCAGCCCGAGCTCGCGATCGTCTCCGGCCTGGAGCGCTTCGCCGCGGCGGCGCGCGCGCTGCCGCCCGCCGGCGCCGAGGGCCGCTCCGGCCTGGTGGCCGAGGCGCGCGCCGCCTACGAGCGCAACCTCCACGAGGTCCGCGACCTCCCCGGCGACCTGCAGCTGGCCGCGGTCATGGGCGCGCTGCGCGACCGGCTGCCCCCCGAGGCGATCCTGACCTGCGGCGCGGGCAACTTCACCGTGTGGGCGCACCGCTACTACGAGTTCACGCACTACCCGTCGCAGCTCGCGCCCCGCAGCGGCTCGATGGGCTACGGCTTCCCGGCCGCGGTCGCCGCGAAGGCCGTCCACCCCGACCGGCCCGTCGTCTGCCTGGCCGGCGACGGCGACTTCCTCATGACCGGGCAGGAGCTCGCCACCGCGGTGCAGGAGCAGCTCGCCGTCGTCGTGCTCGTGGTCAACAACGGGATGTACGGGACCATCCGCATGCACCAGGAGCGGAAGTACCCCGGCAGGGTCGTCGGCACCGATCTGGTCAACCCGGACTTCGCCGCCTTCGCCCGCGCCTTCGGCGCCCACGGGGCGCTCGTCGAGCGCTCCGAGGACGTCGCCGACGCCCTCGACGAGGCGCTGGGCTGCGGGGGGCCCGCCGTCGTGGAGCTCCGCGTGGATCCCGAGGCGATCACGCCGCGCCAGACGATCAGCGAGATCCGGGCGGCCGCACGATGAGCCGCGAGGAGCTGCGCGTCGACGGCCTCGCCGAGCCGATCTCGCACTACACGGACGCGGTCCGCGCGGGCGACGCGCTGTACATCTCCGGCATCGTGCCCGTCGACGCGGCGGGCGCCGTGGTGGGCGGCGACGACGTGGTGGCGCAGACCCGGGAGGTCTTCGCGATCATGCGGCGCGTGCTCGACGCCGCCGGCGCCCGGCCGGCCGACGTGGTGAAGGTGACCGTCTTCCTGCTCGACATCGACGACCGCGCGCGGATCAACCCCGTGCGACAGGAGTTCTTCGGGGACGCGCGCCCTGCCAGCACGCTCGTGGAGATCAGCCGCCTCGCGGTGCCCGGAGCGCGCGTGGAGATCGAGGCGATCGCGCACCTCGCGCCGTGAACGCCGGACAGATCGCGGCCGGCGTCGCGGCCGGTGAGCTCGACCCCGTCCGGGTCGTGGGCGAGGCGCTCGAGCGCCTGACCGCGCAGCCCGAGCTCAACGCCGTGATCACCGTGTGCGCCGACGCGGCGCTCGCGCGCGCCCGCGGCGGCCCGCGGGGCCGGCTCGCGGGCGTCCCGCTGCTGGTCAAGGACCTCATCGACACCGCGGGGGTGCGGACCACGTACGCCTCGGCGATCCACCGCGAGCACGTCCCGTCCACCACAGCGCCCGCCGTCGCGGCGCTGGAGGCGGAGGGCGCGATCGTCGTCGGCAAGGCCAACGCGGACGAGTTCGCGTGGGGCGTCTGCGGCCAGAACGCGCACTGGGGCGACATGGGCAACCCGCGGTACCCGGGGTCGGTCGCGGGCGGCTCGAGCGGCGGCAACGCCGCGGCCCTGGCCGCGGGGATGGTCCCGCTCGCGCTCGGGACCGACACGGGGGGATCCGTGCGGCTGCCCGCCGCGGCGTGCGGCGTCGTGGGGCTCAAGCCGCCGCTCGGCGTCATCAGCCGCGACGGGGTCTTCCCGCTCGCGGCGAGCTTCGACACGGTCGGGCCGATGGCGCGCACGGTCGCCGACTGCGCGCTGGCCTACGCCGTGCTCACCTCGACGCCGGTCCCCGAGCCGCGCCTGGAGGGGCTGCGCGTCGGCGTCCTCACCGGCCACCCCGCCCTCGCCCCGGCGGCCGCGGCGCCCGCCCGCGATCCGCGCGCGCTCGCGGACGCCGAGCGCCTGCGCGCGGCCGGGGCGACGGTGGAGGAGATCCGCCTGCCCGTGCCCGACGCCGACGTCTGGCCCGTCTTCTACGCCGACGCGGCGGCGGCCCACCGCGCGACCTTCCCGAGCCGCGCGGAGGAGTACGGGCCGATCATCCGGGCGAAGCTCGAGCTGGCGCAGACGGTCGACCCCGTGGCCCTCGACCGCGCGCGGCACGCGCTGGCCGCGTGGCGGCGCACGGCCCTGCGGACGCCGGACGTCGACCTCGTGCTGTCGCCGACGCTCGGGACCGCCGAGCTGCCGCCCGCCGGCGTCGACGAGCTCGAGATCCGCGTGCCGTTCTCGGCCTACGCGCGCGTCTTCTCCTTCCTCGGATGGCCCGCCATCGCCATCGGCGACCTGCAGCTCGCCGGCCGGGATCCGGCGGTGGTGATCGGCGCCGCGCTGGCCTTGGAACGCGTCGCGTCCCTGCGCTAACGTCGCGCCGTGAGGGCGACGCGCTTCACCCATGTGAGCATCCACGCGTACGACATGGACGCGTCGCTGCGCTTCTACACCGAGGTCTTCGGGATGCGCCACGTCCCGAGCCCGGACTTCGAGCACCGCGTGGAGTGGCTCGTCCTCGGCGACCAGCAGCTGCACCTCTTCCTGCGCGACACCCCCGCGCCGGAGTTCCACCACCTCGGCCTCGACGTGGACGACTTCGAGACCGCCTACCGGGTCGCCTCCGAGCACGGCCTGCTCGAGCGGGACACGTGGGCACCCGAGGTGCGCGAGCTCAACGACGGCTCCGTGCAGATGTACCTGCGCGATCCTGCCGGGAACCTCATCGAGGTCGACTGGCCCGACGTGACGACGCTGGACCGCTCCGTCGTGACGCGGATCGCCCGCCTCGCGGACGAGCGCCCGCAGAGCGCCCAAGCGCTGCTGGCGCGGCTCTACGTCGACGCCTGAGGCGCCGTGCACGGCGCGCCGCCCCGCGCCTGATACGCCGTCTGACAAGGCGTCAAACGATTCTCGATAACCGCTTGCATCTATGGAAGCGCTGGTGTTACGGTCGCGCAGAGTGACTGCTTTTGCGACATTCGCCACTTCGCGCAACGCGCGGCTGGTCGGACGCGGCCTGCTCGCCGTGCTGGTCGGCTTCCCGATCCTCTGGGTGCTCTTCTTCGCGAGCGGCACGAGCTTCGGCCCCGCCGTCAGCGATCCCAAGAACTTCCTGATCACGCTGCTCAACGGGCTGACGGCCGCGGCGCTGTACTTCGTCGTGGCCAGCGGCTTCACGCTCATCTTCGGCCTGATGCGCGTCGTCAACATGGCCCACGGGGCGTTCTTCCTCCTCGGCGGCTACATCGCCCTGCGGCTCCAGCGCAACATGGTGGGCGGCGGGTCGGACTTCGGGATCAGCTCCGCCCAGGTGAGCTTCATGCAGTGGCTCATCCCGGTGCTCGCCGGCGCGGCCGTCGTCGCGGGCGCCGGCCTGCTCATGCAGCAGCTCTTCCTGCGGTGGAACCAGGGCCAGGACCTGCGTCAGGCGCTGATCACGATCGCGGTCTCGATCATCCTCGCCGACCAGATGCTGGCCCACTACGGCGGCGTCGCCCAGGACATCTCGTGGCCGGGGACCTTCGACAAGTTCGTCGACCTGCACGTCGCCGGCGTGCGCTACACGCTGACCCGGCTGGTCATCCTGCTGATCGGCATCGTCATCGGCGTGGCGCTCTGGTACTGGCTCAAGCGCACGCGCACCGGCATGGTGATCCGCGCGGGCGTCGACGACCGGGACATGGTCTCCGCCATGGGCATCAACATCCAGCTCACCTTCGCGATCGCGTTCCTCGTCGGCTCCGCGCTGGCCGGGATGGGAGGTGCGATCGGCGGCTCCTTCGCGAGTCTCGCGCCAGGGGTCGACGCCAACTGGCTGCTCAACTCGCTCGTGGTGGTGATCATCGGCGGGATGGGCTCGCTGGGCGGCGCCGCGATCGGCGCGCTGCTGCTCGGGCTGACCACGAACTTCGCGGCGGCCTACCTGCCGGCGGACTACACCTTCTACTCGATCATCTTCACGTTCGTCCTGCTGGCGATCGTGCTCGCCGTCCGTCCGCTCGGCCTCTACGGCCGGCCCGCATGAGCTTCGTGCGGGGGTCCCGGCTCACGCCGGACCGGGCGGTGGGGTCCGTCCTGCTCGTCGTGGCGCTGTTCGCCCCGCTGATCTTCAACACGTACTGGATCAGCACCCTGCTGACCCAGATGCTCATCCTCGGCGTCGTCGCCGCGAGCCTGATCTTCCTCTCGGCCTACGGCGGGATGGTGTCGCTGGCGCAGGTCGCCATCTACGGCGTCGCGGGCTTCGCGCTCGGCAACCTGACCACGAACGGCAACACGAAGGGGCTGAACCTCGGGTGGGCGGAGGTGCCCGGGATCGTCGTGGCCATCCTGATCGCCGTCCTCGTGGCCATGCTCTTCGGGGCGCTCGCCAGCCGGAGCTTCGGGATCTACTTCCTGATGATCACGCTCGTCTTCTCCGTCATCGCGAACCTGTTCTTCGGCCAGGTGACGAGCGTGTCGGGCTTCGGCGGCATCAGCGGCATCCCGATCCCCGACTTCCTCAGCCGGACGGCCCACCCCGAGCGGCTGTACTTCGTCACGCTCGCGGTGGCCCTGGCGATGTACGCGATGATGCGCTACGTCGCGCGCACGCCGTTCGGCCTCACGCTGCAGGGCATCCGCGACGACCCGGTCCGGATGAGCTCGCTGGGCTACAACGTGACCCTGCACCGCACCCTCGCCTTCGGCTTCGGCGGGTTCGTCGCCGCGGTCGGCGGGATCCTCTTCGTCTGGTGGAACGCGCAGATCGCCCCGTCGACGATCGGCCTGAGCGCCACCATCGACGTGCTCGTGATCGCGGTGATCGGCGGGCTCTACCGCCTCGAGGGCGCCTGGATCGGGGCCCTGGTGTTCGTGGTGATCAACAACTACGCCCAGGACGTCAGCTTCATCGGCGACCGCTTCCACACCCTGATCGGACTCATCTTCCTGGTGATCGTGCTCGTCTCCCCTGATGGCCTGATCGGCCTCTGGGAGCGCGCGACGTCTGCGCGCAAACGCGCTCGCCCGGGCGACATCACGGAGGAGAGGGGGTCGGCGGAACTCACACCGGCAGGCTGAACCGAGGGTGGGTCGTCGACCACCTGGGGTCGTTGCAACAAGAGCTGCCGCGTCCGCGTGGCAGTAGGAGGAGGAGACACATGGTGGCAGTACCGGGGTGGAGGCGGGGGCCGAACTGGCTCGCTGTCCTCACCGGAGTCGCTGCGCTCGCTGTCGCGGGCTGCGGCTCAGACAACAAATCCAGCAGCGACACGGGCAGTGCTTCGGCGCCCGCCGCTGCCGACACGACCGCGGCGCCCGCACCGGCCGCCGCAGACACGACCGGACCGGACCCGCAGCCGGCGGTCGCGCCGCGCAGCGGTGGATCGGGCACGCCGATCAAGATCGCGATCATGTCCGAGTGCCAGGGCGCGTTCGGGTCGTTCGACAACCAGAACATGGCCGGCGCCGTCGCGGCGTTGTCCCAGTTCGCCGGCGCGAAGCCGAAGAACCCGAACAAGCCGAAGGACGGCTTCACGGGCGGCGCCATCGGCGACCATCCGCTCAAGCTCGTCGGTGTGGGCTGCGGCAACGACCAGGCGGACACGGCGATCAAGGAGACCCGGCGGCTCATGGAGCAGCTGGGTGCCGACATCATGATCGGCCCGCTGTCCGGCGACGAGTCGATCGCGGTGGCCAACTACGCCAAGCAGCACCCGGACAAGACGTTCGTCGACGGCTCCGCGGGCGCGCAGGACACGACGCTCAAGGTCAAGGCGCCGAACTTCTACCGGTTCAACGGTGACGGCGCGCAGTGGAACGCCGGCCTCGGTGACCTGGCGTTCAACAAGCTGGGCTGGAAGAAGGCCGCGATCATCTCCGACGACTACAGCTTCGGCTGGACGTCGACGGCAGGGTTCATCGCCGACTTCTGCGCCGCGGGCGGCCAGATCACCAAGCGGGTCTTCCCGCCGCTGAACACGACGGACTACTCGTCCTTCGCGCAGCAGCTGCCGGACGACGTCGACGGCACGTTCGTCGCGGTCGGCGGCGCGGGTCTCATCCCGTTCCTGAAGGCCTACGAGCAGGCGAAGGGCCCGATCGACTCGAAGAAGTTCATCGGCAACCTGTTCTGGGGCACGCCGGGTCAGTTCGAGCAGCTCGGTCCGCGCGTCTCGGGGGCCTACATCGGCGGCGCAGGCACGGCCGGCGACCTGAACACCCCGGCGGCGCAGGACTTCGCCACGAACATCATCGGCAAGTGGTTCAAGAAGATCCCGCCGGGTGGCGACGCGGCACCGCAGTCGTCGAGCACGTTCACCTACGGGTACTACGTGAACACGTGGGGCCTGATCAAGGGTCTCGAGGCGGTGAAGGGCGACATCTCCGGCGGCCAGAAGAAGCTGCAGGCCGCGATGGCGAAGGTGACGCTCCCCGCTCCGTACGGTGAGATCAAGCTGGACGACAACCGTCAGGCCGTCACTGACGTGTTCTACCAGCAGCTGTACACGAAGGACGGCAAGCTGGCGGTCAAGACGATCGCGAAGATCCCGTCGGTCGATCAGACCTTCGGCGGGACGTTCAGCGCGTCGACTCCCGCACCGGGGCGCAACTTCCCCACGTGCGAGAAGAAGAGCCTGCCGTGGATCGGCAAGTCGCAGCCCGTCAAGGTCGTCGGGTAGCACCCACATGCAGGCAGCAACCACCGAATCCGCCGCGCCGATCCTCCGCTTGCGAGGGGTCGGCCGGCGGTTCGGCGGCCTCGATGCCGTGCGCGATGTCGATCTCGACATCGCGCACGGCGAGCGCCGCGCCATCCTCGGCCCGAACGGGGCCGGCAAGACCACCCTCTTCAACGTGATCTCGGGGGACATGCCGCCCACCTCCGGCACCATCGAGTTCCTCGGGCAGGACGTCAGCGAGGTCCCCGCCCCCGGCCGCACCCGGCTCGGGATGGGTCGCACCTACCAGAAGTCCCGCCTCTTCCTCGGCCTGACCGTCGAGGACAACCTCTACCTCGCGGTGCTCGGCACGCGCGGGGGCCACCGGCGCATGATCCGCCGCGCCGTCGACGGCGAGATGCGCGAACGGGCGCGCGAGCTGGCGGCCGCCGTCGGCCTCAAGGACAAGATCGGCGACCTCGTCGGGTCCATCTCGCACGGCGAGCAGCGCCAGCTCGAGGTCGGCATGGCGCGGGCGACCGAGCCGAAGCTGATGCTGCTCGACGAGCCCGCCTCCGGGCTCTCGCGCGGCGAGCGGGTCGCGCTCACCGACCTCCTGCTCGAGCTCGACAAGGGGATCACGCTGATCCTCATCGAGCACGACATGGACGTCGCCCTCCGCGTCGCCCAGCGGGTGACGATGATGCATGACGGACGGAAGATCGTGGAAGGCACCCCGGACGAGATCCGCGCCAACGAGCTCGTGCACGAGCTGTACCTGGGCGGCCGGGTCACCGACGAGGGGATCGAGGCGACCTCGTGAGCGCCCAGGAGCCGGCTGCCGCGGCGACGAAGACCCCGAGTGGCGAGGCTCCGCTGCTCGTCGTCAAGGACCTCGACGCCTACTACGGGCGCGCGCACGTCCTGCAGGGCGTGTCGTTCGAGATGGGTCGCGAGCCCGTCTCGCTCATCGGCCGCAACGGCATGGGCAAGACCACGCTGTGCAACGCGATCATGCAGATCCGGCCGGCGAGCTCCAAGGGATCGATCACCTTCGAGGGCACCCAGCTCGTGGGCCGTCCCTCCTACAAGATCGCCGGCACGGGCATCGGCTACGTGCCGCAGGGGCGGCGGCTGTTCGAGTCGCTGACCGTCGACGAGCACCTGCGCATGGCCGCGCCGCGCCGCGGCGAGCACCGCTGGACGCCGGACGCCGTCTATGAGCTGTTTCCCCGCCTCGCCCAGCGCAAGCAGCACGGCGGGATGCAGCTGTCCGGCGGCGAGCAGCAGATGCTCGCGATCGGGCGCGCGCTGCTCGGCAACCCGAAGCTGCTGATCATGGACGAGCCGTCCGAGGGCCTCGCCCCGACGATCATCGAGATGCTCATCAGGACGTTCCGCGACCTCGCCGCGGAAGGCCTGGCGATCCTCGTCGTGGAGCAGAACCTCGCCATGGCCACTGCGATGGCGGAGCGCCAGCTGGTCATGGTCGCCGGGCGCATCTCCGCGGAGACCACGGCGGCCGAGCTCGCCGGCGATCCCGACGCGCAGCGGCGCTGGCTCGGAGTGGAGCGGGCGTGACGTCCCCGCCGACGGTGGTGCTCGTCGGCACCCTGGACACCAAGGGCCTGGAGTACGCCTACCTGCGCGACCGCATCCGCGAGGCGGGCGCCGACGTGCTGCTCGTGGACGCCGGCGTGCTCGGCGAGCCGCTCGTCGCACCCGACATCACGCGCGAGGAGGTGGCACGCGCCGGCGGCGCCGAGCACAGCGAGCTGGCGCAGGCCGCCGACCGCGGGCGCGCCGTGGACGTGATGGGCCGCGGCGCGGCGGCGGTGCTCACCCGGCTGCACGCCGAGGGGCGCCTGGACGGCACCGCGGCCGTCGGCGGGTCGGGCAACTCGTCGATCGCCGCGCAGGCGATGCGGGCGCTCCCGGTCGGGGTCCCCAAGCTCATCGTCTCGACCGTCGCCTCCGGCGACACGCGCCGCTACGTCGGCGCGGTGGACATCGCGATGATGTACTCCGTCGTCGACATCGCCGGGATCAACCAGATCTCCGCGCGGATCCTCACCAACGCGGCCGGCGCGATCGCCGGGATGGCCAAGGCCGTCGTCCCCGACCGCGGCGCCGGCAGGCCGCTGGTCGGCGCGACGATGTTCGGCGTCACCACGCCCTGCGTGACCACGGCCCGCGAGCGCCTGGAGGAGCACGGCTACGAGGTCCTCGTCTTCCACGCCACGGGCACGGGCGGGCAGTCCCTGGAGGCGCTGGCCACGGGCGGCTTCCTCGTCGGCGTGCTCGACGCGACCACCACCGAGCTGGCCGACGACCTCGTCGGCGGCGACCTGTCCGCCGGACCCGACCGCCTGGAGGCCGTCGGCGCCGCGGGCCTGCCGCAGGTGGTCTCCCTCGGCGCGCTGGACATGGTGAACTTCGGGCCGCGCGAGGAGGTCCCGGAGCGCTTCGCCGACCGGCAGCTGTACGTCCACAACCCGACGGTCACGCTCATGCGCACGACCCCGGAGGAGAACGCCGAGCTCGGGCGGCGCATCGCGCGCAAGCTCAACGGCGCGGCGGGCCCGACGGTGCTGTTCGTGCCGCTGCGCGGCGTCTCGGCGATCGACGTGGACGGGCAGCCGTTCCGCGACGCCGGGGCCGACGAGGCGCTGTTCGCCGCGCTGCGCGAGGGGGTCGACCCGGCGAAGGTGGAGGTCCACGAGGTCGACGCCGACGTGAACGACCCGGCCTTCGCCAGGGCGATGGCCGACCGGCTGCACGAGCTCATCCAGGAGGCGGCATGACGAGGGACGAGGCACTCGCGCGCCTGCGGGCGCAGGTCGACCAGCGCCAGGCGATCATCGGTGCGGGGGCGGGCACCGGGCTGTCCGCCAAGTGCGCGGAGGCGGGCGGCGCGGACCTCATCATCATCTACAACTCCGGCCGCTACCGGATGGCCGGCCGCGGCTCGCTGGCCGGGATGATGCCCTACGGCGACGCGAACGCGATCGTCATGGACATGGCGCGCGAAGTCCTGCCGGTCGTGCGCAGGACGCCCGTGCTGGCCGGCGTCTGCGGGACCGACCCGTTCCGCCTGATGCCGAACTTCCTCGAGGACGTCAAGCGCACCGGCTTCAGCGGCGTGCAGAACTTCCCGACCGTCGGGCTGATCGACGGCACGATGCGCGTCGGGCTGGAGGAGACGGGGATGGGCTACGGCCTCGAGGTGGAGATGATCCGCCAGGCGCACGCGCTCGACCTGCTCACCGCGCCCTACGTCTTCACGGTGTCCGAGGCGGTCGCCATGGCCGAGGCGGGGGCGGACGTCCTCGTCCCGCACATGGGCCTGACGACCGGCGGCGCCATCGGGTCGCGGTCGGGCATCTCGCTCGACGAGGCCGTCGATCGCGTGCAGGCGCTCTGCGACGCGGCGAAGGGCGTCAACCCGGACATCCTCTGCCTGTGCCACGGCGGCCCGATCGCCGAGCCGGACGACGCGCGGAAGGTGATCGCGCGCACGTCCGGCGTGGTCGGCTTCTTCGGCGCGTCGAGCATGGAGCGCCTGCCGACAGAGGTCGCCATGACCGAGAACATGAGGCGCTTCAAGTCCATCCCGATCGAGGAGGCAGCATGAGCGGCAGGTTCATCACCCGCGACGACATCGTCATCGACCAGTTCGACTGGGGTCAGACGGGCTGGATCAGCCGGCCCGAGCTCACGGGGTCGCAGGCGCTGTGCGTCATGGACGTCAAGCTCGATGCCGGAGGCGGGCACCCGTTCCACCGCCACCCGGACCAGGAGGAGATCATCTGGGTCCGCGAGGGGCGCATCGAGCAGTGGCTCGGGGAGGACAAGCACGAGCTCGGCCCGGGCGAGGCCGTCTACATCCCGAAGGACCTGGTGCACGCCTCCTACACCCTCGGCGACAGCGCCGCGAAGCTCAGCGTCATCCTCACGCCTACGGCCGGCGACGGCGGGTATGAGGTCATCGACGTCTTCGAAGAGGAGCCCTGGGCGTCGCTGCGGTAGGCGCCTCGACGGGCGCCCGCAGCAGGACTAGACTCGCGGCAGGAAGGAGGGTTGTGCACCCGCTGGTGGCGGAGATCACGGAGGCGCTCGGCTCCGCCGAGGACCCGCTCGCGCAGGCGGCGTCGGTCGTGCGCGGCGCCTTCGAGGTGGACCG
>JAXDGY010000164.1:0-3466 GCA_034664785.1 Solirubrobacteraceae bacterium
GACGACGAGCTGACCGGGCTGGCCAACCGCGCCCGGCTGCAGGACCAGGGCCGGCGCCTGCTCGCCGCCGGGGACGGCACCATCGCCGCGCTGATGCTCGTGGACCTCGATCGCTTCAAGGAGGTCAACGACACGCTCGGCCACGACCAGGGCGACGCGCTGTTGCGCCGTGCCGCCGAGCGCCTGACCGAGGCCCTGCGCCCGGTCGACGTGCTCGCCCGGCTGGGCGCCGACGAGTTCGCCGTCCTGTGCCCGGGCCTGCCGACCCGCGCGACCGCGGCGGAGATCGCCGCCCGCCTCCACGACGCGCTGGGCCGCCCCTTCGACCTGGCCGGCGTGGCGATCGAGCTCGACGCCAGCATCGGCATCGCGCTGAGCCCCGACCACGGCCGTGAGATCGAGACGCTCCTACGCCACGCCGACGTCGCCATGGAGCTCGCCAAGCAGGACCGGACGCGCACCGAGACCTACGACCGCTCCCGCGACGGGCACTCGACCGACCGCCTGCAGCTGCTCGCCGAGGTCCGGCGCGCGTTGACCGAGGACGAGCTCGTGCTGCACTTCCAGCCCAAGGTCGGCGTCGCCGGCGGCGCGGTCACGGGCGTCGAGGCCCTGATCCGCTGGGAGCACCCCGAGCGGGGGCTGCTGCCGCCGGGGGCCTTCATGCCGCTCGCCGTGCGGACCGGGCTCGTCGGGCCGCTCACCCGCTGGGTGCTCGACACCGCCCTGGCCCAGGCCGCGGCCTGGCGCGAGCGCGGCATCGAGCTGTCGGTCGCGGTCAACCTGGCGCCGCCCAACATCCTCGACGTCGGGCTGCCCGACCTCGTCGCCGAGCTGCTCGGGCGCCACGGCGTCCCGCCGCGGCTGCTCATCTGCGAGATCTCCGAGGACACCGTGCTCGCCGATCCGCAGCGCGCGATCACGAGCATCCGCCGGCTGCGCTCAATGGGCGTCGGCCTCGCGCTCGACGACTTCGGTGCGGGGCAGACCTCGCTGTCCTACCTCAAGCAGCTCCCGCTCGACGAGCTCAAGATCGACCGCTCGTTCGTGGCCGGCATGGCGTCGGACCCCCACGACCGTGCGATCGTCGGCGCGGCGATCACGCTCGGGCAGGACCTCGGCCTGCGCGTCGTCGCCGAGGGCGTGGAGGACGACGCGATCATGCGCGACCTGACCGCCCGCCGCTGCGACGCCGTCCAGGGCTTCTTCTTCAGCCGCGCGCTGCCGGCCGCCGAGCTCGAGGCATGGCTGCGGGAGCGGACCGCCGCGCACGTGTAGCGAAGGCCGGCGCGGCCGCTGCGCCAGACTGCACGCATGACGCAGCTCGCCTACATCACGCAGGGCCGTTCGGAGTACGACCCGCGCCTGCGGCAGCTCCTGGAGGCCTCGGGCATCGACCCGCACGAGTTCCTCGGGCTGGAGTGGTTCTCCCTTGTCCCGTTCTTCGTGCTCGCGGGCGCCACGGTCGCCCCGGACGCCCACACCCACGGGTCCGACGTGCATGTCACGGGCGTCCGCGTCTCGGTGCCGGAGGACCAGCAGGAGGGCTTCCTGGCCGCACTCCCCCGGTTCCTCGACGACGCCTACGCGGAGATCGACGAGGAGCCGGACGACGACGGCCTGAGCTGAGGGCTACCGCACGGCCGCGGTGGCCTCGCTCGCAGGCAGGGGCTGGGCGGGGCGCTGCCGCAGCAGCCGGCGGGTCTTCGGGCCCTCGGGGCTGCCCTCCGAGCGCACGACCATGCCCGTCTCGGTGACCTGCTTGAAGCGGCGCAGGTCGTCGGTGACCTGCTGCCGGGGCTCCTCGCCGAGGAGCTTCGCGACCGCGGACCCGAGCCGGCCGCCCGGCGGGTCGTAGCGGAGGTCGAGGTGGATCTCCGTCCCGCGGTCCCCGGGCGCGTCGGTGAAGCGCACCGTGCCGGCGTTGTCGATGTCGCCGCCGATCGATCGCCAGGCGATGAGCTCGCCCGGGCGCTCGTCGACGATCTGCGCGTCCCACTCCACCGTGCGCCCGGCCGGCGCCTTCGCCGTCCAGTGGGTGCGGCCGTCGCCGTTGGGCTGCACGGACTCGAGGTGGGCCATGAAGCTCGGCAGGTTGGAGAAGTCGTGCCAGAAGCGGAAGACGTCCTCCCGCGGCCGCCGCACCGTGATGGCCACCTTCACGTGCGCGGGACCCTCCGGCTCGCCGGCCCCGGGCTGCTCGCCACGGTCGCGGCGGGTGAGCCCGAGCGCCGTGTAGAGGTCGGTCGCGCCGATCCCCAGGACGGCGGCGATCGCGGCGATCGTGCGGGCGGGGCGCTCGCTGCGGCCGGTCTGCAGCGCGCGCACCAGGAGCGTCAGGTCCTTCACGTCGCCGGCCACCCGCGCCCACGCCGTCTGCTTCTTGGCGTTCAGGAGGAGGATGCCGGTGGCGGCGCCGAGCTCCCGGACGCCGACGGCGAGGGTCCACCCGCGCGGCTCGAGGCCGGGCCGGATGCCGATGGCGCGGTCGAAGCGCCCGGGCGTCGTGACCTGTGGCACGCCGAGGCCGAGGCTCGCCCAGCCGAGCCCGCGGGCCAGCGCGTCCAGCGAGGGTGAGCGGCTCCCCGCACCCTCCGTCGTGGCGGCCGCCGATGTTCCGTTCGGGTTGGAGGTGTGCATGCCGCCACGGGTGCCCGGACGCCGGGGCCGCCCGCGGAGCACCGTGGGAAAGGAACGCCGAGTGGCGCCACACCCAGCCGCCGGGCCCTGAGACACCTTCCTAGGCGTGCCCGAGCGCCTCCGCGCGGCCGAGCGCGTGCCCGATCTCGGCCAGCCGCTTCAGGCGCCGCATGGTCTCGATGTTGCGGACGTACAGCAGCGCGTCGGAGACCGGCTTCGGCAGCGCGCCCAGCAGGCCGCCCTTGGCGACCTCGTCCAGGGTCACCCGCGTGCCGTCGCCCTCGGGCGCGAGCCGGATGTCGACCTCGGCGATGACGATCGGCCGCGCCCGCGCCTCGAGGACCAGGCGCCGCTCGGGCTCGCAGACCAGGACGGTCGTCGTGTCGTGCAGGAAGAACGCCTGGACGTGGTGCAGGGTCGCGCCGGCCTCCGGCCAGCGCCCCTCGACCGACCGCGTCGTGCTCGCTCCGACGACCCAGTTGCCGTACAGGCGCGGGTCCGCGAGAACCTCGAAGACCGCAGCGGGCGGCACGTCGACGTGGATCTCGTTGTGGGCCATGCCCCGCCCGCTACCCGGGCTCGGCCGCGGCGAACGGACGCCATGCCGCGGCGCGGCGTCGACGTTCACGTTCCGCGTCGCGCGGTGGGGGTCAGACGAGGGTGCGGGCGAGGACCTCTCGCTGCGTGGCCTCCGCCTCCCGGACGCGGGCACGGCCCGCGTCCGTGATGCAGGCGTAGGTCCCGCGGCGGTCCTCGGCGCAGCTGCGGCGCGAGACGAGCCCCTCCTCCTCGAGCCGGCTCACGAGCCGGGACAGCGCGCTCTGGC
>JAXDGY010000165.1:0-5103 GCA_034664785.1 Solirubrobacteraceae bacterium
CGAGCAGCCGCGTGAGCAGGGAGACGCGCGTCAGCAGCTCGCTCGAGACGTACGCGATCCGCTCCGCACGCTCCGCTCGAAGACTATGTGTCGAGGGCACCAGCGCTTGTCCCGACGGTGATGGCCCGCGCGGGGCAGAGCGCGGCGGCGCGGCGGACGGCGTCGTGCAGCTCGGGCGGCGGGCTCGCGTCCAGCAGGAGGACGGTCCCGTCCTCCTCGCGCTGGTCGAACACGGCGCCGGCTGCAAGCACGCACTGGCCCGAGGCCACGCATCTGCTCTGGTCGACGATCACTCGCATTGCGGTCTCCTTCAGAAGGTGACGGGGAGCTCGTACACCCCGTAGACGTTGGAGTCGTGCTTGAACGGGATCTCCTCGAGCGGCGCCGCCAGGCGCAGGCCGGGCATGCGTCGGTAGAGCGTCCCGTAGACGATCTGCAGCTCCACGCGCGCCAGCGGCTGGCCGAGGCACGCGTGCACGCCGAAGCCGAAGGCGAGGTGTGCGCGCGCGTCGCGGTGGACGTCGAGCCGATCGGCGTCAGGGAACGCGTCCGCGTCGCGGTTGGCCGCCTCGCCGGCGAGGATGATCCCGTCGCCAGGGTGGATCGTCTGGCCGTCGATCTCGATGGCCTGCAGGGCGACCCGACGGCGTCCCGAGTGGGTGATGGTGAGGTAGCGCAGCAGTTCCTCGACCGCGCCGGCGATCAGCGCGGGGTCGTCGGTGTCGCGCAGGGCGGCGAGCTGGTCGGGGTGCTCGAGGAGCGCGAGCGTGCCGAGCGCGATCATGTTGGCGGTCGTCTCATGGCCGGCGATCACCAGCAACACGGCCATCAGCGCGGCTTCGCGCCGTGACAGCTCGCCGGTGGCGACGTGCTCGCCGGCCAGCTTGGACAGGAGGTCGTCGGCGGGCTCGGCGAGCTTGCCGGCGATGATCCCGTCGAGGTACTCGGTCAGCTCGTCCTGGGCCGCGATCGCCCGCTCGACGGTCTGATCGCGGCTGACGAGGACCCGGGCGCGGCGCTGGAAGAAGTCGTGATCGACGTAGGGGACGCCGAGCACGTCGCAGATCACCATCGACGGCACCGGCAGCGCGAACGCCTGGACCAGGTCGACCGGCCGCGGGCCGGCCAGCAGCGCGTCGATGCGATCGTCCACGATCCGCTGGATCGCCGGGCGCAGCGCCTCGACCCGCCGGATCGCGAACGTCCCCGTCACCATCCGCCGCAGCCGGGCGTGGTCGGGGTCGTCCATGCTGATGAAGGTGGACCCCCGCGTCCGTCGGGCCGCTGCGCCCGCGCTGACATGCGGATACCCCGCGCGCCGGACGTCGGCGCTGACGCGCGGATCGGCGAGGATCGCGCGCGTGTCCGCGTGACGCGTGATCAGCCACGGCGTGCTGCCGTCCCACAGCCGGATCCGGGAGACCGGGGCGAGCGTGCGCAGTGCCGGTGGCGGGTCGAACGGGCATCCGGATGCCCTCGCCATCGGGTACTCCGGAACCGCCGACGCTGGGATGGTGGCCATGGTTCGTCTCCTGTCGGTGTTGCATTACGAACCTATATATGGCGCGAATGGAAATCGGCTGGACGACGGGACAGTTGATGCGCGACGTTCGGCCGCGACGCGATCTCTCGAATACCGCCTCGAGCAATGGCAACCGCCTACGCCTCGGCCGGCGGCGTGGAGCGCGACCGTAGGTGTGCCCTACTGCTACCGGCGCCGCGCTTCGGGCTGCAGCTCGGGGCTCTGCCAGCCGCCGTCGGCAGGGTTGAGGTCGATGCCGGGCGGGACGATCTCGTCGATGCGGTCCAACACCTCCCGGTCGAGGACGACGTCCGCCGCCGCCAGCTGGCTCTCGAGATGCTCCATGGTCCGCGGCCCGACGATCGCGGCCGTCACCGCCGGGTGGTTGAGCACGAAGGCGATGGCGAGTCGGATGAGCGTGATGCCGGTCTCCTCGGCCAGTCGCGCGAGCTGCTCGGTGGCCTCGAGCTTGCGCTGATTGGCGGGCAAGGACATGTCGAAGCGCTCGACCAGCCGCCGGCGGGCGGGGGAGGCGGGCGTGGGGCCCTCGGTGTCCTCGCGCCAGCGGCCCGACAGCCAGCCGCCGGCCAGCGGGCTGTACGACAGGACGCCCATGCCGTAGTGCCGGCAGGCCGGCAACACCTCCGCCTCGATGCCGCGGACGAGGATCGAGTAGGGCGGCTGTTCGGTGTGCGGGCGCTGCAGGTGCCGATCGCGTGCGGTCCACTGCGCCTCGACGATCAGCGAGGCCGGATAGGTGGAGTGTCCGATGGAGCGGACCTTGCCCTGGTGGACGAGGTCGGTGAGCGCGCCGAGGCTCTCCTCGAGGTCGGTGTCCGGGGTGGGGCGGTGGATCTGGTACAGGTCGATCCAGTCGGTGTCCAGCCGGCGCAGCGAGTGCTCGACCTCCTGCATGATCCAGCGCCGCGAGGCTCCCTGGCGGTTGGGGTGCTCGCCCATCGGACCCCAGACCTTCGTGGCCAGCACGACGTCGTCGCGGCGGCCCTTGAGGGCCTTGCCGACGATCTCCTCCGACTCGCCTTGGGAGTAGATGTCTGCGGTGTCGACGAAGTTGATCCCGGCGTCGAGCGCCGCGTGGATGATGCGGATCGACTGGTCGTGGTCGGGCTCGCCCCAGGCGCCGAACATCATCGCGCCGAGGCACAGCTTGCTGACCGAGACGCCGGTGCGTCCCAGTGGGCGGTGCTCCATGGGGTGCTCCTTGCGTCAGGCGCCAGGCCGTACGCCGGCGCTTGGGATCAGGTCTCGGTGCTGGGCGCCGCGGCGTACTCGTCGTCAGTGACGTGCTCGCCCCAGTGGACGGCCGGGTGCTGTTCGTCGACCTCGTTGATCGCGAGGTGGACCATCAGGCGGCCGGCGGTCGCGCCGTGCCAGTGGTCCTCGTCGGGCTCGAAGAAGACGCGGTCGCCGGGGCGGATGACCACGACCGGCCCGCCGCGCTTCTGGCAGAGGCCGATCCCCTCGGTGACGAAGATGGTCTGGCCGAGCGGGTGGGTGTGCCAGGCCGTTCGCGCGCCCGGGGTGAAGTGGACGAGGTTGGCCTGCGCTCGTGCCGGGGCGCGCGCGGCGGCGACGGGGTCGATGTAGACGTCGCCGGTGAACCAGTCGCCCGGGCCTTTGGCGGTGTCGATGGTGCTGCGGATGATCTGCATCTCGATGGCTCCGGGTCGTTGGTCAGGTGCGTCGAGCGTCGTCCGTCGCCTGCGCGGGCCGGTCCGGATCAGGCGTGGCGGTCCAGCTGGCGAGGAGGTCCAGCGCCTGTTGGGAGGCGGTACCCGGCTCGGCGCTGTAGGCCACGCGCGATCAAGTCCCTCGTGCGGGTGGGCGCTGTCTGATGAGCGCCTGGACCGACGGCGAGCTGCGCCGGATCAGTGGCGCTGACGAACTGGAGATGGCGCCCGTGGCGACCAGCTCGACGCCGCGTCCCCACGAGAAGGTAGGACGCCTGGCTTTTTGGGAAACACGGATGTGTCCACGAGGAGGAGAGACACAAGGTGCCCGCACATCCCCGCCGCATCCGCTGGTTCGCGCTCGCCGTCGCCTGCGCCGCCGTCTTGGTCGCCGCATCGCCGGCGCAGGCGACCACCCCGGCGTCTCCGTACGTCGCGCTCGGCGACTCCTACAGCGCCGCCTCCGGGGTCGTCCCGCTGGACCTCGCCGCGCCGCCGCAGTGCCTGCGCTCGGCGCTCAACTACCCGAAGGTGATCGCGGGCAAGACCGGCGCGCAGCTCACCGACGTGACCTGCGGTGCGGCGGACACCAGCCACTTCTTCACCTCGCAGTACCAGGGCGTCCCCCCGCAGCTCGATGCCGTCACGAGCAGCACGCGGCTCGTCACCATGACGATCGGCGGCAACGACAGCGGCGTCTTCATCAACACCATCCTCGACTGTGGCGCCGCAGGCCTGTCGACCCTCGGCATGGGCAGCCCTTGCAAGGACCGCTACGGATCCTCCTTCGAGGACACCATCCGCACCACGACCTACCCGTCGCTGGTCAAGGCGCTCAAGGCCGTCCGCGCCAAGGCGCCGCGGGCCAAGGTCGGCATCCTGGGCTACCCGTGGATCATGCCGGCGACCGGCGCGTGCTTCGACCGGATGCCGGTCGCCGCGGGTGACGTCCCCTACGTGCGCGGCATCCAGGCGACGCTCAACGACGCCATCCGCCGCGCCGCGGCCGCAACCGGCGCGACCTACGTCGACCTCAACGGGGTCTCCAACGGCCACGACGCCTGCCAGCCCATCGGCATCCGCTGGGTGGAGCCTGTCCTGCAGGGAACCAACCCGGTGATCGTCCACCCGAACGCGTTGGGCGAGTCGCAGATGGCGGCCCAGGCCATCAAGGTGCTGCGCCTGGGCTGAGCGCCGGGCGCGGCCCTTGGCGGCCGCCGCTCACCCGCCGCCGCGGTAGGGCCTGAAGAACGCCCTGAGGTCGTCCGCGTAGAGCTCCGGCTCCTCGAACGGCGCGAAGTGGCCGCCGCTGGGCATCTCGGTCCAGTGGACGATGTTCGAGGTGCGCTCGGCCCACGACCGGGGCGGGATGCCGATCTCGCGGGGGAAGGCCGCGACGCCGCAGGGGACCTCGACGCGGCGGGCGTGCTGCTCCATCGGGATCTGCGGCGCGTCGTGGTAGGGACGGAACGAGGAGCCGATCGTCTCGGTCAGCCAGTAGATCATGATGTTCGTCAGCAGCTCGTCCTTGGTGAAGCGGCGTTCGACGTCGCCGTCGCAGTCGCTCCACGCCCGAAGCTTCTCGACGATCCACGCTGCCAGCCCGACGGGCGAGTCGTTCAACGCATAGGCCAAGGTCTGCGGCTTCGTGCGCTGCATCAGCGCGTAGGCGCTCTCCGCGGCGCGCCAGCGGTCGACGTCCGCCAGGTACGCCCGCTCCTCGTCGGTCAGCTCGGCCGGGGCGACCTGCAGCAGGGGCAGCCCCACGTCGGTGCGGTGGATGGCGACGACGTGCTCGGTGTGATCCAGGCCCAGGAAGCGCGTGACGGCGCTGCCGAGATCGCCGCCCGCGGCACCGAAGCGGTCGAAGCCGAGCGTGCCTGTCATGAG